>CAZSIJ010000004.1:9962-100240 GCA_964607065.1 uncultured Desulfobulbus sp. | reverse complement strand
AGACACCAGTAAAAAACTGGCAACTGTCAGATCAAGTCGTAACTACTACAGATAATACTATACTGAATTGGGCTGGTTATTCTTTCGCCCCAGCTTCAACAAGCATTTTTTCTATATCCTTGTATCCTCGTGTGCGAGCATACTGTAATGAATTGGATGTTGGCTTAGCGCCCTTTGACAGTAAAAATTTTACCATTTCGACCTGACCTCTTCCGGCCGATAATCCAAGAGCGGCTCCTCCTCCGGCGTTCACGTCCATTCCGGCATCGAGAAAAAGCATGACAGCCGTCATGTCGCCCGCCCCGGCAGATGTCGCAAACTGCCGCTCAGTGTACTCGATTCCCATTTGCTTTATATCTTTTCTCGCACTTACGGGGTCTGCGGCAGATGCACTATTAACGCCAAAGAAAGCGCTGAATGCAATTACTGCGATCATTGCGGCTAACGTACGATGACCGCAACAAAATCTTTTTATCATTGTATGTCCTCCTTGCAAGTTGAGAAACAATAAGTTTCCATTTCAACAAAACCATAAATGAATTCCAATACTGAGACAATGTGTTTTCTTCGGTTCAATAAGATGCTACCTTTAAATTGGATGGATCTTTAATTTGCCTTCAAAGATATAAATTTCACCAACATAATTTATAGGCATCGCTGACCGACCAATTCAGATAACAAACAAGGCAACGGTGCCCGATTAAAGAATTATCTATAATGTCACAATCAATCGTTTTTCCCGGATAAACAGATCTGTTGGGAGTAGCTTATGGATGATCATGCAGGTTCCGAATCCACTAAGTTGACGTTCCTCAAAACACTGGTTGCTGAACTGGAAGCTCGAGAAGCCCAGATCAAAGATGACTATGAAAGCCTGGTGCAACTCTATGAACGTGCACCGCTTGCCTACCAGTCATTCAATCATGACGGCTGCCTCATTGAGGTCAACGAGACCTGGCTGGTGACTCTCGGTTATACCAGAGAAGAGGTCCTTGGCAAAAATTTCAGGGAGTTTTTGCACCCAGGCCCGACAGATAATTTCATGCATAATTTCAGAAAGTTAAATGAATCAGGAGAGATTGTCGGCATTGAGTTCGAGATGATCAAAAAGGATGGCTCCACTATCCTTGTTTCCTTTCATTGTAAAATTGGCAGGGATTCCGAGGGGTGCTTCCAACAGACCCACTGTATATTTCAAGACATCACCGAGCATCGCCAGACAAAAGAGGCTTTGCGGGAGAGTGAAGAGAAGTTTAGAGCAATTTACAATGCGTCTTTTGGCGGCATTCTGATCCATGACCAAAGAATTATTTTGGACTGCAATCAGGGCCTTTCAGACCAGACCGGTTACCCCCTTGACGAGCTCATCGGCATAGATGGGCTCATGCTCACGGCACCAGAATCTCGCCATATAGTATTACAAAATATTCAGCGCAGCTATGAACAGCCCTATGAAATTATTGGACTCCGCAAAGATGGCACGAGATATCCTGTCAGCATTCGAGGTACCAGTATCCCTTATAAAGGACGAACGGTTCGGTTAGCTGAATTTCGTGACATTACTGAATACAAACGCATGGAGGAAGTCCTCGAAAAGCGTTTGATGGCTCTTACCAGTCCACTTACCCAGAGCAATGGCATTACCTTCGAGGATCTGTTCGATCCGGCAGTCATTCAACGAATCCAGGATGAGTTTGCTGCAGCAACCGGAGTAGCTTCCATTATCACGCATCCCAACGGAATTCCGATTACGGCTCCGAGCAATTTTACCCACCTGTGCAGCGAAATTATCCGTAAAACCGAACAAGGTTGTTCTAACTGTTTTAAATCTGATGCGGCTATCGGACGCTATCATCCCAACGGTCCTATTGTGCAGCCTTGCCTCAGCGGAGGATTATGGGATGCCGGAGCCAGCATCACTGTCGGCGGTCATCACATCGCCAACTGGCTGATCGGCCAAGTGAGAGATGACACCCAAAACGAAGAGAGCATGCGGGCTTATGCCCGGGCAATTGGTGCGGATGAAACAGCCTTCATAAAAGCATTTCACGAAGTGCCTTCCATGTCGCACAAACGCTTTGGCCATATTGCTCAAGCCCTCTTTACCCTAGCGAATCAATTGTCTGAAACTGCGCATCAAAATATCCAACAAGCGCGTTCGATTACGGAGCGCAAGCATACTGAGAAGGCCCTGCTGGAGAGTGAAGAACGATTCCGTATGGCAATGGAAGCAACCAAAGATGGGTTATGGGATTGGAACATTGCATCGGGAGATGTTTATTACAGTCCAAGCTATTGGACAATGCTGGGTTATGATGCCGAGAGGCTCCCGCCAACCACCGAGGCATGGACGGAGCTGATCCATCCCGATGACCGAGCAGCTGTGTTTGCCGCGAATAATGATTGCATTGAAGCTCGATGCGAATCTTTCCTCATTGAATACCGCATGCAAACAAGCAGTGGGAATTGGAAATGGCTCCAGAGCAGAGGAAAGGTTGTCAAGCGAGGTGAGAATGGGCAAGCATTGCGGCTGGTCGGAACCCACATCGACATCACTGAGCGCAAACAGGCTGAAGAAGAACATGAAATACTGACAGCTCAGCTGCAACAATCCCAGAAACTTGAGTCCGTTGCTCGCTTAGCTGGCGGTATTGCCCATGACTTCAACAATATGCTCACTGTCATCCAGGGGCATGCAGACCTGGCCATAATGAGCATGAAACCGGACAACCCCTATTTTCATCGTTTTAATGCGATCCGGGATATTGTCCAGCGTTCGGCTGATTTGACACGGCAACTGCTCGCCTTTGCTCGCAAGCAGCCCATCACCCTCAAAGTGCTCGATCTGAACGAAACCGTTGAAAATATGCTCACCATGCTTCGTCGGCTCATCGGTGAGGATATCAATCTCGCCTGGATGCCTGAAAGCGGATTGTGGTCCATCAAGGCAGATCCTTCTCAGATAGATCAGATTTTGGCCAATCTCTGCGTCAATGCGCGGGATGCAATCGACGGGGTCGGCAAAATCATCGTGGAGACAGGAAACAAAACCTTTGACGAGGAATACTGTGCCACTCATGCCGGCTTTACGCCTGGAGAGTATGTCCGGATTGCGGTGAGCGATGATGGTTGCGGCATGGATAAACAGATGCTGGCCAGCATCTTCGAACCATTTTTCACAACCAAGGGTATCGGCAAAGGGACGGGTCTGGGTCTGGCCACAGTGTACGGTGCCGTTAAGCAGAACAAAGGCTTTATCAATGTTTACAGCGAGCCCGGACAAGGGGCAGTCTTCGCGATCTACCTGCCCCGGTACGTAGGGAAGGCTGAGCCGACGTGGATAGGAGGTGCCGTGGTACCTGTTGCGCGGGGCCACGAAACCATCCTTGTGGTGGAAGATGAGCCAACAATCCTGGAAATGAGCGTGACGATTCTCCAAGAACTCGGCTACACCGTGCTTGCCGCAAGCACTCCGAGCGAGGCCGTCCGCATGGTCAAAGTGCATGATCAAAAGATCGATCTGCTGCTGACTGATGTCATCATGCCCGAGATGAACGGACGGGACCTGGCCGAACGACTTCAGATACATCAGCCGTTGGTGAAACGCCTCTTCATGTCAGGTTATACTGCCGATATCATCGCTCACCAGGGTGTGCTGGACGAGGGGGTACATTTCATCCAAAAACCATTTTCCCACTCAGCACTGGCCGCCAAAATTCGGAAGGTATTGGATAGCAATTAAGAGGAAGTGATATCCTGATATCTATAATTCTGTTCAACCTGAGAAAACGCCCGGAACGCTGGGCCATCTCTCAAAAGCGCTCTACCTAAGAGAAGTAGGAGTAAGGTGTTCATCTTTCTTGGCAGAGAAAAGTTGCGATCGTAGCATCCCCCTGCTTCGGCTGATCCGCAACCTTTCGGTAAACGTCTACCTCAGGATCTCTCAGAAGTAGCCACCTGGGAGGTGAAGGTCAGGCAGCCAGTAGTACACTTGGTGACGCAAGCCGGTTCCAATCCTTCATCAATCCGATCCATGCAAAGATCGCACTTACCCACCTTACCGGTCTCGGAATTCATTTGCGGCACGGACCAAGGGCAGGCTGCGATGCATGCCTCGCACCCGATACATTCCTCGACTTCGACAAAGACAATACCGTCCTGATCGCGCCGCTGCATGGCCCCGGTGGGACAAACATCGACACATTGGGGTTGTTCGCAATGAAAGCAGGAATGATACGTAAAATTGATAATCGGCACCTTACCTGCAATCGAGCTTTCCTCGATCATGCGGCAATAAAAAATACCAGGCCCACAGGTATTCTTGTCTTTGCAATGGACCTCGCAGGCCCTACAACCGATACAATTGACCACATCCTGGGTAACGATATATTTACTCATTTTCTCTTCTCCTCAGATGCAGCTGGGGTGACGGTAACAAAACTTTCCGCGAGATTAAGGCCGCCTCCAGCCTTGTCCCACTCTTTGAGCTTGCCCCCCATGAATATTTGGTCAGCGAGCCCCTTACCCAGGGAACGCTTTTGCGCAGGGATATCGGTGCCGAAACCATGAAGCATGAATACCGCCTGAGGATGAATCAAATCGGTAACCCGGGCGGCTATGATTCCTTGCGCATCACTGTTGGCAACCACCACCTGGTCGCCATCCTTGATACCCAGTTGCTCGGCGGCGGCAGTATTGATCCACAGCCGGTTTGCATCCAACAACTCTGAGAGGATCGGATTGTTGTGATGTTGACCATGAGCCTGGTAACCGCAACGACCAAACAAGAGACGAAAACTACCCACAGGCGGCGCTACGGGAGCAACATAAGGCGGCAACGAGGCCACGCCCATAGCCTCCCATTTGCTATTGACGAGCTCGATCTTACCCGATTCAGTGCCGAATTTGAGTTGATCACGGTCAAACCAGATGGCCTTGTCGCTCAACTTAACAAAACCCTTGGCATCAAAGTCGGCAAGGTTCAGCCCAGTGTCCTGTAACTGATACTGCCAGATATCCTCGATGGACTGGAAGGGGAAAAAGTCTCCCTTGCCCAGACGTTTCGCCAGTTCAAGATAGATCTCCCAGCCGGCTTTGGTGTTGTTCAAGGGTTTGATGCACTGCTGTCGGCGACCGAAGCCAGGCTTAAGCCCCTTTTCCGTGCGCAGGATATCATCCCGTTCAAGAAAGGTGCTTTCCGGCAAAATGACGTCGGCAAACCAGGCTGATTCGCTGAAATTGATATCAGTCGCCACAATCAGGTCAAGCTTATCAAGGATGCGTTGCTGCTCCTTGGGGTCCGGCATAGCAATGAGCGGATTGTGGCGATGGATGAAATACGCCTTGACCGGATAGGGGATAGCGGAATCAATGGCGGCATAAGCAGTCTGGAGCATGCCGGCACCTTTGTCCCATTGGGGATAGCGGGTACCGCAACCGTCCGCCCGCTCTTCAGTCACCGCCGGAACCAGGGCGGCCAGGCTTTTGAGGCTCTTCTTTCCCGCATCCTTGGGGCCTTTGGGATAGAACAACCCGCCGGGCTGTTCTATGCTGCCCATGAGGGCGTTAAGGATATGGATGATCCGGGAGGCGTAAAAGGAATCGCGATACCGGGCGAGCATCCAACCCGGATGAAAGATAACCTTGGGCCGGTCTTCGTTGATCTCCCGGCAAAAGGCCAGGATCTCTTCGGCTGGGATGCCGGTCTCAGCCGCTGCCCACTCCGGGGTATAGGGTTGGAGGAAGCTTTTGAATTCCGGGAGGCCGGTAACATAGCGGGCAACGAAATCCTGGTCGTACCACTGGTTGTTAATCAGGCAATGGGCAATCCCTAGCAGCAAGGCATAGTCGGTGCCTGGCTTAATCTGCCAGAAGCGGCTGGCCTTGCCAGCAGTAACAGAGGCACGAGGGTCGATATAGGTAACATGTGCCCCGTTCTTGATTCCTTTGAGGAAACTTTTAACCTCTTTCACCTTTAATGATTCGGTGATGTTGCGACCAAAGAGCACCAAATGGCGCGTATTTTCGTAATCGTAAGCAAAATCTTTACGCCCCAAGCCATAAACTGATTTGGAGGCGTGATGGACATTGCGGCCGCAGGTGCAGTCATGATTGATATAGTTGGGCGACCCCAGGGATTTAACAAAGGCCTGACGCAGGTCGGCAAAGGGACCGCCTCGATCGGAAAACATGATGGCACGGCCGCCATGCTCGGCGAGGATAGGTTTGAGCCGGCTGGTGATGTATTCATAGGCCTCATCCCAGGAGGCTTCCCGCCATTGCCCTTCGCCACGTTCGCCCATTCGCAGAAGGGGAGTTAGAGGTCGTTGGCGATCCAATCGCTGGGAAAAAGCGGCACCACCTTTGGCGCAAAGGCTCCGGCCCATACTGCCGTCATGGCTGTTGCCTTCGATCCAGACCGGCTTGCCGCCTTCAACCTGCACTGCTATCGGACAGCGAACAGCGCACATCCCGCAGATACTGTATTTTGTCTCTTTCATGTTCATTCCTTTTTGTATGAAGATCTGGGGGGACGGTTCAAATCACTTTTTTCAGTCCCACCACCCTGAGAGCAAACGGACCTGGCCGGTGAACACGGGTCAACAACACCTGTTCAGTATCAACGTCGGGCGCGCAGGATAGGACTGATCAGACGGCAATTCCGTCTGATCAATCCTCCATCATTAATACACCCCAAGCAGGTTAAGAGCCAGCACAACCAACCCGAAGCAAGCAACACGTTTCACTACTAACGGGCTGACCCGTTTGGCAATCTGCGGCCCGATGTAGCCACCGAGCAGGGCAGCCGGAAACATAGCCAGGAAAAAAATCAGGTCAAAATTGCCAAACTGATAATGGCGCATCGTACTGACCGTGGTACTGAAAAAAATCGCCAACAGGGAACTACCGACCACAAGATACATTGGCAGTCGTAAAGCCACCGTCATGAGCGGCACCATGAATGGACCACCGCCAAACCCGAACATTGATGACAAAACGGCAATCAAAAAACCGCCGATACAACCGACCACCATATTGACTTCAAATTCTTGTCCCCAAAAATCTACTTTCATATCGGATTCCTCCTTAACCTATTCCTTAATTTTTCCCTTTAGCCGTTTCTTCAGCACGTTTCTTGAACTCTTTCAGAATCGACTGCTCCTTCTTGTTCTTCGCCAGATACCCTGGCGTCGTCTGCCAGAGCATCAGTGCAGCCAAAATTAGAAGAATCCAGCCAAAGGCAAACTTGAACTGATCCAGAGTGATCATTTCAGTCAGTTTAGGCCCGATAAACGCTCCTAGCAACATGGCGCAACCGATGCCGCTACCGAGCTTCCAGCTGATAAATTTTATTTTGGAGTAGTTAAAGATGCCGCTGCCCTGCGAGAAGAGCACAGTGGGGGTGACGGTTCCGGCGACAATGGTATGCGGCAAAACCGGGAACAAGGCCAAGAGGAGCGGATTCATGATGAAACCGCCACCCGCACCCATGAGCACTCCGAAAATGGATACTGCCAGAGACAATACAAAGGGATAGATCAGGTTCATGCTTGTTCCCGCGTTGCTCAGGTACATGGTGGGGAAACTGATCTTGTTTTCAAAGGTAGCGGCCTCACTTTTCACCTTCTTGTCAACAACGGCCACGATTTTGTACTTGCCCGGAGCCAAACCATCACTGATCTTAATGTCTGCGGTATAGGAGCCGTCAGGTTTAACATCGACAGCTGCTGCAACCACCTTGTCAATGCTCTGGAAACGGGCTTTGACCAGTTGCATGGAACGTTTTCTCGTTTCCTTTTCATCCATAGCTGGAAGCAAATCGCCTCTACTGCCGATAACACTGGCCATCAGTGTTGACTGATAGTGTTCGATCTTGGCCTTAGCGGGAACGGAATAGGCGACATCAGCACCCAAATCTTTGAGCAGTGCTGAATAACTCCATTTTTTGCCATCTTTTTTAGCTGCATCGATCTTCGGCTGCAGTTCCTTGGCCACAAAGGTTTTGTAATAGGCCGGCATCTCGCTGGTGCTGTAGAAGATATAGGGCCGCTTACCGGATTCCTTGTCGAAATCACTATCGAAACGGTTGGCACGTACCATATGTTCAACTGCCCAGACTTCTAGAAAAATCGGTTTACCGGCAGGTGCCTGACCGCTAACCTTGATAACGCCGCCATTGTTGATTTCTGTTTTATCAATACTGATGGTTGGCGCGGACAGCGCTCCTGCCACAGCTTGCCCTAGTCCTGCCGCTGCACCGGGTTCCGCGGCTGCGGTCATATTCACGCCGAAAAACATAACCATTGCCGAGAACAGCCATGGCAAGGCGCCTGTCTTCTTTTTCATACTTAGTACCTCCAGTTTATTGTTACATTCGCACCGCCCTAACCATCCAAACAATTGGGCGACGATTTCTAAATACCGTTCACTCCCCTGCCGAACATACACCTCTGCCATTTTGCATTGTCTGCCACCTCATATATTGATTGATGGCATCATTTACTTTCGTTTGTAAACGACAAGAGCCTGCTCGCACCCACATAGTCCCTGTTGGTAAAGCCGGTCATAGATGTCATCTTTTCAGTCAATTCACATATTTGTTTCAAGTTCCGTATAATAATCCCCAACTCATCGACTATTGGGGACGTCTTGTTCTCTTCAACCAGCAATTGTGCTGTTCCCAGCGCTACAAAGAGAGGGCTGTTAATTTCATGGGCCACTGTTCCGGCAAGTTCCACTATGCCTTGCAATTTACCGCTCTGGATTCTTTCCTCTGCCAGCAGATGTTCGCTTGTGATGTCGCGGATAATCTCTATGACATATTCGATTCGGCCATCAGAATCATAGAGAGGTGACGCTGTCCGCTCAAACCAGTGCTTCTGATCACCTGATCGGTACTCATGAACCAAGGGCATCATTTTCCTGTCCTGAAGAATCTGATCCACCGGGCAAGAGATAGTCCCTGTGGCGCCACTGCTGCAAAGATCGCCGTAGTCCATCCCCAGCACATTAGATTCTTCCTCGCCCATCGCGACCAAAAACACCTCATTGGCGAGAACCACCCGACGGTTCCGATCAAAAACCAGCATCTGATGTGGCAAACTGTTGATGATATCGTTGAGAAAGCGCTCATGCTCTTCGATCTGCCCGAACAGCAGATTAATCTTCCTAAAATTTCGTGCATTACGGATAGCTGTACCCCCGACCTCAGCCAAGGTGACTGCAAATTGGACCTCGATGCTGGAGAACACACGGGGCACATCCGTGAGAATCCGCATCACTCCGATGATCTCCTGATCGACCGTCAAGGGCACCGCAAGAAGTGAGACAATGCCTTCATCCGCCATCTGCTGCTGATAATCAACCCGTTGGTCATGATGCAAATCATAGATGGCCACCGGTTCGCCAGCGAGCACCATCTGGATATTCCGTTCGTTTTCCACCGCTCCCCGGTGCAAGTACTTGGAGGACACACCAAAGGCCGCAGCCAATTCCAGCTTATTGGTCGCCGGATTGAGCAGCCGTAGGGTGCACCCTTTGGCCCTCATGGTAATAGCTACCCGTTCAACCATAGTCTGCAGAATAAGATCTAAGTCCAAGGTTGAATTGACCAACGTGGAAAGAGCTTGAATCTCACGAAGAAAATCGAGTTGCGTTTCCATTTCCTTGAACATCCGGCCATGGGCGATGGCTAGCCCCACCTGCTCCGCCAAAGCCATGGCAAAAGAAATCTCCTCGGAGGTGAAGCTTCGTTCGTTTCTGATCAGCAGACGCATGATACCAGTAAGTTTGCCCTGAAAGATGATAGGCAGAGTCAGAACACTTTTAATCCCCTCACGGTTCGCAGCATCGCGGAACGGTAGAGAAAGATCTTCGTCGACATGAGTACTGAAAACAGGATATCCGGATTGGACCATGGCCATAGTTGCATCGGTATCAATCACTTCCCGTGAGAGATACTCAAGCGATACTCCGTGGGCCGCTCCAAGAACTAGGGTTCGGGTGGAGTGGTCCAGTAGCCTGATGGTACAGGCATCAATCGCCAACAATTCGGGGAGACTGCGCACAATGGTCTCCATCACCTCCTGATGATCCAACACCATGGAAGTCAACCGAGTAATTTTTTGGTATACACCCAGAAATTGCTGTTCACGGGACTGCGGGATATTCACGTTCTTTTCTTCTCTCTGTCGTATTCAGCTGAAAAAAACTAGGCGTCTATCCTTTTATGGCCGTGGCCTAGCGTTCAAGACCTTCTCCACCTTTTCTTCAAGTTCAATCCTGTCAATCGGTTTGACGCAGTATTCATCGGCCCCTAGACTGATGGCTTCCCGGGCGGTTTCCACCGTGGGAAAGCCGGTGAGCATGATTGCCCGCATGGCAGGATTTTCTTCCTTGAGCAGGGCCAGCACCTCGATGCCGCTCATTTTTTTTAGTTTGATATCAAGGATCGCCAAGTCAACAGGATGCTGCCGCACAAAAGCAATAGCCTCATCTTCCTCGGTGAAGGTGTGGACGACATGCCCCTTTTTGCGCAAGATCTTGCCGACTAGCACGGTGGCATCAAGGACGTCATCCAACGAGAGAATTTCAGCCATGTCTTCCTCCTAAAAAAACGTTATACAAACAATTATTCTCGTACAGCCGCAGTTTCCCGATTCACCGGGAGAACCAGCCGAAACAATGCTCCAGAAACCACTTCATTCACAGGTCCCAGAACAGGACTCTCAATTTCAATGGTGCCATCATGCTCACGGATAATACCGTAGGAGACTGAAAGGCCGAGCCCTGTGCCTTTCCCAACGGGCTTGGTAGTGAAAAAGGGGTCGAAGATCCTCGCCTTGATCGAATCCGGTATCCCGTGTCCATTGTCCTGGATCTCGGCAACAACCTTGGATGTTGCAGTATCGTATCGGGTGCGGATCGACAGTTCCCCGCCCCCTTGCTCTTCCATGGCGTGGTGGGCGTTGCTAAGCAGATTTACGATCACCTGTCGCAACTTTTCAGGATCCCCGACAATGAAAGGCAGTTTTTTTTCCAGCGACACGGCAACCTTAACGTGGCTGAGAGTGAAACTGTGTTCAATGATGGCAACGGCATCGTCGATAATTTCGTTGAGATTGACGGGTATCCGAGCGCTGCCGGACTGTCGCGAGTATTTCAGTAAGTCGGCGACTATCTTACGGCTAATCTGGGTCTGGCGTTCGATCACTTCCAGGTTTTGGCAGGTTTCAGAATCCCTTTCAAAATCATCCATCATTAATTGGGAATATCCCAGGATAATCCCCAGCGGGGTGTTGATCTCATGGGCAATGCCCGCAGCCATCTGGCCAACCGAAGCCATCTTTTCACTGGAAACCAACTGTTCCATCATGGTTTTCAACCGTGTCAGATCTTTGGCAATACCCTCACTTCCAATCATATGCCCCTGCTCGTCATAGAGGGCGGTGGCCGAAATCAAAACATAAATGGTGGAACCATCCTTTTTTTTGAATTCAGCTTCAAGGTCTCGAATATAGCCATCAATCTCCAACATCTTGGCATAGACCACAACATCACCCTCATGACGAAAAATATCCTGTAGGGTAAGGCGTGAGGTCTCATATCGAGAATATCCCAACATTTCCGAACCCGAGATATTCATATCGAGGATGGCCTGATAGCTGTCGGAAAAGAACACCATATCTTTGGAAGCCGTGAACAGATGACGGAATTTTTTTTCTGATTTTGACAACTCAGCAGTCCGTTCCTCAACCTTATCTTCAAGTTTGAGATTGAGCTCTTTCAGCTCGCGGGCTGCGTAGGCCAAGCGTACCTTGGATTGCTTAAGCTTTGCGGCCTCCTGCTCAATGGTCTCATAGGCCTGCACGCCTTTGTGGTAGAATATCATGACTGCAGAGACAGATATAATGAACAGGGTGTTGAATCCACCAGAAAATGGCGCTATAGGTTCCCACAATTCACCTTTACCTATGATAAATAATAACTCCTTTACGATATGGCCAACCCCACGAGATGCAGCGAATGCTGCAATCGCCATAGTCACATAAAAAAGGTATCCCCAAAGAAAATTATTCGGATTGAAGCGAGTCAGCTTGAAGGCATACCTCGCAGCTAAAAATGAAAAAACAATATTGGCTGTGGAGCCAGAGATGTCGATCAGAATTGTAGGAAGCATGGAAAGATCGTTCATATAACTTCACTTTCCGATGTTTTAGTTACAGACTTGTAAAAAGAACGAATACCGAGAAAAAGAAAGAATAATCCGGGAACGCAGATCAGATGGTCCAACCTGGCAAAATAATAAAGATATTTATGCACAGTAAAGGGACCAAGCAAACGTACTTGCAAATAACAGTCAGTTTGAGAGAGTTCTTCCGGATATATGAAAACACCAGCAGCATGACCTCCGAATGCCAACAGATTCCAAAATATCATCAGAACACAGAACAGCTGAAGATAGTGCCAGCCACGGCCAGTGAAAGCGGTGCGTCTGATATCCCAAAAAAAATATACAAGCGCCAAAATATAGAACAGATGTGCCATCTGATGGACATACAATCCTTCGGGCTCTCCATGTACCTGCAGGGCCAAAGCATCACGAGGTAGAAAGATAGCTATGATCAGAAGCAGGAAAAACCATATTCTCATGATTGTCCTCTTTGTCATCAACCGGTTCCTGGGTGTATTGAGGTATTAGTGTAAATTCATAACAAAGAAATGCATTTTGAGTGCCAAGATAAAGAACCAAGACCTTAATGATACATTATATCAGAATTACAGATAAATAAAGCCTCTTCATGACAATGCGCATATCGATTTTATCGTTGCCGTCCATTGTTTAACGGACCAAGTGCAACATAAATGATGCATTACTTAACAATAAGTTGCACCATTCCTCTTACCAGCGGTTATTCTCTACCAGAGAATGTATCCTATATATACTTCAACCTACTATTTCTGTTGATTATGAAAAGCGTGTAGGAATAGACATCGGTGACATAAAAACCCTTAAAATTATCAGAATACATACCTGGAATCGAGTGACGCAAAATGAATAACAGATTCGCCCTTGGCTCAGTGATTGCAGTTTATCTTAATATTGTTGCATTGTGTCATTGCGGACATTGTGCGGCTATTCAGCCCTCAGACCGCTTTTTTCTGATGGGAAGCGGAACGCTTCATTTAAAAAACCTGCGTAATGAAAAAGAGGCCAGAATACATCTGCTCAATCGTGATGGATCGTTCAATGAAAAGGGTTTTGATGATGTCGACCGGGTTTTCGGATTTCCAACCGAAGAGAAAGGTGAACATATTTCCCCGAGACTACTTTTTATGCTCAGTTATTTTTCCGATCAAGTCGCTTCTGGCAAAATGATTACTATTGAGTCGGGGTATCGCAGTCCGGATTACAACAATAAGATTCGCGAAAGAGGTGCCAATGCCGCTAAAACAAGCGCTCACATTGATGGAATGGCCCTAGATTTCTGGATTGAAGGGGTCGATGGCAAAGAATTATGGGAGATGGTGCGAGCAAAAGACTGCTGTGGGGTGGGCCATTATGGGGGCAAGACAATCCACCTCGACGCTGGTCGTCCCCGCTATTGGGAAGCGGCAACATCTGGGACCAAAAGTGAAAAACCAGATGACAATCGACACATCTTTCTGTCAACTGATTTTGATCGCTATACCCCTAAAGAAACAATCAAACTGTCTCTCTCCGGAATAAGCACATTCGGGTTCGGTGTGCGCCCAACAGCTCTTCTATACAACCCAACCAACGTGGAGAAACCAATCGTCCCTATAGAAATACAGACCAAAAACAATCTAGGTTGCATCATGATCAGCGACCACAAATCGTCCCGGTTTCTCTACACATCTCTACCGCTTGATCTACCTGCCGGAAAATATAGAATGAAAATCGTATTTTGCGAAAAACCATTTTCTCAGATGCCATCGGAAGTGTTCTCAAATGAGATTGAATTGATCCGGTAGTCAAAAGGAGGACTGACGCTTGCGCAGTCAAGAGGTTTCAGAGATCAATGATATAGCGCATATAAAGAATTCGACAAAGAAAACTATCCCTTCGTCAAAACCTTAACATGGGTGGTTGCCAGGATAGCCCCAAAACCGTAGATTGGAGTAAGTTGGAAAATTCAGAGTAGTAACAATGTTTATCATAAGATGAGGTGGGCCTCGCTAAATGAAGCCCAACCCCGACACGGGGTACAGATGAGGTTTTCTCGATTTTTCCCGGTTAATGGTGGGGTTATTCAAAACCTCAATAAATGTATCTTAAGGCCAGATGTAGAAGGCAGCCCATTGCTTTTACACAAGATTGCTCAAAGGAGATCACATCTTCGACAATTGCATTTTAAGGCCAGACAAGATCTTTCTGAATCCAACCGCTAAGATCTGGATGTGAAATTTTGATCCAATCACCTTTCTGGTCAACCTTAGTAAATATGACCTCCCTAACACCGCTACCTACTACTTTATCTTTGTTGCTGGGACCGCTACGGACTTTGCATTCTTTAACTTTGACGATGACATGAGGTGTTTTATTGACCATCGATTCCTGTATCCAACCTTTATCCCCTTCGAAGTCGCTCACTTTCAACCACTGGCCTTTTCGCTCAACAACTTCAAGCGGATATCCGGCAGGTAATTGATAGAGAACATCCTTTTTAGTATCCGGGCCTGAACGCAGATTGATGCCATCTTTAACCACACTCATATATTCACCGGCAAGGGCGGAGGTCATGACGAAAGCAGACGCCAAGACAGTTAACATTATACCTTTACGAATTTTCCGAAACTTCATTATGATCTCCTTGTCCCAGATTTTTCATTCCTTAACTCTTCGCACTAGAAGAACCGGTCAATAACATGAAGAATTCCTGATTGCCTTTCATTCCCCGAACCGGAGAAGCAACGACCCCTGCGCATTGCAAACCGAGGTCAAGGCCAAACTGCTGAACCATGGTCAAAGCCTGCTGATGCAATGTCTCATCACAGACAATACCACCTGGTCCGATCATATCACGTGGCAATTGAAACTGTGGTTTCACAAGCGCCAATATTCGGATTGAACTCTGAAAAAAACTTAGCAAAGGTGCAAGAAGCGGTTCCAAAGAAATGAACGAAGCGTCTATCACAGCCAAATCTATAAATTCGGTAATATGATCCGCTGACAGGTAACGGGCATTGGTGCGCTCTAGAACAACCACTCTCTCATCCTGCCTCAGCTTCCAGTCAAGTAAACCGTAGCCGACATCAACACTATAAACCTTACGCGCACCGTGTTGCAGCAGACAATCGGTGAATCCACCTGTGGAGCATCCGATGTCGGCACAAACATAACCTTGCGGATCAATATGCAGGCTCTGCAAACCAGCTGCGAGTTTGTCACCGCCTCGACTTACAAAACGCCGGACATTTTTAACTGTAATCGAACAATTATCGCTTATGAGGCTACCAGCTTTATCGCTTACACGGTCATCAATGAGAACACTGCCTGAGCCTATCAATCGTCGAGCCAGCTCAACGTTTCCCGCCAACTTCTTTTCAACAAGCAGAAGGTCGAGTCTCTTTTTCTTAGTGCCTCTCAATGGGTATTGTTCTTATAATTTCCCTAGTCTTTCCTTTGCTTGAGCAGCCTCTGCGCTACTGCCATGCTCGCTGATCAATTTCTTATAGATGATTTTTGCTGTTTCGTGATCAGTCAGTTTCTCAAACGACATCCCTTGTTTCAGAAGGGCACTGGGTGCAAGCGAATCCGACCCATGGTTGGATATTACTTTTTGATAGTCAAGGATGGCGAGATCATATTCGCCTTGATTGAAAAGACATTCCCCCATATAAAAAAGAGTTTTAGCGGCTTGAGAGCCTTTGGGATTAGAGGAAAGGTTCTGTTCAAAAGATTTATAGGCTTCTTTGTAACTCTTTCCTTTATATTGATTCATGCCCTGAGAGAATGCATCGGAAGCTGGAGGAGTAGAACCACTGTCCGTATTTTTCTGAACGGCCGCAACAACGGGCTGTTGAACATTGGGTTTAGATGGAGCAGTTGGCTGTTCCACAGTCTTTTTTGGTACCGGCGTCGTCTCAGCAACAGGCGGCGCTCCTGCTACTTTGGTTTTTTTGGAGTTGGGATTAACAACTTTCACTCCCCCGGTCGTTGAAGTTGAAGCGGCGGCACTGGTAGCAGCTGTAGCACTAGATGCCGCTGCAGCACGCTGTTTTGCCTCTTCAGCCTTTTTTGCAGCTTCTTGCGCACGTTTTTCGGCTTCACTGATGCGAACCTGTTGTGCTTTTCCGAAATGATCACCTACCTGGGTGAGCTTTTCATCTAACACTGCAATCTTCTGATTCATTTCATTAAATTTTGCGTCATTGGAATTCCGAATGGCGTCAACGGCTTTCTGTAAATTGGCAATATTCTCTTTGGTTTGCTCACGAAACTGATTACTTTGCGATGAAGTTTCTTCAATTGTTGATTTTATCCGCAAAGTCTCATCTTCGACCTGATCAATTTTGCTTACAGAACTGGCCTGGCGTTTCTGCATTTGGTTGACAGTATTGGTCTTTACATCTTCAACTTTTTGATTAACTGTCCTAAGTTGATATTGCAAATCGCGTATCTCATCTTGTGACGCACATTGCGTCAGTAGCATGACTGAACAACTGGCCACGACAAGATTTCTTATGATCTTCATATTATACATACCTCCTCTCTATCAGGTACCCTTCAGGAAATTGATAAACCAACTATTTTGTAAATCTTGGTGATTGTATTTTCAATGATAACAACCAGTATGTTCATCGCCAACTAATTCTCACGGCAAACGATTGGACCATTGCGGGTAAGATTGATTTCCCTTCATTGCAAAAAGAACACGTACATCTTTACCATTTTTACTGAGCACACAAAGTTCAGATCGGCCACCACTCTTTCTTGCTACAGCGAGTAATCGCCCATCAGGAGACCAAGTCGGTGATTCAATATTCCCTCCACCAGAGGTTAATTGACGAACATTTCCACCATTACGGTCCATGACAAAAAGCTGTGACGCCCCACCGATCAGGCCGGTGAAAGCAATTTCATCTCCTTTCGGCGACCATGCCGGCTCACTATTTTCCGTACATTTGAAGGTCAATCGTTGGGCCTGACGGTTGCTCATATTCATCACATATACATTGGGCTTACCGCTCCGATCTGAAACAAAGGCCATTGACTGCCTATCAGGTGAAAAAGACGGTGATACATTGATACCTGCGTGAGATGTCAACTGCTCAACAATTTCTCCTTGCCGATCAATGACATAGAGATCAGGAGTTCCCCCTTTGCTCAAAGTCGCCACCATCGTCCTGCCATCGGCTGAAAAAGCTGGAGCCATGTTCAAACCTTTGCGGCGTGAAAGGGCATTTGTTGATGAATTTTGGCGCAAATCAGTAATATATAAATCTTGATTACCATTGTGATAGGTGGAATAAGCGAGAAAATTTCCATCAGGAGTAAAACGAGGGGAAACACAGAGAGCGCGATGCTGAGTCACTTGGCGCGGATGCCTTCCGAGGATGTCAGAGACATACACTTCTTTACGGCCAGAGGAATCTGAGACATAGGCTATCGAGGTCCGAGCAACCCCCATTTCGCCAGTAAAGTCTTCTATCAAACCATCACAGAGCCGTAAGATTATATCTTCCTGTTGCGCCAAAGATCCTTTAAAGCGACGACCGGCCAGCAATTTATTACTCGCAACATCCAATATCTGCCCCTCGATCAGTATGCCGGCAGGGTCATTGCTGACCTGTCCCATGACAACATAATCAGCGCCCAGAGTTTTCCAGTCGGCCTCCCTGCCACCGCCATACCGACTTGAATTGACGACATTAATGAAACCATGCAATTCAAAGCCTTTTGTCAAGAGTTGCGAAACAGCTGCCCCCTGCACGCCTGAATTTCCAGTAAAATTTGGCACCGCGACAACTATTTTGCGTACATCGGAGGCGGTGATATCGAAATATGCACGTTCTGCGATGCTCTCTTTCGCCAAATAACAGGAAAGAAAACATGCAACTAGGGCCAAGATCGTTGCAAAATTTATTTTACGCATCATAACCAGTTGTTAAATTTTTTATGATTCTTCATCACAGAATTGGACATTCAACATATACACGATCTCTTACATATTGCCAAGCTCACCAGGTCTAAATTTAAATCCGACTTCTGTTGTTTCCTGTTGCATAAGTGCCGGAAAACGCGGCATAGGTGCTGCGCTTTTGATTGTTTTTTCAACGAGCTGATCGAAAAGGGGATCTTTCGATCTCTGATCAAACTGAATATTAGTAACAGCTCCATCTTTGTTAATTGTTATAACAACCTGAGCCAGTAAACTGGTGTCCCATTTCCGCATCTCAGGCAACACCCAGAAGCTTTTCACCCTTTGTGCCACGGCGCCCCAATATGTCTGCTCAACGATCGACTGGGCATGCTGTCTGCCGCTGGAGGTTTGAGTGACAGCATTTTGCATGGCCTGAGTCTGCCGGGCGGCTTCACTACGCGTGTTCGCCACCGCCTCACGAGCAGCTCTCGCTTCCCCCTCAAGTTTCCTAGCTTCAGCTGTAGCATGTCTTGCCTCGTTTTCCGCGCGAATCTGATCGATTTTCGCCTGGGCTATAACCTTCTGCCGATCTGCCTCGCGACGCACCGTTTCCTTGCGCTCAGCTTCACGTTTCCGTTCCTCAATTTTCTTCTGCAATTCGCGATCTTCCTGTTGACGTTGCTGCACATCGCGCTGACGTTCCTCAATCTTTTTCTTCAAGTCACGCTCGTCCTGTTGGCGTTGCTGTACTTCACGTTCCTTAATTTTGTCCTCTTCGAGCCTGACATCTTGGGCTTTTTTGATCTTACGCTTTTCAGGAAAAATCGAAACCGGATTCGTAGCTGCGACTGGTACAGGAGGTGTTGTTTCTGGTTCAACAGGGACCTGCACCTTAGTCGGCGGGGCTATGGGTTCAGGCGGTACGGCGGGTTCAGGTGGTGCGGCAGGTTCGGGTGGTTGAGGTGGGGGAGGTGGTTCGACTTTTTTTTCTGCTACTGATTTGCTTGCACTCGAAGCCGCAGGTGGCGGAGCTGACTGAGCATTGGTTTCCGGCATAGACACCAAACTCACAGAAACAACTTCCTCCATAATCGGCTTGCTATCGAAAACAGACGGCATGTACATAACCATCAGGAAAAGAGCAACATGTACGCCAAGAGCAAGCGAAAAAGCAAGTCCCCAACGCCTGTCGGCCTCCTGTTGTTGGAGATAAAAATCCGCGTCAATAAAATGCACAGCTGTCCAACCCGTCCCTTACTTCTCTTTTTCTACTGGCACGGTGATCATACCTAGCTTTTCGAAACCTGCTTTATGGATATCAGCCATAGTTGAAGTCACCACACCATAAGGTACACTCTTGTCGGCTCTCAAGTATATCCCCTCCTTTTTCTTCTCGGGAGACATTTCCTTGAGTTGGTTTTGCAAAGACAAAGGAGTGACTTTTTCTTTTTTCAAATAGACATCTCCTTCCTTTTTAATAGTGACAACCAACGGTTCCTCTTGTTGGCGAAGTGCTTTTGTTGTCGCTTCTGGAAGGTCAACCTCAAGTCCCTGAGTCATCATGGGCGCCGTCACCATAAAAATGATCAGCAACACCAGCATGACATCGACAAGGGGGGTAACGTTGATCTCCGCAACAAATCCCCTTTTTCCTTTATTGTTCCCTATAGGCCCCATATTTCACGTCCTGGTCAGGATATCACGTTCTATCAAATTAATAAAATCAGTACTGAAGCTCTCTACATTCGATTCGAGTTCGGCAAGTTTATTGGAATAAAAGTTATAAAAAATAACTGCAGGAATAGCGACGGCAAGCCCTGCTGCCGTAGCAACGAGCGCTTCTGAAATACCAGGCGCAACGACAGATAACGAAGCGGAACCTCGAACACCAATATCATGAAATGAAGTCATGATACCCCAAACAGTACCAAACAGACCGATGAAAGGTGTAGCACTTCCGGTTGTGGCCAGAAAGGAAAGAGAGCGCGCCATACGATCACTTTCTAGGAACTGGGCCTTTCTTACCGCCCTCTTGAGGTTATCCATGGTAGCCAATTGCATATCCAGCGTGGCCGGTGATTGCCCTGAACTGCGAGCAGCACTAATTTTCTTCAATTCATTGAAACCAGTAACAAAAACAGTAGCTTCCGGACTCAAGGGACATTCCCTTGCTGATTCATAAGCTTCATTCAGGGTTTTGCTGTCCCAGAAAGCATCAAGGAAATCCTGCGAAGCACTTTGAGCCTTTTTGAACATAATCAGCTTCATAATGACAATGGACCATGAAACGACCGAAAAAATCAGCAGTGTTAACATGACCAACTTGACCAGCAATCCGGCATTGGCCATCATTGAAAAAATAGATAAAGTCACATCTTCCCTTCTTGTTATATTAATCTTGCGTTGTTTCGAGGCAACCGTGACGATTGCCAACATCCCAAAAAAACAGTGATTTCCAGAAAAAGAAACCTAAAGATCATCCACTCTACGAAAATCCCCCCTGTGACCACAATAAAAATTAACAAAAAAAAATTGTGTTCGACTCGTTAATCTTATCTTGGATGCAACATCACGCCGGTAAAAGATTCACCACACAATAACCTTAAATTATATACGAAAACTATAATTCTGTCGACCTCGAACTAGTGATAGTGTAATAATCTTGCAAGAAAATACAACATCAAGGAATCACCTGGTCAGCAAAAACCGGTTCACATTTTTCATGAAAAAACAGGGAGAAAGGCATGGAAGGACAGGTCTATGATGTAGTCATTATCGGAGCTGGACCGGCTGGTATCCAAGCAGCCATCCACGCTTCTCGAAAAAAAACACGAGTTCTAGTTCTAGGACGAATCGAAAATTCAGCCCTTTATGGGGCACACATAGAAAATTATGCTTTTTTAAGTGGTGTTACCCAGGGATGCGACATGCTCCATATTGGCTTGGAGCAAGCTAAAAATTTCGGAGCCGAGGCATTACCTGAAGATGTATTGAAAATTTCCCATGAAGGATCGCTGTTTCTCCTAGCACTGGAAAGCGGTAGAAACATTACATCCCGAACTCTCATTTTTTGCATGGGAGTTTCAAAGAAGAAACTCGCTGTTCCTGGCGAAAAAGAGTTGGCTGGGCGCGGGGTCAGTTATTGTGTGGACTGTGATGCAAATTTTTATCGTAACGCAATTGTGACGGTAACTGGTGATAGAAGCGCTGCTGTGGATGGCGCTTTAACCTTGCTCGATTACGCTGCTAAAGTTTATCTTGTAGCTGAAAAACTCAATGTATCGAAAGAATTACTTGAACGACTCAAAGCAAGCAAGGTCGAATGCATTGAAAGCTCGATCAAGGAAATCAAAGGTGACCGGATGGTCACGTCTCTATTACTAACAAACGGCGACGCCCTGAAAACTGAGGGGATTTTCATCGAACTTGGTTCAAAAGGAGCACTTGAACTCGCCACCCAGGTCGATGTCCAACTCGACACGGAATCATTCAAGTACATAGCTACAAATCGGAAGCAGGAAACAAATATTGCTGGCATTTATGCGGCCGGTGACATCGTCGGCCCCCCTTATCAGATGGCAAAGGCTGTAGGCGAGGGGTGTGTCGCAGGCATGGAAGCAGCAACTTTTTCCAGAAAGATGAGACAAACAGAATAAGAAGAAAAAACAGCTGCCAGAGAATTGAGCAATAGATTATCCTTGCGGCATGCTCAGGTTAAAAACACCTGATCAATAAAAATTATTCTTTGGACTTACGCTCGCTGTCTCGTTGTCGCAACTCCTGGATTGAACGAAGATATCTGATAATTTCACGACTGTGCCGTGGATTTCTGTTCTGGGAAAACCGATATGAAAGACGCGACAAGGTGAGGATATCAATTTCCGGCATTTGCGCTTTGAGTTCCTTTAGAGTATCGCTTGACCAATTTTCTTCCCAGTCTGTACGGTTTTCATGGCACATCTGCCGCTTATCAATGGCTTCATTGATAAGGGTGTCACGATAAAATTCCAGCGCATGCAACTGTTTCCGCTCTACCAAAGCTTTACCGCGATACTTACCAACAAAATCGTACAATTCGTCAAGAGATTGTTGTTGAAACAGTTTAGTGAGATATTTGATATGTCTCTGCCTACCACTACCCTGTAACCTGGCTGCTTCGTGCAGGATGGGCTTAATGTCATCCGAGCATGGAGTTCGATCGAGCATCTGAGTGGGCAGGGCAACTAGCTCCGCAACAAGATTTTTGACTTCTTTGATACGTCTTTTTTGTTCTGATCGACTTATTTCCATGCTATCCTGACCTTCCACCACATTTTAACCGGCATCAACACCCCCCTCATGCAACAAAGAAATAACCTTGTTCCAAATTCGATTGGCCGTATCCTCTTTGGTCAGCAACGGCAACACCGCAACCCCTGTTTTATCGATCAGCGTAACCTGGTTTGTTTCGACATCAAACCCGGTTTGTGCTCCTAAAATATCGTTAACCACAATAAGATCCAGATTTTTTTCCTTTAATTTGCGCTGTCCTTCCCCAACATGATTGCGGCTTTCAGCCGCGAATCCGACCAGCACCTGACCCTGAATACGATTTTCGCCTAAACCTGCAAGAATGTCTGTGTTCTTTACCAGATCAAGCTTGAAGAGTTGGTCTGTCTTTTTTATCTTATGCCCTTGATAAGCAGCAGGTTTAAAATCAGCCACCGCAGCAGATTTCACAATAACCTGTACGGTTCCGGATCGTTGCATAACGACTTCTCTCATTTCTTCTGCAGTCGTCACCCTGACCACCTCTACTCCAGGCGGATCGATTAAAGCAACAGGACCCGTGACCAGGGTCACCTCAGCCCCCCTGCGTCGGGCAGTACGCGCCAAGGCGAATCCCATTTTCCCGCTGGAGCGATTGCTGAGGAAGCGCGCTGGGTCAAGTGGTTCCCTGGTCGGTCCGGCAGTAATCAGAACCTTCCTACACTCAAGATCTTTGGGTTCAAACAGGGCAAGCAATGCTTCACGAGCGACATCCCAATCAGGCAACCTGCCGTCTCCAGTGTCACCACAGGCAAGAGAGCCGCTACCTGGTTGCACTAGGTGGTATCCGTATTGTTGCAAACAATTAATGTTCTGCTGGGTCGCTGGATGTTCCAACATATTAGAATTCATGGCCGGGCAAACGACCACAGGAATCCGGGCAGCTAAAATCACTGTCGACAAGAGATCGTCCGGCATACCTGAACTTAGCCGGGCGATCGTCCGGGCAGTTGCCGGAGCAACGAGGATGGCATCAGCCTCACGTGACAGATTGATATGCGCCATCACTCGATCCGGTTCATCATCGAACATGTCGCGGTACACTTGATTACCGGAAAGGGCTGAAAAAGTCAGCGGGGCAACAAATCGTTCCGCAGATTTTGTCATGACAACAGTAACTATCGCCTCTTCTTTGACAAGCGACCGTATCCATTCCGCCGCTTTATAAGCAGCGATAGATCCAGTAACGCCGAGCAGAATTCTTTTCCCTTGCAGACCAGACATAATGGTTGAGAATTTAACGGGAGACCGCCTCGCCGAAAGGATTCGTCCCCCCTGAAGTTGTCTTGTCTATAGCAACATACAAGGTAAGTTCAGTTTTCCCGAGCACACCATCTGTAATGACCATCATGCAAGTTTTATTAGGTTTGACAAAAGCAAGCATAATATCTTTTGAAGCTGTCTCTCCCACCAACCTCCATTTATTATCTTGCATTGAGGCTACCATGTAGTCTTTCAGAGACATAACTTCTGCTCTGCCACGATAATTGAAGATTCCACCTCTAAAAGATTCTGTTTTTATGACCATTGAATTCTTCCGGTTCCATTCGAGTTCGGATGGAAGAGTGATGTCTTTGATATCATCGGCAAAATTGGACACCTGAGGCAAACCGGGGGCATCGCTTCCCGTTGTACTTTTATTAGAGGCGCAGCCAGCTGAAATGAGTATCAACGCCATACTAAAAAAAACCAAAACCTTGATTCCGATACATTCTTTCATTCGACTTATCCTCCAGTTTTAATAAAAAGTACTCAGAATTCTCTTATACAGCCGATTACTTAACAACAAGGTGGGCATATGATGAAGAACAAAAAAATTCGTGTTTAGTCCTTCACTCAAACCATCTCCGCTGAAATAATATGTTTTTGTGTCCTGCAGTCGCCTTTCGCATCATATGTTAAGCAAAGGACAAGGAAACGAATTCCACAAAAAAACGCAGATAACCAGTTGTAAAAAAATAAGGTTTTAATGTCAATAAACATTCACTATGATATAGGGTAATCGTTTAAATGCGTTCGATACAGCAATACGTTTCTTCATCTCAAGGCACTATTGTTCCGAATCAACAATCAACAGCTATTCGTTTAATTTTCCAATGAAAAAAAAGGATTACCCTCTTCCACAGCTTTTACATCAGTCCGAACTCATCGATACCCATTGTCATCTTGACATGGACGCCTATCGACCAGACCTTGACACTGTCATTCAATCAGCAGCACAGTTTGGCATTAAACGTATTATTAGTATAGGCATCGATTACACCAGTTCTCTCCAAGCGGTAACGATTGCTGAACAGCATACTAATATTTTTGCTACGATCGGTTTTCACCCTCACGACGCGCTCAATGCAACAGCTGGAGCACTGAAAAAGTTAACCGAACTAACACAATACGAATCGGTTGTGGGGTACGGGGAAATAGGTCTCGATTATGTAAAAAAATATGCGCCTCGCGATGTTCAGATCAAAACGTTTAGAGAACAACTTCACCTTGCAAAAGAACTCGATCTCCCCGTGGTGATTCACGACCGGGAGGCTCACGAAGATACCCTTAACCTTATCCGCTCAGCAGGACCTCTCCCCAGAGGAGGGGTTCTGCATTGCTTTTCAGGAGATAGTCGGTTGGCGCACGAGATGACGGCCCTTGGCTTTTACATATCTATTCCTGGTGTCGCTACCTTCGCTAACGCTCACCTTTTACATGAAATCATCCGAGCTGTAGATCTCCGATATCTGTTACTCGAAACAGATGGCCCTTTCCTCGCCCCAATTCCCTTTAGAGGGAAAAGAAATGAACCTAAATTGCTTCTCTATACTGCCCAAAGAATAGCCGATTTGAAACAAATTACAATTGATGAGGTTGCTCATGCAACGACCGCCAACGCCGTCCGCCTCTTTCGTCTTCCAGGATACACGAATCATGATTAGCGATAATATCACTCACATCTTCGACACGATTGCTCAAACGGCCAGAAATGCAGGCAGAAACCCGAAAAAAATTAAACTAGTAGCGGTAAGCAAGTGGATGGCTATCGAAAAGATTCAACAGGCGATCGATTGTGGACAAATTCATTTTGGAGAATCTTACCTACAAGAAGCATCAGGTAAAATTCATCATTTCCCCAGAACGATCAACTGGCATTTTATAGGGCATTTGCAGAGCAACAAAACTAAACAGATAACCGAACTTTTTGATGTGGTTGAAACGGTTGACCGCCTGAATATTGCCCATGCACTTGACAAACATGCAAAATTGCTAAAAAAGAATTTAGCCGTTCTTGTCCAGGTCAACACGGGCAGGGAAAAGCAGAAATCGGGGATATTTCCTGAAGAGGCCGAATCCTTCCTTCGTCTAATCACCGAAGAAACCGATCTTCGAGTCCTTGGCCTAATGACGATGCCACCCTTCTTCCCAGATCCAGAAAAAAGCAGGCCATACTTCAAGGAATTAAAAAAACTAGCCAAACTTCTCTCTGCTCAGAATCTTTTCACAGATAATGATAATGTTGAACTTTCCATGGGGATGTCCGGCGATTATACGATAGCCATTGAGGAGGGTGCAACAATTGTCCGAGTAGGCACAGCGCTGTTCGGTGCCAGAAATCAAGAAAAAGTAAATCTGTGAATATTGCAAAAGGAACAGATAGATTTGTTTAGGCCTGTACTCTTGATGCCCACGGCCTTACCTCCCCCGACTTCACAACCGGCCCCTCGATGATAAATATCTTTTTTTTTGGGGGGGTGGGGCGACTTCCTTTGCCTCGCTACCGAGACAAAGGAAGCGCCACTTTTACAAACTTGAGTCCAGCGGATCAAATGATGAAAGCTTCCAAGCCAAACTCAAAAAAACAGGAGAAGAATTTCACTGCTCACACAACATAGAGAGGAAAGAAATAAATAAATGGTTGCAACACTGGAACAAGATCAACGCATTGTGAATATTTACTATTAACACGATGTTAATTAGCGTTCATTGATTCAAAAACCGCTCTCTTGTTTTCGGCTATTTTAGTAGTCTCAAGACATCTCCTGCTGAGCAGAAAATGTTCGATGATTTATTAAATATTAAAACATGACACACTAATTAAACAAATGCGACGTGCTGGAGGCATCCCCACCATAGAACATGCTCTTTGTCATTTCCTGCGCGAAGAAGCCCGCTTGGCAGCCTTAAGAGGGTTAACCCGAATTTTGACGATTTTGACCTCTGGTTTAGCATGAGTGGCAAAGTTACAGATACCCAAGCGCCATTTGGCAGCAGGATTCATGTACGTATCACAAAATTTACCACTAACCGCTTCGACGATTCGATCGCATCCTTCGCATTGTTCACATACCGGCAAGAACGATCCATCGATGAATTTTGCCGCATTACTCGTTTGCATATTGCCAACTCCTGAAAAAATATAAACTTTTTCTTGAATCAGAAAAAAATCTTCCCTACAATAGTAAAAGCAAAGAGTGTACTATCACCCTTCACCCAAAAGATAGCTTTTATAAAAGCAATTATACCATCTGTCAACATCTTATCACAACTGCTTTTCATAAAATTTCAAGAAATTGTCTGGAGAATTATCCATGCCCACTTATGTCTGGAAAGGAAAAAATAGCTTCGGCGAAAAACGCAAAGGCGAGATTGAAGCTGTTGATGAAGCCGGAGCTCGCTTGCAACTGAAACGATTACGAATCGATAGTCCGATTATCAAGGTGAAGCCTAAGGATCTTTTTGAAAATATAGATTTTTTTAAGCCGAAAATTACTGGTAAAGACATAGTTATTTTTACCCGACAACTTTCAACGATGATTGATGCTGGTTTACCGCTAGTTCAATGTTTGCAAATCCTCGGGAAACAACAAGCAAATTTGACCTTTAAAAAGGTGCTGACCACTATCCAAAGCGATGTTGAAACCGGAACAACGCTGGCCGATTCAATGCGAAAGCACCCAAAAGCGTTTGACAATCTCTATGCAAACATGATCGAAGCCGGTGAATTGGGTGGTATCCTGGACACGATCCTTTCAAGGCTAGCTAACTTCAAGGAAAAAGCAATGGCCTTGCAGAAAAAAATCAAAGGAGCCATGACTTATCCTGCTATATGCCTTGGAATTTCTCTTGTAATTCTTACTGTTATTCTTGTTTTTGTTGTACCTGTTTTTGATAAAATGTTTAAAGATTTTGGTTCAACACTCCCTGTACCTACTCAGGTAGTTATTGATTTGAGCAATTTTTTCAAATCTAATATTATTTTTATAATACTCGCTGTTATGGTATTGATCTGGGTGTTTAAAAAAATATATAAAACCGAAAAAGGCCGTTTGAAGATTGACCACATGATGTTATGGGCACCTATTATTGGCCCCCTTATTCGAAAAGTAGCGGTTTCTAAATTTACTCGAACATTGAGTACTATGTTGCAGAGTGGGGTTCCGATTCTTGATGCTCTCCAAGTAGTAGCTAGAACATCTGGTAATATGATAATAGAAAGGGCTGTTATTCGGGTTGCGGAAAGTATTGCCGAAGGACGCCCCATTGCCGAACCATTAGAGGAGTCAGGTGTTTTCCCTAACATGGTCGTTCAGATGATTCATGTTGGTGAATCAGTGGGCGCCCTTGATACTATGCTAGAAAAAATAGCTGATTTTTATGATGAGGAAGTCAATCAAGCCGTAGATAACCTGACAGCAATGATCGAGCCCTTCATGATGGTTTTTCTCGGTGGCATGATCGGTGGACTTGTAGTCGCAATGTATCTTCCGATCTTTAAGATAGCCAGTGTTGTATAATGTTAAGAGTAGCAAATTAAATATTTTTAGGAGAACATAAATGAGTGAAATTAACGGCTTAATTGCCAGAGAAATACTTGACTCAAGAGGAAATCCGACCGTCGAAGTTGAGGTACAGCTCGAAACCGGAGCTATTGGTCGAGCTGCAGTGCCTTCAGGAGCTTCCACCGGAACCAGGGAAGCTCTGGAGTTGAGGGACACACAAAATAAACGGTACAATGGCAAAGGAGTACAGCAAGCGGTCAATAATGTTAACGAACGAATTGCCCCTGCCTTGCTCGGCCTCGAATCATCGCAACAAGTGATAATTGACAGCATTATGCTGGCACTCGACAATACCATTAACAAAGAAACATTAGGTGCCAATGCAATTCTCGGGGTTTCCATGGCCGTTGCCAAAGCGACAGCAATAGAACTGGATCTCCCTCTCTATAATTACCTTGGTGGTGTCAATGCCAAGGTGTTGCCGGTGCCAATGATGAATATTCTCAACGGCGGAGCGCATGCTGACAACAACGTAGATATTCAGGAGTTCATGATTCTTCCTGTCGGGGCACAATCGTTTTCCGAAGCCCTGCGTATGGGAGCAGAAACTTTCCATGCTCTCAAATCCGTTTTAAAAAAAAGAGGATTGCAAACCGCCGGCGGCGATGAAGGAGGTTTTGCTCCCAACCTACGCTCAAACGAAGAGGCCATGGAAGCAATTCTCGAAGGTATAGTCCACGCCGGGTACACTCCAGGAAAAGATATTTTTATCGGCATAGATGCGGCCGCAAGTGAATTTTATTCTGCGAAGGAACAAGTATACATCCTAAGCGCAGAAAAAAATCCAAAGAAAAGCGCTGAACAAATGATCAATTTTTACACGGACTGGGTCAAAAAATATCCGCTCATCACTATTGAAGACGGACTGGACGAATCCGATTGGGACGGATGGAAACTCTTGACCGAGGCCTTGGGAAAAAGAATCCAACTGGTCGGTGACGACATTTTTGTTACCAACACCACTATACTAAAAAAAGGTATTACTCAGAATATAGCCAATTCTATTTTAATTAAACTTAATCAAATCGGTTCAGTTACTGAAACTATAGATGCTGTGGACATGGCCCATCGGGCTTCCTATACTGCAGTTATATCACACCGCTCCGGCGAGACAGAGGATACAACCATCGCGGACTTGGCGGTCGCTCTGAACACAGGGCAGATCAAAACTGGTGCCCCGTCACGAAGCGACAGAGTAGCAAAATACAACCAGTTACTGAGAATAGAAGAAGAATTGGGCACAGCAGCTCTGTTCGCTGGCATATCCGCATTTTCGTTTCTCTCGTGAACATCATTGACAACTTATTGTATTTTATCCTATTATAGAAAAATAGATCCGATCAACTTCTCATTGCGAGTTAACAAGGAGGTAAAGAAATGACCCTTACAAAAGCTGATTTAGTACAACAAATCTATAAGGCCCATCCTAACCTGACAAAATCGCAGTCAACTGATTCAGTCGAAACTTTTTTGTCGTTGTCCAAATCCTCATTGATAACCGGTGATGATTTACTGCTCAGTGGATTTGGTAAATTTAACATCAAGGATAAAAAATCCCGTCGTGGTCGCAATCCCCAAACAGGTAGCGAACTGACCCTTGACGCGAGACGAGTGGTTACCTTCAAACCATCAGGAATTCTTCGGTCTAGAATTAATTCAGATTGAGCCCCCCATTCCATCTCTTGTGATTAGGGCGCCCCATACGAGGCGCCCTTTTTTTCTTCAACCGCACAGCACAATAATCAGTAGGAACTTAATATTATCTACGGATACAGCTTGCCGATACCTTTGTTGCATAACTTCCAGCCATTATGACAGACTTCTTACCCAAGCAAACGGCCTACCATTTTCAAATGATAGACCTACAATCAGTTGATTTCCAGGACGATGTACTCCGCTCACTCCACGACGAAGCGATTGACCCCCTAACGCTTCTGAAGCTAAATAAATTCGGCCAATTACATCCTCTGCTTGTGCAGCAGCAAACTGAAAATCTCTATCATCTTGTCGCAGGGTACACATATTTTGCAGCCATCAAGAAATTGGGCATAAAAAAAATCGCTTGCCAGGTTTTGCCTCACTCCATCCTAGCGGAAACTTTATTTTCAATCCAAATTCTGCATGATCTCTCATCGCCCCAGTCAAGTCCGATTCTTCAAGCGCATCTATTGAGCAAGGCACAACTTGCCTTGCCAGAAGAAGATTTACTGTCACTGCTCTCTCTGATGGGGTACAAGCCTCAACGCTACAAGCTCAAAGAACTCACCAGCCTCCTGCAACTGGAACCGACAGCCATCCTTGCCCTACATCGTGGCAGCCTCTCACAGAAATTAGGCAAACATCTCGCCCTTCTCTCCCACGACGATCAACGCCACTTGGTCAACCTGATCAACGTATATCGGCTTGGCGGATCAAAACAGCATAAACTGGTTGAGATGGTAACTGAATTGGTTCTGCGGGACAACAAACCTGCCCAAGAAATCATCAACGAATGGTTGGCAGATGCGGGGACGACAAACTCGGAAAACAAGCCCCAACGGATATATGGCTTGTTGCAATGCCTGAATGAAAAATATTCTCCAGGCAAAACGGGTGCTGATAAAAAATTCAAAAAACTAGTTCAGGAGTTACAACCTCCGGACGGGATAACTATAGAGCACAGCCTCTCGTTTGAAGACGAACAACTGGAAGTCCGCCTCAGGTTTGCCGATGCTGCAACATTAAGGGAGAAATGGGATGAGATTAAAACATTCACGCAATGAACGTTGCCGTTATCTTTGGAACAATGCTTTGAAAAGCACATCCTTCCCCAACAATTGGACCGAAGTGCTACTGAAAAGAGGCGCCTCTAGACGATTACTCAGGGTGTATCCATGGACAAGAGGCGTCCCTTTGTCACCGATGATGTATGGTGCATAAAAAAGAAGCAATTCATCGACAAGATTCTGTCGATAAAAAGCTCCATGCACCTGTGCCCCACCTTCAACAAGTACTGATGTAATATTTTTACTTCCTAAAAAACGAAGCAACTCGGGCAGATCGACCCGCTTATCCGCATCAGACGGCATACGAAATACTTTTGCCCCCCTCTGCTCCAATTGCAGCTCCTTTACCAAAGAGGCTCGCTCACTACAAAATACCCATGTTTCCGCAGATGAATCTTGATTAAGCATACGGGCATCCGCCGGTAACCGTAAGCGGGAATCCAAAACGATACGCAAAGGATCTCTTGTCTCTGCTAATCCGTCCAGCCGTGTTGTCAACTTGGGGTTGTCGATAAGTGCAGTTTTAACACCTATTAAAATAGCATCGACCTGATTGCGGATTTGATGAACATATTTCCTTGATTCAGATCCGGTTAGCGCAGCACCTTGCTTTGGAGAAAAAGAAATCCTACCATCAAGGCTCAGGCCCGCTTTCATGACAACCCATGGGAGCCCGGTTAAGCTGTGTTTAAAAAAAGGATGATTCAACTCTTTGCACTGCTGCTCGATAACACCGCAACTGATTGCAACACCTTGAGTCTTCAAATAGTCAGCCCCTCCTCCGATAACTCGAGGGTTGGGGTCAAGCATACCGATAACAACGCTAGTGATTCCTGAACGGATAATGGCTGCGGTGCATGGAGGAGTCCTCCCTGTATGATTGCAGGGCTCGAGTGTAACATATAGGGTTGCACCTTTGGCGAGTTGACCAGCATCCAGAATGGCATGGACTTCAGCATGTGGCGTACCGGCTTTCTCATGATATCCCCTGCCGACAATCTTCCCATCTTTAACGATAATTGCGCCTACCGCAGGGTTAGGTGAAACTCGTCCTATCCCTTTTTTCGCTTCATCCAGGGCAAGGCCCATATAATATAAATGGTCTTTCTTCATGGGTAGCGTAAGGTTAGTGTATTCCCTGTTCTCCAAGAAAGAGTTTCAACTCTTCCATAAATTCATTTACATCTTTGAACTGGCGATACACCGAAGCAAAACGGACATAAGCAACTTCATCCAGCGCGGGGAGAGCTTCCATAACCCATTCACCAATCTGCTTCGTTGGAATTTCTTTATTCCCATAATCCTGAAGCTTCTGTTCGATAGCATCGACAAAATTATCGATATCGGCCATACTTACAGCCAATTTTTCGCAGGCTTTCTCCAATCCCACTACTATCTTGCCTCTATCCCAAGGTTCACGCCTGCCGTCTTTTTTGATCAGCATCGGCAACATCAATTCGATGCGCTCATAAGTAGTGAACCGTCGCTGGCAAGACCCGCATGCCCTGCGACGCCTGGTGATTGTCTTATCCTTGTTAATACGTGAATCAATCACCCGATTATCCAAATGACCACAGTAGGGGCACTTCATGACGCTACCTTCAATGATTTTGGTAAAAGAATACAGATCAGAAATATAATTAAAAAACCGGCAGCTTTTTGTCAAAGCGTGCCGGTATCGGAATATGTACGAATGGAGGCAATAACCTACCCCATCAATGTAATCCTTCGCAGGTGTCGACCGCCAGCAAACTCGGTTTCAAGCCAAATTTTGACGATGTCCAAAACAATACCTGCGCCAAGTACTCTAGCGCCTAGACAAAGGACATTTGAGTCATTATGCTCTCTGCTCATTCTGGCGGTGAAAGCTTCGTGGCAAAGGGCTGCACGGATTTGTCGATACCTGTTGGCAGCAATCGACATACCTATCCCGGTCCCGCAGATAAGGATACCATATGCAGAACGGCCTTCAATGAGTTCTCTGCAGACCTTATCAGCTATTTCAGGGTAATCAACCGAATCTTCGGAATAGCATCCTACATCGTAGATTTCATACCCTTCATTGACAAGAAAATGCTCCACTTCCTTCTTTAATAAAAAACCACCGTGATCGCACCCTAGCGATATATTCACATCACATCCCAATAGAAAAATTTTTTAGGTATATTTCCGTAGAATAATAACCCCATTGGTACCACCAAAACCAAAGGAATTAGACATGGCAACTCGCACTGTTGCATCTCGGGCAGTCAAGGGAACATAGTTGAGATCACAATCAGGATCAGGTGTCTGGAGGTTAATCGTGGGAGGAATGATACCATTATGCACTGTCAAAGCAGTAAATGCAGCCTCAATGCCACCAGCTGCACCCAGCATATGACCAGTCATGGATTTAGTGGAACTAATGGCCAATTTATAGGCATGCTCTCCGAAAACTGTCTTTACCGCCAGCGTTTCGCATTTATCATTGAGCGGGGTAGACGTTCCGTGGGCATTGATATAATCAACGTCTTCAGGATTCAAACCAGCATCCCGGAGGGCTACAGCCATGCAACGGGCCGCCCCCTCACCATTCTCTGGAGGAGCGGCGATATGATAGGCATCACTTGTCTGGCCATAACCGATGATCTCCGCATAAATGGTTGCTCCACGGCGCTTAGCAGCCTCAAGTTCTTCTAGAACTAACATACCAGAGCCTTCAGAGATAACGAAACCATCACGATGAAGATCAAACGGTCTAGAAGCGGCTTGCGGGTCATCATTACGAGTAGATAAAGCCTTCATCGCACCGAAACCACCTACTGCAAGTGGACATATAACCGACTCCGTGCCTCCAGTTATAGCCACATCGCAATCTCCATAGACGATATGACGAAAAGCCTCACCAACAGCATGGGTTCCGGCGGCGCAAGCAGTCGTTTGCGAAAGATTTGGACCTTTACAACCGATTCGCATGGATATATGCCCTGACGGCATATTTGGTATGACCCTGGGAATAAAAAAAGGTGTAATTTTTCGAGGACCACGGTTAAGGAGAATTCCATGACACTCCTCAATCGTGGGTAATCCTCCCATACCACAACCCGTAATTACACCAACCCGATGCACATTGTCAGCGGTTATAGATAACCCGCTGTCCTTCCAAGCAATGTCAGCGGCGGCAACTGCATATTGGACAAAGGCATCCAGATTTTTTGCCTGTTTTTTCTCAAACCAATCCTCAGGATTAAATCCCTTCACCTCGGCAGCAATTTGTGTAGCTTGGTCAGAAGCATCAAAGCGAGTAATCGGCCCTATACCGCTCTGTCCATTGATCAGTGCACTCCACGTCTGCTGGGTACCAATACCCAGTGGTGTGACCAAGCCTATTCCGGTTACAACGACCCGTCGTTTCACACTAGTCCACCTAGTTTCATTCTTGAATTTTTGTTACAAAATCAATAGCATTCTGCACAGTTACGATTTTCTCAGCCTCTTCATCGGGAATTTCAACATCAAACTCCTCTTCCATAGCCATAATTAACTCAACAAGATCGAGCGAATCAGCACCGAGGTCGTCAACAAAAGATGCCCCTGAAACGACCTTCTCTCTATCAACACTAAGTTGCTCGACAATAATATCTATCATTTTTTCTTGGACAGCCATTGTTATTCTCCTAAAAATAAACTTGATTTTTTTTCATAAAACGATGTCGAATATGTATTAGCATTCGATCAGCTGTTGTCAATGTCCCATATACATCCCACCATTGACATGCAGGGTCTGTCCAGTAATATAATTACTGTCAGATGATGCCAGAAAACCCACCGATGCAGCAACATCTTCCGCTGTTCCTAAAGTGCCCAAAGGAATCTGGGCTTTGAGGATTTTCTGTACATCTTCAGTAAGGCCGACTGTCATATCGGTGACGATATACCCAGGAGCGACACAATTGACGGTAATATTCCGTCCAGCAAGCTCCCTCGCCATGGATTTAGTCAAGCCTGTTAGCCCAGCCTTGGCCGCGGCATAATTGACCTGTCCACTGTTGCCGACAAAACCGACCACCGATGAAACATTGATGATCCGGCCCCACCTCTTTTTCATCATGGTGCGCATGACCGCTTTACTGCAGAGAAATGCACCCTTCAAATTTGTATCAAGAACACTGTCCCAGTCATCCTCTTTCATGCGTGCCATCAAACCATCACGCGTAATACCCGCGTTATTAACTAGAATATCAATCTGGCCATAGATGTTAATGAGTTCTTTAATATTTTCTTGCACAGCCCCAGCACTGGCAACGTCAAACTGGACAATAAAGCCCTTGCCACCAATTGCTTCTATTCGTTGCAAAGTTTCTTGTGCAGCAGCAGGATTGGCAACATAGTTAATACCTACATTTGCCCCCATTGACGCTAATTTCAAACAAATAGCCCTACCTATCCCCCGACTACCACCAGTAACCAATGCAATGAGATTTTCCAGTATCATTTTTTAATTTCCTGAAGCCGTTTGATCAACTGTGGCACAACTTCGTACAGGTCTCCCACCACACCATAGGTGGCGATATCAAATATCGGAGCGTCACAGTCCCTGTTGATGGCCACGACTATTCCAGCAGATTGCATACCCACTGCGTGTTGCACGGCACCTGAAATACCACAAGCAATATACAATTTTGGGCTAACGGTTTTTCCGGTCTGTCCGACCTGGTGAGGATAAGGTATCCAACCAGAATCAACAGCAGCCCGCGAGGCGGCCACGGCGCCACCAAGTTCGGCGGCTAATTCTCTAATGAGGGCAAATCCCTTTTCCGATTCGAGACCGCGACCACCGGCTACCAAAGTTTCGACTTCCTGAATGTTTACCTGATCGTCTTTGCTAATTACGGAATCAAGGATTTCAATTCGTGTTTGCAAGGTCAGCTCAGACAGCTGCGCCACAATGATCTCACCCGTCCGATTTAGATCTGGCACAGCAGGCGCCATTACTTTGGGTCTAACAGTCGCCATTTGAGGTCTTGTGCTGGGACACTCGATGGTCGCCATGATATTGCCACCAAAAGCAGGCCGAGTCTGTAACAACATACCGTCAGTTTCTCTAATCTCAAGCTTGGTACAGTCAGCAGTCAAGCCTGCATTTATGGCAGTGGCCACATAAGGGATAACCGAACGACCAATAGCAGTTGCTCCGGCTAGAACGACCTCGGGTTTATGTTCTTTAATTACCTGTTCCAAGACTGCCGCATAGACATCTTCTCGAAATTGCTCCAAGATCGGATGTTCTGCGATAATAACAGTATCCGCTCCTGCTGCGATTATGGAATCTGCAAACTTTGTAACGTTGCCACCCGGTAAAACGGCACTGAGTTTAACTCCACGCTTGTCGGCAAGTTTTCGTCCGATGCCAAGTAATTCGTAACTCACCGCTGCTATGTCACCATGCCTGTATTCGGCAAAAACCATAATACCCGAATACTTTCCGATATCAGATTGTATCCTTTTTCCAGCAACCTCGATATGCAGAGCTTCGACCGGACAATTTTCGACACAGGCGCCACAAAGCGTACAGGATTCATTGACCACAGCACAGTCATCCTGAACAAAAATAGCACCAAAAGCGCAACTCGTTTCACAAATACCGCAAGCTGTGCATTTATCGCTTTCGATTGTAAGCATTGAATATGTACTCAAGAAGGTAGCAGAAACTCTGCTTCTATAGATGTGCCCTGAGACATTCGACCAGTTGGTCGACCTGCTCTGTGACACTTCCTGAAAAAATCTTACGGTCGCCACGAGCTTCTGGCGAAAAAACACGGACAACCTGAGTAGGAGATCCAGCAAGCCCGATGCATTGTTGGTCCGCACCAATATCAGCTGCGGAAAATTTTCTAACTTCCGCTTTTTTAGCCCTCATCTTGCCCTTTAAAGAGGCAACTCGCGGTTCATTGATATCTTTCACAACCGTTATCAACGCAGGTAACGGCAAACGAAGGACATCAAAACCATCGTCCATCATTCTTTCCACCTCAATGGCCTCAGCTGTGATCTTTCTTGTTTTCTGCACACAGGTTGCAAACGGTAACTGCAACCTACGAGCAAGCCCCGGGCCGACTTGAGCGGTATCACCATCAATAGCTTGCTTACCGCATAAAATGAGATCAAAAAGTCCAAGAGTTTTTATTGCTCTGGCCAAGGTGTAAGATGTCGCCCAAGTATCAGCACCTGCAAAAGCACGATCAGAAATAAGAACACCGTCATCAGCACCGCAAGAGATGGCCTCCCGCAACATCGTCTCGGCCTGCGGAGGTCCCATAGTGATCACCGTAACCTTGCCGCCTAGCTGTTCCTTAATAGCAACAGCTTCTTCAAGGGCATGACGATCAAAGGGATTCATAATTGAGTCAACCCCTTCGCGTGACAAAGTGTTAGTTACCGGATCCAGCCGAACATCTTTTGCGTCCGGGACCTGTTTGACACAAACAATTATATTCATTCCTACTTATATCTCTTAGGAGTATTCTTTGTTCAATTCCTGACCGATGACATTGCGCTGTATCTGATTAGTACCCTCATAGATTTGAAGGATTTTGGCATCACGCATCATCTTTTCCACTGGATATTCTTTCATGTAGCCGTAACCGCCAAGGACCTGAACGGCATCGGTCGTAACCTTCATGGCCATATCGGTAGCAAAAACTTTACACATAGAAGAAGCTTTGGACATGTTCTTCGGATTACTGTCAATATGCCGCGCCGCTGCATATACTAAGGCTCGACCAGCCTCGAGTTGAATAGCCATGTCAGCCAGTATGTGCTGAACAGCTTGAAAAGAAATTATTGGCTTACCAAACTGCACACGTTGTTTAGCATATATCACCGCCTCATCGAGGGCGGCCTGAGCAAGTCCAATGCCCAAAGAAGCAATACCAGGTCGTGAGATGTCCAAGGTTTTCATAACAGTGATGAATCCAGTTCCTCGTTTGCCCACGAGCCTGTCTTTAGGTATTCTGCAATCTTTGAGGATCAGCTCGCGGGTAGCGGAAGATCGAATCCCCATTTTGTCTTCTTTCTTACCGTAGGAAAATCCGGGATCACCGTCTTCAACGATAAAGATAGAAGCGCCACGGGCACCTTTGCTGGGATCTGTCAAGGCAACGATTGAATAAATTTGTGCCTCACCACCGTTGGTTATCCACTGTTTGGTACCATTCAGCACCCACTCTTCACCATCGAGTACAGCCGTTGTTTTGATGCCCGACGCATCGCTCCCGGCATTAGCTTCTGTCAGTCCAAAGGCGGCCCATCGCGAACCAGATGCGATATCTGGAAGATATTTTTGTTTTTGTTCTTCAGTACCGGAAATCAAAACGGGGAAAATGCCAAGCGCACTCGCGGCAAAACTAGTAGCTACACCGACACAACCTCGAGCCAGTTCTTCCATGGCGAGCACTATTTCATAACAACCGCCGCCGAATCCACCGTATTCTTCTGGAACAAAAATGCTAAACAAATCAGCCTTGGCAATATCTTGCAGAATTTCCCTAGGAAATTGATTTTTTTCATCAAGCTCTGCCCTTGCCGGAATAATTTTCTCATTGGTAATCTCCCGGGCGGTATCGATGATCATCTGTTGTTGTTCTGTAAAAAAATAATCCACAAATACTCTCCTTAGTATCTTACCAACGCATGAGGAGCGAACCCCAGGTGAGGCCACCGCCAAAGGTACACAACAATACAATTTCTCCACGTACCAAACGACCCTGTTTGTTTGCTTCATCCAGGGCTATAGGAATACTGGCTGCAGAGGTATTACCATATTTACTGAGGTTGACGAAAACCTTATCTTCAGGCACCTTCAATCGCTCTCTAAGATTATTTAATATGCGAATATTAGCCTGATGAGGGATCATAATCCCTATATCTTCAATGTTGACGCTATGTTTGTCGAGTAAGCCCCTAACTGCATCCTCCATCAAACGAACAGCGTATTTAAAAATATCTCCACCATTCATCTGGATGAAGGCACCTTGCCAACTTTCCTGTTGCAGATCGGGATTGAGACTTTTCGGACTATCCATGAACAATAAATTCCACAACCGTCCGTCAGAATGAAGACTACTGCCAAAAACACCCCGACCATCATCAGAACCGCCAAGAACGACTGCACCCGCACCATCACCAAAAATCACGCAGGTGTTTCTATCTTCCCAGTTAACCCGAGTTGAAAGCGTTTCCGAGCCGATCAACAGGATTTTCATATCAGGACGATTCAGGATATAATTACTTGCTAGATCTAGCCCGTAAGTAAAGCCGGCACAAGCTGCATTAATATCATAAGCAAATGCGTTAACCGCACCCAATTCTGCCTGAACGAAACAGGCGGTTGACGGCATGATCATATGTGGAGAAACCGTGGCCACAATAATCAGGTCCAGTTCATCGGGTTCAATGCCTGCATTTTTCAAAGCACGCTTGGCCGCCGTAGTCGCCAATTGGTAATTATATTCGTTCTCGCCGGCAATTTGCCTATTGCTGATTCCTGTCCGTGAAAGGATCCACTCATCAGAAGTATCGACCATCTGTTCAAGATCGGCATTGGTGAGCGTTCGTTCCGGAAGACAGGAACCGGTACCAAGGATAACTGCTTTATTCATGAAAAAAACCTATTATCAGGCTGCATATTCGCCCAAGGCCTGAATTATTGCATCATTGACTCGATTGTGTACCATATTTGAAGCAACCTCAATGGCATTGCGAATAGCAATGGAATTGGAAGCCCCGTGGCAAATAATCCCAGTCCCATTAATGCCAAGCAGTGGCGCCCCACCATACTCGGCATAATCAACCTGTTTCTTGAAGCCATTAACGGCCTGACGAATAAGGAGATACCCAAGTTTGGCGCGCCATGTTTTCATGATTTCTCGTTTCAACATCTGCATGGCAGCATCGGCAAGACCTTCGCTTATTTTCAAAGCAATATTGCCGACGAATCCATCACAAACGATGACATCGACATCACCTTTATAGACGTCACGGCCCTCGACATTACCTATAAAATTAAGCGGACTCTGCTTTAGCAGTTCATACGTTTCCTTGACCAAAGCATTACCTTTACCTATTTCTTCACCAATACTGAGCAGGCCGATACGAGGATGGTCAAGATTGAGTAGCAATCGAGAGCATGATGAGGCCATCACCGCGAACTGATATAGATGTTGAGGCCGGCAATCTACATTGGCACCGATATCCATCAGCATGACAGGTTTTTTCAAAGTTGGGAAAAAACTAGCAATGCCAGGCCGTGAAATTCCCGGTAAACGTCCTAATTTTCTCACAGCCGCAGCCATCGTCGCACCGGAATTCCCGGCAGAAACAACTGCATCCGCAAGATTTTTTTTAACCAGATCAAAGCCGACCATGATGGTTGCTTCTTTCTTTTTGCGTACAGCTTCCACCGGAGAATCGTCCATTGTGATAACTTCAGATGCATGGTGCACGGTAATTCGTCCCAAAGCATCATGGTTACCACCAGCATGTTCAAGAAGCTGTTGCTCTATAATAGTTCGGGGGCCGACCAAGATGACATTCAGATCTTTCCTATCCCGAACCGCAGCAAGGGCTCCCTGGATCGCCATCTCCGACCCCCGGTCGCCACCCATGGCGTCAAGGGCTATCCTCACGATAGAGCCTAGCTAAGATCATCCTCAAGACGGACAACGCTTCTACCTTTATACTTGCCGCATCCGCTACATAATTGATGAGGCATTTTTGGTTCACCGCACTCAGGGCACTGTCCGACACATGGTTTAGTTAAAGCGTCATGGGACCGACGAAGTCTTGTCCGTGAATAGGAATGTCTTCTCTTAGGTAAAGCCATTGTGTTCCTCCCTTATATCCGCTGACTCAGCACCTGTGGCGCTGTGTCATATAGCAAAACGGATGAATTATTTTTTGATAATATTTTTATTTTTCAACTGCGCAAGTACCGCAAAAGGTAAATCCTGCCTTTCGTAGTTACATCTACACTCTACCACATTAAGATTTTCACCACACCTGGCACAGATCCCTCTGCATTGCTCCGAACAAAGATTCTTCAGAGGAAGTACAAGGTATAACTGCTGACGTAAAACATCGTCAAGGTCAACCACTGGTTCATCGAGCATGACACAATCCAACTCTTCAACATTACACTCAAGTTCTTTCAAATGCTTGTATTCGCTCGAAACCGACTTGAATATCACTTGCAATTCGGTATCCACGTCAAAGTCATAACAAACAAGGCATCTATCACAAGTTAACGATAGAGTAGCCTTCAGTTGACCCTGCATTTCCACCTCAGCATCAGCTCTGTGCCTGAGTATACAATGCGCCGTTAAGTTTCCTTTCAATAAAAAATCTTGTTGTGAAGAAAGACCTTCTAACTCCTGAACCTCATAAGAATTTCCACAAGGCAAAATTTCACTGAACCGAACCTGTAAAGTCACTCAAGCCCCTACGCCACAAGTTATTTTTTTTGTCGAAGCCAAAAATTATACTAAGAAAAACAGAATTAGCCAACTAAAAATAAAGAGAGAAAGAAATTGCCCTTAAGGAAAGCGTTACTGTTTAGATTCAGAAATCTAGGTTTTCCCACACAAAAATTTCAAAAAAAATGGATAAAAAAAAGTAGCTATATGCAGTCACACAGTGCCCCTAGTCACGAATCTCTCTCAATTACGCTTTTTCTCTTTTTCAATTTGCTCGATCTTTTCTTTTACTTGCCGAACAAGACCGGCATATCCATCTTTCTTGAGGATTTCCTTAAACTGTTCCATATAGTTACGAATAAGGCTCACCCCCTCAACCACCACATCATAGGCCATCCATTGGTCCCCTCTCAGCAGCATGATATAGGATACAGAGACAGACTTGTCCTTATCTACAAGAAGGGTCTGCACTTCCGCTCTTTCGCCCTTAACTCTTTGTTGCGTAAATTCAACCTTCTGCCCGGTATAATCATCAATTTTCCCAATATACGCATATTGCAACATGCGGGTAAAAAGATCTTCAAAATCCTTTTGTTCACCGTCATTCAAATCCCTCCATTGTTGGCCGAGAACACGTTTACTCATTTCGCGAAAATCAAAGCGCTCTCGTACCACATTGACCATGCGCAGACCTTGCTCGTTTTTCGGAAGTTTTTTCAAGGCAGGATCGGCCAGAGCATCTGTCACCTTTTTAAGAAATGGGCGAAATTGTTCCGTAGGATCTGGGGTCGCAAAAGCGGTATTTTGCGAAAAAGGTACAGCCAACACAATGAAACAAAGGAAAAAAAATAATGTTGTTGTTATTTTTTCTTGCTGCATAAGACACCATTTATCATATAAAAATATCATTTACTTATTAATATTAAACGTTGGTCTGCTAAGTGTTGGACTCGAAAGGATCACATGATCGCTCATCTTGTCCCTCGACTGAAAATATGCGTTCCGGAAGGCCACATAGGGGTCGAAACTCATCGACTTGAGGTCTTCATACATTCCAAGATGGAGCGAGATGTAATTGATATACTGAGTACTAATAACAGTGGTGGAAGTCACAATGTCATTGTTCCAAGGGTGATAGGATGCCGACAAAAACGACTCGGCCACATCTCCTGAAAAATCACGCAAGGTGGACGGTCCCAACAAAGGGACCACTATATAAAATCCATCACCAATACCCCATACCGAAAAAGTTTGGCCAAACGTGGCTTTCACCCGAGGCATTTTAAATTCCTGAGAGGCCGGATCCGCCAGACCGAATACTCCAGCGCTCGTGTTGATGAAAAACCGGGAGATAGTTGAGCCGGAATCTCGAAATCTTCCTTGGAGGAGGCAATTAACACTACGCACCGGCTCTCCAAGGTTGTAAAAAAAGTTACCAATACAACCCCTGACATCGACGGGGAGCACTTTACTATAGCCGGTTGCAACAGGATTGAGCACCCATATGAACATTTTATCATTAACGCTGAACACCGCCCGGTTAAAGGGTTCAATGGGATCGAACACCTCTACTATGGCCGTTTTCTCTGCGTAGCTTTCATCATTGAGAAAATCTTCCGCCCAGGCGACATCTGAAAAAACAAGTACAGCAAATGCCAAAGATACAACCACCCATGGAGACAACGGGTGAAAATGTTTCAGATTCATTACGATTACACCGGTCCTATTTGCTCACCTGACCAAAGGCGAATTTGGAAATGAGAGATTCCAGGTCAACAGCCGATTCTGTGTCGACAATGGTTTCTCCCGGTTTATAAGCGGCTTCATCCCCTCCCAAGGTAATCTGGATATACTTATCACCAATAATTCCTTGCGACTTAACCGAAGCCACTGAATCTACAGGTATCTTGACCCCACGATCGATCTGCATCCCAACCACGGCCTGGCGCTGCTTATTGAGGGTAAGTTGCCGAACCTTTCCCACCGTCACTCCGGAAATTTGCACATCGGCCCCCGATTTGACGCCGGAGATATTATTAAACTCAGCGGTCAGAATGTAGGTTTTTGATCCTGCCAACCATGAAACCTCACCAAGCTGCAATGCGAGCCCGCCAAAAGCAATAAAACCGATCACCAGAAAAAAACCGACAACTATCTCAATTCGAGAATTTCCCATAAAACACCCTCCTCCTGTTCCTTACGATACCTGCTGGCCCATTACCATCCGGGCAAACTCACGAATAAATGGCTTGTCTGAGTGGGGTATCTGGTCCGTATCGGTAAATACATCCAACTCGCCTTTATTTAACAAAATTATCTGATCAGCGAGGGTGAAAATCTGTGGAATATCGTGACTGACAATCACTGCTGTGTAGCCAATACGTTGTTGGGTAACCAAAAACAACTCATAGATTTCCTTACTCATGACCGGGTCCAATCCTGTAGTGGGCTCGTCAAAAAGAACTATTTCCGGCTCCAACTGAAGCGCGCGAGCGAGTCCTACCCTTTTTTTCATGCCACCGCTGAGTTGAGCAGGAAACTTTGTTTCATGACCCGTTAACTCAAGCTGTTCCAGGGTAACGGACACCCGGTTATGGATCTCTTCATTTGACAATTTCGTCCTTTCCCGTAAAGGAAGAGCAATATTATCAAACACCGTCAACGAGTCAAACAAGGCTGATCCCTGAAAGAGAACACCAAACTGCAATCTCAACTCCTGCAGGGCTTTATACCCCATGACCGAGACATCGCTTTCACCAACAAGTACTTGACCTGAATCCGGCCGAAGAAGACCGAGAATCAGTTTCAGGATAACGCTCTTTCCTTGCCCACTGCCACCCGCGATTACTGTTGTTTGCCCCTTAGGTACTGTAAAACTGACCCTGTCAAGCACGATGTTTAAGGTAGACTTCTCACCAAACGTCTTACAGACATCGACAAAACGGATAGCCGGTTCCAGTGATGCCGTATTATTCAAGGTCATAACAGCACCGCAGTTAGCAGATAATCAAAAATTAGCACTGATATCGAGGACATTACCACAGCCTGAGTCGTCACTTTGCTGACGCTTTCGGCTCCGAAACCGGTTCCTCGTATTTTTTGCACAAAATAACCCCGTCCAGTACTGATCCAGACGATCAGTAAAGCGAAAATATAGGATTTAATCACACCCAAAATAATATCGTGATTGGTGACGCTCTGTTGCATCCCTGCAAAGAAAGCACCGCCATTGACGCCCATCAACTTAACGCCAGCCAGATACCCACCCATAATACCGACAATATCGAATATGGCTGTCAACAGGGGCACGGATATCAACATTGCTAAAAATTTGGGAGAAATGAGGTAGCGGAAAGGATCGATAGCCATGCACTCTAAAGCATCAATCTGTTCGGAAATTCGCATAATGCCTATTTCAGCACACATCGCCGAACCAGCTCGTCCTGAGACCATTAAGGCGGTCAGTACGGGTCCCAGTTCCATGATTAGGGTGAGAGAAACTGCAGACCCCAGCATCCCATCAGCTCCAAATTTATGGAGCGAATAATAGCCTTGCAACCCAAGCACCATTCCCGATGAGAGTGCGGTAAAAAAAATAACAGTGAGAGAACCAGCACCTATAAAATACAACTGCCTCATCACCTCTCGGAAACGAAAGGGGGATTTCAACAGACCCATAAGGGCAAAAAACAAAAAAAATCCCATCCTGCCAAGATCGGTTAAGACATAGAGCGTTTGCTCACCAATTGCGCCAATAATCCGGAGCAGTGAAAATGTTTCTTTCTCAATTTGATTCATGCAATGTGTCGATTAATAAAATGACAATGATACGGGGAGACTGGCAAGGGTTCATTTACATACAAAAGAAGTTCTTGCCAGGTAACAAAGCAAGAACTTCTTTATTATTTCAAAAAAATATCAGCAGTTTATTACATTATCAGGAACGAAACCCTCAAGAAAACGCTCGGCAACTCCAACAGGATCGTCACAAGAATAGAGGACCATGGTCTGTAAAAACATAAAACTGTCTTCCTTCATACAGGTGAATTCCACCCCAGCACCATCTTTTTCGTGTCGCACAATCTTCCCGGAAAAGTTCAAAATCAGGCTTGAATGACGCCCAGTTTCATATAATTCAAGACCAAATTCCTCACCAAGAGGTATGTTGATATCACCTTCAAGAAATAATCCACCCTGACTCAGATTTCTTGCTGGGTATTGTCCTATAATTGTTCCTTTAAAAAAAATTTTGGCACGACGGGTGAAAATCACTCGTGTATACCTACGGTTATCAGGACTGAGCACAGTAGTACTTCCAGTTCCCATCTCTTAGCACCCCAAATAAAAATACAAATTTTTATACTAGTATCACACCCCTTGCTGAGAATGGCAAGAGGTAATTCTTGTTTATTGAAACAGTAACACCACCCATCGCTTGCGATTGACAAGAAATTTGTTTGCTACGGACCTCCAACAAAGCGATGCCATAATATCTATAATCGGCTTACAAATGGAGAAGTTTGGTAACAACACTTATAATTTCCGAAGATTCAGAGCTTTTGACAATAACATCATCTGCCCCGGCTTCCAGACAACTGGTGCGTAACTGCTGATCATCATCGGCTGTGAAAACAATGAGTTTGATGGATTCACTCCCATGTTCCTGCCTAACTTTTCGGCAGACCTCCAGTCCTGATAATCCAGGAAGCATAAAATCGACCACCGCAGCCGCAGGTTGTTCCCGCAAAATAAGCGCAAGGCCTTTATCGCCACTCTCCGCAGTCAATGGATGAAAACCAGCTTTTTGAAACAATCTGGCATAGAGACGAACAATCACCGGATTATCATCAACAATAACAATTTTTCTAGGAATGACAACTTCCAGGTATTCCGACAGAACCGTTTCACTCCTTTCTGAGATCACCAGCAACTGGTCTCCCTTCAATATGACGTTCTCCGCAGGGGGTTGCAATGTATCAATATCACCGCGTCGTAATCCGATAATATCATGACGCATGGCAAAGGCAACATTACCTATTGATTCATTGATCATCCCCGAGCCTTCTTGAACGACAATCCATTCGGGCTGTATAGTAGCTTGATCAGCTACCGAGAGTTTCGCGTTTTTGTCTGTTGCAGCCAGCAAATTGTCTGCTATCTGGCGACCAGCGGATTCATAGGGCGAGATAATCGCGTCAGCACCTGCTTTTAATATTTTCTTTTCAGTATATTTATCCTCAGAACGGGCGATGATATGCAAAGTCGGATTGAGTTCTCTGGCACTCAAGACGATAAACAGATTATGAGGATCCGATTGCACGAGTGCCAACAGGCCGTTTGCTTCCTTAATGCGGGCTTCCATGAGCACCGACTCTCGAGTGGCATCGCCCTCAATGCATGGGTAACCTAGCTCCTGCAACTGGTCATAGATGGTTGGCGAGGAATCGATAATTACAAAGCTGGCTCCCGCTTCGGCAAGGTGCTGTGCTGCCACTTTCCCTACCCTGCCATATCCGCAGATAATATGATGATTTTTCAGCCGAGCTATCTGTTTCTTCATTTTCTTCCCTCTGAAATTTCCGCTCCAGACTCTCTCAAGTAAAAGTTCAACTAATGAGCTGCCAAAAAAACCAAGCACCACAAAACCAACCATGATGAGACCGATGGTAAACAATCGCCCCACCGGAGACAGGGGGTGGATCTCGCCAAAACCAACGGTGGTGATCGTAATCACCGCCATGTAAAAAGCATCAATCGGTGGATATTGTTCAATGAAACGATACCCGGTCGCACCTAAAAAAATGGTCGCAACCAGCAACAGTAATGATACAATGCTTTTATTCATTTACAACCAAACTGACGCCCTGAAGTTCTTCTGTTTTTCGGTAACGAAATCCTTTCAATACGAAATTAAACCTTTTTACAATATAACATGGATGCAAAAAAATAAGAGCTTGATAATGGATATGACGGGTTAACAAGAAAGCCTTTGGCAAGAAATCATTTTCAGGTTCAAGATTGCTGGCCTAGGCCACTATTCACACTTACCATCCGCTTCCGCAAGGCTCTGCTCAATCCGAGGTTGGATAATATCCATAAGACCAGGATTTTCCAGGTACGGACAGGGGTTATCGTAGGGAAAATCGCTGCACTGCTTGGGCCTGGCCTCATGAATCGTACAACGCTTGCATATCCGATCATTGGCGAGCAGGATACAGGATCCATCCTCCCTGGTTTTGAAGGTGTTTCTATCTTCTAGGAACCGTTTTCTTACCTCACCATCACTGATGCCAAAGTGCCGAGCCAGGCGATTAATATCTTCAGCCTTGATGAACAGAGTTGCTCCTGGAAGCCGGTAGCAGCAATATCCGGGACAGAAATTGCAATAAGATTTATTGCGGGCCAGGGAATAGTCAGCCGGTGTATTGGGCATCAGCGAAAACTCCTTGATTCGATATGGTAACGCCGCAGAAGGCGTTGAAAGGCTTGCCGCTCCATACCGCAGGAGCGGGCAGCCACTGTCACATTGCCATTCGCAGTATTTAATGCATCGGCGAGATAAGAGGCATTGAATTGGTGGAGCAGCGCATTCTTCGCCTCTCTGTAGGACTGTTGCCCACACGAAAATGAACATTTATGTTCATGATTTTGTGTTTTTTCTTGAAAATCAGAAACACTTTGATCGTCCCGCAGATCATTGGTTGTTATTGAGCTCTCACGACAGAGTAGCACGGCTCGGTTGATGACGTTCTGTAGTTCACGGACATTCCCTTGCCATTGCCTCTGCATCAGATATTGCAAGGCCTCAGTGGTGAATTCCAAATTCTCGCGTCCATGCTCTCTGCAATAATATTCAAGAAAATGCTGGGCGAGTAAAGGGATATCAGCAACCATCGACGCCAGATCAGGCATAATGACCGTCATTACATTGAGCCGATAAAACAAATCCTCGCGAAACTCACCTCGCCTGATCTTCTCTTCAAGGTTTTGATTGGTAGAAGCCACCACCCGGACATTGACGCTAAAGGTCCTGTTCTGCCCCAGAGGCTGCACCTCTTTTTCCTGAAGCACCCGCAGCAGTTTGGTCTGGACGCTCACCGGAATATCGGCGATTTCATCGAGAAAAATAGTGGAACCCTCAGCCTCGACGAACAGGCCGATCTTATCCCGATCCGCCCCGGTGAAAGCCCCTTTCCGGTAGCCGAACAACTCACTCTCCAAGATGTGCTCAGGCAAAGCCGGGCAGTTGACGGTGATCATGGGACGATCGGCGCGATCAGACAGGGCATGCAAGGCTTTGGCCGCCACTTCCTTGCCAGTACCCGATTCGCCCCGGATGAGGACGGTGACATTGCTGCGGGCGATACGTCCAAGCAACTCAACCGTTTGCAGCAAACGTCGTGAGCGACCTATAAAACCATGCAGATGCTCGTTATTACTTAGCCGGTGAAGGAGTTGTACATTCTCACGCAGCAACCGGGTGCGTTCGATCGCTCGACTGACGGTGTGGATGATGCGCTCGTTGTCAAAAGGTTTTTCGATAAAATCATAAGCACCGTCTTTCAGAGCCTGCACCGCCATTTCAATGGTACCATAACCTGTCATGAGGATTACGGTGATTGCCGTGTCGATAGCGGATATCTTCCGAGAAAACTCGAGCCCATCCATGCCCGGCATTTTTATATCGGTAAGCACGACATCAGGTGGATCGGTATGCATCCACTCCAGAGCCTCCTCTGCAGAGGCCGATGTAACCACGGTGCAACCGCATTTTTTGACTAGCACCTTGGCCAGCATATTAAGCATATCGCGCTCATCGTCAACGATCATTACCTTGTCAAGGTTTGCATCTCTCATGCCGCCATCCTACCCGTTTTCCCCAGTCATCGCCTGAAAATAGAGCTGAACAAATTTCCCAGATATAGTGTCTGCCGAAGAAAACTTGAGGTGTTCCCCAGGAGGTATTCTGCCGGTCAGTGCCAGAAACGTCTGCTGCGAAAGCTCAGCAATGGCCTGTAAAACCTCCTGATTATGGTCGTCGGTGCTAACGACGCCCCAGTACCGGCAACGCGGCGGACGATCCGCCAACACCAGACATTCTCCCAACTCCAGCAACGGACAAGCAAGCGATTCTTGGGCAATTGCCGCAATCGCGTTGATCGCTACCCCGGGATGCTGGTGGTGCAACGTTTTCAACTGATTCGCCAGGATAAAGGCCCGCTCAATCACCTTCTGTCGTTGTTCCTGATTCAGAGTTTTATTGATAGCCTGGCTCAGATGGATACATTCAATGAGCAAGAGGTCAAAAGGCTGTCGACAACCGACATTATTGGCACGACCGCAGCGGTCTACTTGCTCATCTATACGAAACTGACGATCAAATCGGGCAAGCAGCTCGTCGTAGGCACGGAGTTGCGGGGCAATATCCATAGTCGGACGGTTGTCGATACTGGGGGTCGCCGTACGCAATGGCCCCACCTGTTTGCCATATTTTTTGAGAAAACTGCGCTGCTCGTAGGTGGCCGGATTGGCATTCTTGCCCTTCATGGTTTTTTCAGCCAATTTGAATTCAAAACCCCGGCGCAACAGATAGGCAGCAATAAAGGTACCGGTTCGACCATGGCCAAGACGGCAATGAACCAGCACCTTTTTGTTGAGATACAGCGCCTCATCCAACCAATCCAACGCTTTTTCCATAGCTGTAAGGTCAGGGGCGCACTCGTCAACTACCGGAAGATAGTAAACCTCAAAACCCGAACTTTCCTCAACCTGATGCAGATCGCAAAATTCACCACAAAGGTTGACGATAGCAGTAATCCCCTGCTCCTTAATCGCATCCAACTCTTCATAGGACATGGGCGCATGGCCGGTAGCGAGGTGATCTGTTATCCAGTTCAATGCATACATGTACAATCAACCCGCCGTGTTGACAGAGCTATCGGAGCGCCTTGCAAACCTGCCAGTCCCCTGTGAAAATTGCTCCGCATACCAGTCAATATCCTGCTCCTGCAGCACCATATCCAGCAATTTGGTCATGCCTAGCAGTCGCCCGAGACCAGAAAGCCGCGAGCAAAGTTCACTTTCAGGATAACCGGTGAGCCGAGCATCGAGCAGGTCTCCCCGGATGTTGACCTCAAAACCCAGACTTCGGAGGATTCGGCTGATCAACGTGACTCGCAGCGATCGGCCCTGATAATCACCACCACCGCCCGCAAAGCGTACCTGACAGTAATTAGCCCTGGGTTCATCGCCGCAAACGCAGTCAATCAAGGTGAAATGGTAGCCAAAACGTATGTTGAGATTGAGATAATCCCGGCTGACGACCGCATAGGAGGCGAAGTCTTTGGAACCACTGCTGGCAATACCGCCCGAAAGTGCCATATCGCCAAAACCTTTCCAATCAAAATGGGGATGCGTTTCCCAATCGATGTCCGGATAGCTAAGCCCCTGCCAAATCGCCACAAAAGGAGATGATTTAAGCTGGTTCAAAGCAATGGTCTCGCCGCCTTCATAGTTACTGGCATAGGCTCCACCCACATCCAACAGATAGATGTCAATCGGCAGATCAGTCTCCAGTTTCTGACAATGCGAAGAGGTGCCGGAAGCGATATCGCTCAAGCCGAACATAGCCTGAACCGCCTTTTCATGAGCATAGCGAATGATATCGTGAAGAGATCGGGTGGACTGGGGCTGGAAGGTTGAAGCGTTGGGATCAACCAGGTACAAGGGGGTTATATAATCAAGCAAGGCTCGTAATCTTTTCGAAAAATCGGAATTGGCCGCAATTCGGTCACCGCCTTTACGCTCAAGCAGACTGGCCACCTTGCCGGCATATACGGTCCCGTTATAGCCATCCACCGTTACCTCTGTTCCTGCAGGTAACTGGGCAGCGGCCTCGGTAGCACCAACCAGAAGGACAACCCCGAACTCACGGCAAACTGTGGCAAAATGGCCGGTGACGGCCCCCAGTTCACAGACCACAGCCTCCAGTTTGCCTATATAGCGGACCAAAGATGGGGGAATGTGGCGAGTCACCAGCACAACACCATGCGGTATTGGTGCGGTATCCATTGGATCAAGATAATGCACGATGCCACAAGCAATCCCACCAGCTGCCCGTTTCGCTCCAACCAACAGCGGTATAGCATCAGTGGGCGCCGTCGTTGGAGCCGGACTTTGCGGGGCTGCTTCAATATGTAGGGGACGAGACTGGAGGATATACAGATCCTGGTTGCAACCTAAGGCCCATTCGATATCCTGCGGGCTACCGAAAAAAGTCTCGAGTTCCCTGGATGTCGCTGCCAGCAAAACGGCCTGTTCACGGCTGAGCGACAGGGAAATTCTGTCGCTCGCGACAAGCGGTTCCTCATGCAAACGCCCCTCAAGCAAGACCAGCCGTTGGTGCTGGCAACCGGCAATGCTCTGCGAGGGCGTTGCGCTCTGAGGAGGAAATATATAGAGATCCGGTATTATCTCGCCACCTACCAACGGCAGGCCAAGCCCATGAATGCTCTGCACCAGCAGGGGTGCTTCGCCACCAGTAACAGAAGGGTCGCGGGTGTAAACCACTCCGCTGGCGACGGAATCGACCATGACCAGAACCAGGACGGCCATCGCCGCCTCTTCATCGCAGAGCCCGGTGTTAATCCGGTACAACAAGGCCTCGGGCGAATATTTGGAGGCAATAACCTCAAGATAGGCTGCCATCAATTCATCCCGGCCAACGCCAAGAACCGAATGATACTGACCGGCAAAACTGTGATTCCCATCCTCGTGCACTGCCGAGGAACGAACCGCTACTCGTGGCGAACCCTCTGAATACAGGCTGGCAAGCCTGTCATATTCGGCTGTGATGATTTGAGAGACCGAATGGGGAATATCCATCCGCCTCACCAGGGTCATCAACGCCTGCGAAGTCTCCTCCAGGCAGGAGCTTGATTCTGGATCGATGTTGGCCAGCAGGAGGTCAATTGCCGGACGCAAACCATTATGCTCGACAAGAAGGGCGAAGGTAGTGGTGGTAATCGTAAATCCGGGCGGAACAAGTGCCTTTGATGCAGTACTCAGTTGCAACAGATGAGCACTTTTGTACCCGACCAGTGCGGTATCGGCAGGGGTATCGTGACAAACGACAAAGGGCGGAATAAAAAACTGCTCGGGTGGAGCCAGGAGCAGCCGGATATAAAAATCGTATTTATTGAAATAATCGTGCAGGGAGGCGGCCTGCCCCGGATGCATCTGCTCAAGAGCGAGGACCATGCCGGCGACGGCCTCGGCAAGCTGCCGGTAACGGGCACGAGTTCGGGCGAGATCCTCCTGCCTGCCCTCGTAATAGAGCGCTGCAAATTCCGCCATCAGCTCATGACTTCTGATATCAAAGCTGAGCAGCGTCTTAAAAGTTTCGTAGGTCAGGCGCAACATCCGATCAGGGGCAAATAATCGGAGGGACCAGTGCTTGAAGAGGGCGCCGACCAGCATTCTATCCAACTGTTTGTTTGCGGAAATGATCAAAACCCTGATAGGCGACTGCCATCTCCGAGCTGGTGCCGTCCATACGATTTTGGATCAGGGTTACTCCAGGGTCTGTTCCAATGGTTCCCACAGAAGAAATCGACTGCCCGCATTGTTCGGCAATCCTGACAAGATGATCACGGGCTCCGGGATCTGCGGTGAATAACAACTCGTAATCCTCGCCACCGCTTATCGCCCAGCGCAGGGGATCAGAACCGGTGAGTCCGGCGGCAACAGCGAGCATTGTTACACCCGGCAAATCCTGGGCATGCAGACGTGCGCCCACCCCGGATTGTTTGCAGAGATGAGCCAGATCCGTGGCCAGACCATCGGACAGGTCCATCATGGCATGCACCAGGCCGCTTGCTGCCAATTGCCTGCCGAGGGTGACCCTGGCCTGGGGATTCAGATGCTTTTCCCGGAAGGGGTCAAAAGCCCTGTTGTCAGGCTCCAGGTGGGCGCTCAGCAGTTCCAGACCGGCGGCAGCCAATCCCAGTTCCCCACTGACCCAAACAGTATCACCTGGTCGGGCGCCACTGCGATACACGACCTGATCCGCCTCCGCCTCGCCGATGACCGTCAGGGTGAAGGTGAGGCCGCCGGGGCTGGCAACGGTGTCGCCACCGATGAGGCAACAGCCGTATTCACGGCAGGCATCGGTCAGCCCCTGAGTGAAAGCCCGGAACCAGGTCTCATCAAAACCATGGGGCAGGCCCGCCGAAAGGAGCACAAAGACTGGTTTTCCGCCCATTGCCCCGACATCGCTGACATTGACAGAAACAGCCTTACGGCCAAGTTTTTCGGGAGGATGGAAGCTGCTGTTAAAATGAACCGACTCGATCAGGGTATCCATAGTCAGCAACCAGACACGGGTGCCGTCTTTCCTGATCACGGCGCAATCGTCGCCGATCCCCTTAATCAGTTGCGTGTCCGCCGGACCAGCTTGTCCAGCAATATATTCAATGATCTGTAACTCGTTCATTTGATGACCCGCAGGGCCGTTTTCCTTTCTCTTGCTTTACCCTGATTTTCTCGTGCCGAGGGTAAAGGTTGCGGCGATGTTTCCGCAAAGCGTACCGCCTTGATAAAACGGCCCTCGCCACCCATGGTAAATATCTCCTGGCCGGTAAATTGGGGTGTGCGCAAGGTCCAAACTACTTCCTGCAAAGGGATAGAGAGCAGATGCAGGGTCACCTGCCACCACTCCTCCTTCCGGCTTTCATCACGAACAATATCTCCCACCCTGGCATAGACAAGCATCTCTGGTTTTTTAGCGACAATGATCACAATGTCGCCGACCACCGTGGTTTCCTTAAAAGGGATGAGGCTCTTGAGTTCAGCGACCAATTTTTCCATGATACGTTCACCGATGGCAGAAAAGGCATGCAAAGCCTACTCCTGCTTCGTTAAAATTATAGTTAGAAAATACGAAAACCGTTGCCGGTAGAGGAAAAATCGACTTCCAGCATCATTTCATCAACTGCTGCATATCCCCGGAGACTACTGGTTTCCATACTCTGCAGACTCATCAGCAGGGGGATCAGTGCCTTTTCAATCAACAACCTGTTTCTGGACGATAGAATCTTTACCGAATCAGCTGTTTCTTTCGTCAATACGGTCAATAAGGGAATCAAACGTTCCGCGACACTCTTGGTTCTAACAAACAGAATGAAATTATCGATTTTATCACTTACAGGCACCAGGACCTTATCTCCGACCGTCGGCTTGACCCCTCCTTGTCGCTGCACTTGTTCAATCAGCCCCACGCTGTCAGCAAGAATCAGATAGTTGTCTATAAAGGCGTAGGCAGGGGTTAACAGACCTCCGGCCATGATCACCGAGACTATTTCCGTCCCACCAGTTATGACCTTTACCATCTGCAGACCCGCAAGCAATTGCTTCAGCATGCCGTCGATCTTCTGCTGATCGTGAACCTCTACATAAAGGCCAGCTACAGAACGATTCGACGACAGGGGTGAATCTCGCTGTTCATTGATAAATACCCCGAATCTGTTACCGAATACATCAAAAAATTCATCGATTGTCTGCCCGGTTTCTTCGAAAATGCTCTCAGCAATAATCGTCATCAAATCCGTGGTTTCATGGCCATCCACCTGCAGAGCGAGATGCCACAATGTTTTCAGATTGAACCAGTTCGTCCAGAGAGAAAACTGCGTTTCCGAAGATATCCGCTGGCGTACAGAATTTTCGACCGGGGCAACCAACTGGTATCGGTCGGTGAATGCCTTCAAGCCCTCCTGACGGAACTGGGTGATGATCGACAGACGGTCATGTTCAGCTTCAGCCTGATGATAGATGGCAAAATGATGCGGCAGCAACCCCATCTCCTTTACCTCCGCAATGAGCACCGTCGGCAACTGGCTCATTAGCGCCGCCAGATCTGCGTACAGGAATAAATCACTCCGAATGCCGACGCGTTTTTTCAGCCCCTGATATCCCGGATTCAATTGCAAACCTGAATGCGCCTGAACCATCCTATTCAATGACTGATCGATACAGCGCTGCACGGATTGAGGATCCAAGGCGCAGATTAAAGCCCTGCGATACTGGCAGAAGCTCAATGTCCGTCCCGACTGAAAGAAGAGGGTAACCAGAGACACCCCTTGATAAACCGTAGTTCCGGTGGATCGAAGAGGGCCAAAGTATCGCTCTAACTGGAGTTGTTGCGGAGAAAAATTGGGGCTCAACGGAGCGATCAACACCAGATGTCTCAGCAAGGATTCTTCGTCGAAGGGTTGCCCATGCACTTCAGTCAACAGCGCCACCACAGTTCTTTTAGTAAAAATAGTGGCAAAAAAAGAGGCGTTGGTTAAACGATCAAGGCCAGCGGTTAATGTTTTGAATTCGGATATCCGGTCGGCAGGCAAGCCAAGCTGTTCGAGAAATCGCGGAAAATCTGATTTATTAATCCTTTTACCGAGGTCGCTCTGTCGCCATCCAGCCCAGGTGCGATTGAGATTCTCGCATTCCAACAAGGCAATGGTATCGGCTGGCAGGAAATCGTTGAATTCCAAAGCTGGCTTGAGGTTGACGGTCAACATATAACCGAACAGGCCAATACCGATCAAAAACAATAAAAAAAGTGACAGCTTTTTCATGATGACCCTACCTGTGGACCATCGTCGGTATCGGCATCCGGATTGCTGGAGTTTATATAGTGCTGCAACAGATGCAGCACCGTTGTGCCGTCAATAGGCTTGGAGATATAATCGTCCATGCCGGCAGCCAGACATTTGAGCCGATCACCACTCATAGCATGGGCGGTCATGGCAATCACCGGAACATGTTCACCTTCCCTTTCCGCTTCTCGAATGCGGGCTACGGCATCATAACCGTCCATTACCGGCATCTGTATGTCCATCAGGATACAATCAAACACGCCTCCCCTCCAGGCATCCACAGCTTCACGGCCATTCCTCACTACTGTGACGTGGTATCCTGCCTGCTTAAGCAAAGTGCACATCAGAACCTTATTGATGTATTCATCTTCGGCTACCAGAATCCTTCTGACCTGGCCCGGGGATACGGCATCTTGATTTTGGCGTAGCGGGCGTCGCGGGTCCGTTGCTTGCGAGAAAGCGTTCTCCGGTGCCGCAAAGGGAAGGGTAAAATAAAAACGAGTTCCCATGTCAGGTTCACTGTCAAACCAAATCTCGCCCCCCATGAGTTGCACCAAGCCTTTGGAGATCGACAGACCTAGCCCGGTACCGCCGAACTTACGCGAATGCGAGGAGTCTGCCTGAGAAAACGATTCAAAAACCCTGCCATGATAGGCCGGTATAATTCCAATGCCTGTATCGGCAACTTCAAACAACAGCTTGCTCCCGGTCGCCTGATCGGATTTTTTCAAACTGACTTGAATCGTGACCTGGCCCTTGCGCGTAAATTTAAGGCTATTGTCGACCAGATTAGTGAGCACCTGCATGAGTTTGGCCTGATCGCCCACCATGGTGTCAGGCACAGCCGGATCGACCATCAGCTTAAGCTGCAGTTCTTTCCTGTTCGCAGTCGGCTCCATTGGCCGGATGACATCCTTCATCGCCTCCCTCAACAAGAAGGGCCGCTGCTCAATCTCAAAACGCCCCGCTTCGAGTTTGGAAAAATCAAGAATGTCATTGATGATGGTCATCAGCCGGATCGACGAGCGCTGGATCAGTTCAAGATGCTCTCGCTGGCTGGCCGTCATGTCTTCCTGGAGCATAACATTGGACAGGCCGATGATTCCGTTCATTGGGGTGCGAATCTCGTGGCTCATGTTGGCAAGAAATTCACTCTTGGCAACATTGGCCGCCTCCGCTGCTTCTCTGGCCTGTTCCAGCTCTTTTTCCACAGCTTTTCTTTTTGAGATATCCTCTATGACCCACACTGTTCCCTGGGCAAGATGCGAAGCACTAATCGCCTTGCCGCTGAGGGTGCAGGGAAAGACCGAACCGTCTTTCTTTTTCAGTTGGTACTCCACCTGTTCGACATCGCTTTCGAGCAATAGGTGCAAATGCCTCCGGACAAACCTGCGGAACGCGCGTCGGCCGGTGAAGAACTGCCGGATATCCTCCTCCAGGATTTCCTCAAGACGGTACCCGAACATCTCGGCCATCCGCTTGTTGGCATTGACGATTCGACCGTCTCGAACCAGAATGATACCCACCAAGCTGGCGCTGAAGATGGTTTCCAATTCACGGACCGAAGTGAAATGCGCAGCTTCGGACCGCTCGCTTGCCTCCTGCCCTGCCAGTACCTGCCCGGCAAGATGAATTTCCTTAAACCTGTGGCGAACCACCACGCCAGAAAGGATACCAAGGGCAACAGCAACGCAGCAGAACAGAAGCACTTCCGCCCAAGGAAACGGGATCTGTTCCAGGGTTACTATCTGCCATCCATCCACCCTCAAGGGTTCCATGTCGACAGCTGCCCGGATACCGTCAATATGTACCAGGCTGTCTTGCAACGAAAAAGGCAATGGTTGCAAATCGTTATCGCTGAACTGCCTGCTTGCCTTAAGCTCCAGTAACCGTTCAGCAGAAAGCGGCCAGGCGGTCCGGAAGTTCCAGCCCTCACGTGTTGAGGCAAAAACAACACCATCGGGAGAGATCAGTAAAGCATCGAGCTTGCCGCGGAAGGCAGAAAATAAGGTGTCAATCGACTTGCTGCGGGATTTTATCACCACCACGCCCACCGGTTTTCCATTATCAGCAGCGTAGATTGGGGCACTGAAATAGAAACCTTTATTTTTTGTGGTCACACCGACTGCAGGAAAGAGATAGGGCTTGCCGGCTATAGCATGGGTGAAATAGGGACGAAACGGGTATGTGTTGCCGGTTAGACTTTGTTCATCTGCAGAGATCGAACAGCCAATAACAGTGCCGCCGGCATCCATGACATACACAAGGGAAACATCTAACACACTCTGGGCGGTATTCAATACTCTGAGTAGAGCGGGATTATCGACAGAATTGCTCTTGGTGCAGACATCGACGAGTTCACTCACCCCCGCCAAATCTTTAACGGAATGAGCATAATAGTCGACAATGAAGGTATTGATCTCCACCGCCAGATTATCGGTGATGGGTTGTTGATGCTTCCGATGCAGCAAGAGGGTGACCTGATCGCTCGCCAGGACGATGACCATGACCACCAATACGGTCAGGACTGCGATAATCGAAAGCCTGAAGTTCAAAGCGCGAGAACCGGAGAAAACACGGCTGCTAAGGGAACTTCTTGGTGTTGCCTGCTGTACTTTCATCGGTCGAGATCTCTTTACACGCACCAGCGGAAAATTCTCTCTTCACGGCCTCGCAAGCATCCGAACCGCAACTTCGTCTACGGATGCCTGACAGCCGCCTGCAAAATATTATATTAGACGAACGTTGACAGCAAATCAAAACCATCCAGGTCTTAATCAGCTATAGAACCTGGGGTAAACAATGGAGAGTGTTCTCGCTGCTGCTCACGCGGGAACTTGCCGACATAACAACCTTGCTCTTCCGTCGCCAGAGCAATCATGCCCTACAAAATATGTGGTCGTCAAACAGGCAGGATACGAAAGAGAACCCAGGCCAGCGCCATGCACACAGGAATCGTGAGGACCCATGCTGTTATGATGTTGCCGACAACCCCCCACTTCAAGGCATGAATGCCTCTAGTGCTACCGACACCCATGATCGAGGTGGAAATGACATGGGTGGTGCTGACCGGGATACCGAAATGAGAAGCACTGAGGATGACCATGGCGGCAGAGGTCTCGGCAGCGAACCCATGTACTGGTTTAAGTTTGATCATTTTTGTGCCCATAGTGCGGATAATCCGCAACCCGCCCCCCATGGTACCAAGACCCATGGTCACAGCGCAACCAAAGATAACCCAGAACGGCACTTCAAAGGTAGGCAGGGCATGGAAGCTTACCAAGGACAGAGTGATGATCCCCATGGTTTTCTGGGCATCATTAGTGCCATGGCTCAAGGCCATGATCCCTGAAGACACCAGTTGCAGTTTTTTGAAAAAACTATTGGCCGAACTGGGGTTTGCCTTAGCAAATAACCATAAAATCAAAATCATGCACAAAAAACCAATAATAAAACCTAAGAACGGGGAGGTTATCATCGGCAGGATCACCTTTTGAGTAACGCCTTTGACCTGGACAACATCAAAACCAGCCTTTGAGATACCTGCCCCGATCAAACCTCCGATCAAGGCATGGGAAGAACTCGAGGGAATGCCGTAATACCAGGTGATCAGATTCCAAATGATGGCCGACAGCAGGGCGCAGAGGATAACGCCCTGGGTTACGCTTTCAGTTGTGATAATCCCTTTGCCTACAGTTGTTGCAACATGGGTGCCAAAAAAGGCGCCAACCATGTTAAGCACTCCGGCATAGATAACGGCTGTACGGGCCGACAGAACCTTGGTTGAAACCACCGTGGCGATGGCGTTGGCAGAGTCATGAAACCCGTTGATATATTCGAAGACAAGGGCAGTGATGATAACAACGATGAGCAGGGTCAGAACCATTTATTCTCTTCCTCTTTTCCGTGATGCAATCATGAGCGTAATACACATAGTTCCGCCTTCGGAATAACAGTGGGAACTCTCAACTATGCTTAAGGGCTATATTGATAATCAAGTCTGAGATGACTGAACACATATCCAGGGCATTTTCAATACCCTTGTAAATATCCCTCAACTTAAGCACATACAAGGCGTCATGTTTTCCAGAAAAAAGCTCTTCCGTGGCGGTAAACAATATCTCGTCGCCACGGTTTTCAATATCCTTGATCCGGTAGTTACATGCCGTGATATCTTTTAAGGGCGCGCTGTTCTTCAACATAGAGATGATGGTCCGCAGCTCTTCTGTCGCTTTGAGCAAAATTTCAGCCTGCTTTTTGACGATATCGTTGTAGGAATCAATTTTGTAAATGCGCAGATTAACACAGGCCTTCAGGATCACCTTGGTACTCTTGTAGAGATACGTGGAGATCAGCTGAATATCTTCCCTGTCGATAGGCGTGACGAAGGAGGCGTTGAGCAAGGCGAGACTCCCTTCCATTGCCACCACCGCTCTTCTCTTATAGGTCTTGGCATGGATAAGATACTCTTCCCGTTCTGTCAGATCGGAATGGACGATCTGGTAAAACAGCTGGGAAGACAGTTCACAGACCTCAGCCCCATCTTCAAAATGTTGGTAAAATTTATTCTCAGGTGGTGGCAATAATTTAGCTAGAAAACCTAGGTTCATAATTGATTTTTTCTCCTCTCAAAATTCAAATACCTTGCCAGGACGCTCACTGGTGAACATCGGACAAAGAAAACAAATACAGGATATTACCATGCAAGCACAGAGCATCGCATCCTCATAGTAAAACTGGATACCAACTTACAGATAATCCTTAAGACTTTAACCTTCCCATACAATTATAACACCAAAAAAACGGTATCCTGACGCTTCCCTAACAAACATTTCCGGAAAGAATAATTAATTTAATTCTTTTTATTTCATGCAATTATACTCAACATCTATAAAGGATCATTGAGAAGATTTGCTGTACTGACAGTGCCCTATCTTGATAAACCCTGTTGTTGCTTGCCGCGACTTAGCTGTCCGGGAAGATTAAGGCAGAATGAACAGGCAATCTCCACGCAGGATGTATTCATGGTGGTGACCATTTGAATTTCTTGTAAAAATAGAAAGTTTCATGTAATTTTTCTTACTTTTGCGAATGTGCTGAAACATCCTCTCCAAAATGCCTGAACAGTACTCGCGCTGCAACCGATGCAGTTCCGCTCTTTGTAACGCTATCGATCATCCACATCTCCTAGGAGTTGTCATTGAACGTCGTTAAAAAAATCCGCTGGGCCCATGCTCTCAGCCTGTGGGGCTGGGCAATCACCTTAAGCCTTACCGCCTGCAGCAACTCTGTCGGCCCCGATTACCGACCACCCCAAGCAGACATGCCTGCCCACTGGACCGAAACACCTGGAACAATCAGGGCAAATACCGAATCAACAACCCATAGCTGGTGGACGCTGTTTCGTGATCCAGCCCTGGATAGCCTGATAACACGGGCCATAACGGCCAACCTTGATTTGCGCATTGCCGAAACCCGCATCCGCGAGGCCAGGGCGCAACGTGGCCTGACTGCTTCGGCGAGTGCCCCCTCTTTTGGCGCCGGCGGCAGTTTCACAAAAAACCAGACCAGCGAAAACATCATCTCCGGCGGCGTCTCTCAGGATCTATTCCGAGCGAGTTTCGATGCGGGCTGGGAAATCGACATCTTTGGCCGTACCAGGCGTCAAGTCGAAGCAGCCGATGCCACCATCGCTGCCTCTGAGGAAGAAAAACGGGGTGTACGTATCACCCTGGAGGCCGAGGTGGCCCGAAACTACCTTGATCTGCGTGCCAATCAACAACGTCTGAAAATCGCCAGGGACAATATCCGGATAGAGGAGCAAACCGCTGCCCTGATCCGCAATAAATTTGAGATCGGTCTTGGTGGCGAACTTGAAGTCGCACAGGCTGAAGCACAGCTGGCCCTGACCAGATCCGAGATTCCGCCTCTGGAGAGCGCAACCTCACAAGCGATGCACCAATTGGCCCTCCTCCTCGGGCAACAACCACAATCCTTGAAGGCCGAGCTGGCAATAGTCGCAAGCATTCCCCCGGTTCCACCGCTACTGCCGACCATTCTCCCCTCGGAATTGCTCCGGCAACGTCCCGACATCCGTACTGCTGAACGTAAACTTGCTGCCGCCACGGCCACAGTGGGTGCCTCCATTGCCGAACTATTCCCCCGCTTCTCCCTCTCGGCCCTGATCGGCCTGCAGAGCAACTCGCTGGCCAATCTCGTAACAGCTTCCAGCCAATACTGGTCCGCTGGGCCAGCGGTGCAATGGTCGCTGTTCGACGGGGGCCGATCCCGGGCGACCATCGCTATCAGCGAGGCTCGTCGTGATCAAGCCCAGGCCACCTATGAAAAGACAGTGCTCACCGCCCTTGCCGAGACGGAGAACGCCCTCGTCGCCTACGCCCGCGAACAAGAAAAACATAAAATTCTCGGCCAAGCGGTAACTTCCGGACAACAGGCAATGACTATTGCCAAAGGCCAGTATGAGGCGGGGCTGACCACCTTTCTCAATGTCCTGCTCAGTGAAGCGGCACTCTATCAGTCTCAGGATAAACTCACCCAAAGCAACCAGCAGCTGGCACTCGACATGGTGGCCCTCTACAAGGCACTGGGAGGTGGTTGGCAGACCGAAAATACCGGACCAGTCACCTCCCTTCACAGCACCGGAACAGAAAACAGAAACATTGCAAGGAACAACCCATGATGTCCGCGCCTACATCTCGCAACCCGCTCTACCGTTCCTTTTATACTTTTCCCACACACCGATATCTGATACTGCTCTGCTGCATCCTCCTGTTACCAGGATGTTCCTCCAATGCAAACGGCGACGGCAAAAAGGGGCAGAAAAAAAGATCAACTATTCCGGTAACCATAGAAACCAGCCAGAATAAGACACTGCCTGTTGAAATCGGCGCCACCGGGTATGTCGAATCCTTTAGCACCGTGGTCGTTCAGTCCCAGGTAACCGGCATCCTCAAGTCTGTCCATTTCAAGGAAGGAGACGAGGTCAAGGCAGGCGAGCTGCTGTTTACCATCGATCCTCGTCCCTTTGCCGCTAACCTCGCCAAGGCGGAAGCACTCCTTGCCAAGGACAAAGCCGAGCTGGACAATGCGCACCGTGAAGGTGAGCGTTACGCCCTTGCGGTGAAAAAAGGATTTGTCTCTGCTGAGCAGGCCGATCAGGCCGTCACCAAGGTTGCCACTCTGACCGCCACCGTGAAAGCAGATCAGGCAGCGGTTGACGCTGCCCGCCTGGAACTCGACAACTGCTCGATCCGCTCGCCATTTAACGGGCGTACCGGTGAAGTCAAAACCGACCCAGGCAACCTTATCAAGGCCAATACCGACAGCCCCATGGTCACCATCAAGCAGATCAAGCCTGTCCTGGCCGCCTTTACCATCCCCGGTCAGCACCTCGCTGATATCAGTAAATACCGGGCCGCTGGAACTCTGAAGGTGCTGGTACCTGAAAAAAATGCCAAAGGCGAATTGCTCACCGGGTCGCTGTCCTTTATTGACAACACTGTGGATCCCACCACCGGCGTCATCCGGCTCAAAGCAACCTTTGCCAACGCAGATAAAACCCTCTGGCCCGGTCAGATGATCGATGTCCGGATACAGCTCACCTCCCGCCCTGATTGCATTGTCATCCCTTCCCAGGCTCTCCAGACCGGACAAAAAGGACCCTATCTCTATGTGGTCAAAGACGATCAGACCGTTGAATACCGTCAGGTGACGCCAGGCATGCTTTCTAACGGCGATACCGTGATCGATGCCGGACTCCAGGCAGGTGAACGGGTGGTGACTGACGGCCAGATGCAGTTGGCTGACGGCGTCAAGGTTGAAGAACGCAAAGGTAGCACCCAAAACAAAACTGGCGACAACGGCAAAGCAACCGAATCCGCCACCAGCAACGTACGAGACAAACAATGACCGGCGTTTCCGATCTGTTTATCCGTCGGCCGGTCATGACCGTGCTGATCATGTTCAGCATCCTCCTCTTTGGCCTGATCGGCTACCGCCAGCTGGCAATCAGCGACCTGCCCAATGTCGATTTCCCGACGATTCTGGTCAATGCCAGCCTGCCGGGAGCCAGCCCCAACACCATGGCATCGACCGTGGCCACGGTCCTGGAAAAACAGTTCGCGACCATCTCCGGCATCGATTCCATGAGCTCGGTCAGCACCACCGGCTCCACCCAGATCACCCTGCAATTTTCCCTGGAACGCAATATTGACGCCGCAGCCCAGGATGTGCAGACCGCCATCTCGCTCTCTGCTCGCTACCTGCCAAGCGGCATGCCCTCTCCGCCTTCGTTCCGCAAAACCAATCCTGCGGTTGACCCGATTCTTTTCATCTCGCTCAGCAGTCCGACCCTACCGCTCTCGACGCTGGATCAATACGGCCAGACTATGAGCCAGCGCTTGTCGATGATCAATGGGGTTGCCCAGGTGACCCTGCGCGGCACCCAAAAGTACGCAGTACGGGTGCAACTCGACCCCCAGGCCCTGAAGGCCTTCAATCTCGACCCGGACGAAGTAGCCAAAGCGGTAAGTACCCAAAACACCAACCGACCCATGGGACAATTGATCGGTCCGCATCGCACTCTGACCCTGCAGGCCAGCGGTGAACTCAAAGTAGCTGAAAAATATAAGGATGTGGTGGTTGCGGTACGCAATAACCGCCCGGTGCGGCTGTCCGAGGTGGCATCAGTGATCGACAGCGTCGAGAACGATCAGTCCGGAGCCTGGTTCTTCACCCCGACTGCCAAGGAACAATCGATCTTTCTGGCGGTCGAGAAACAACCTGGCATGAATACCATTGAAGTAGCCGATGCAATCAAAGCACTCCTGCCAAAACTTGCCGAAGGCCTGCCGGCCTCAATCAAACTGAGCGTCCTCCGCGATAACAGCGTGCCGATCAAGGACTCGGTTGAGGATATCCAATTCACGATGCTCCTCACTCTGGTACTGGTGGTGCTGGTGATTTTTCTCTTTATCCGCAATATCAGTGCCACCGTCATCCCTAGCCTGTCGTTGCCGATGTCGGTGATAGGCACCTTTGCCATCATGTACCTGTTAGGCTACAGCCTCAACAATATGTCGCTGATGGCCTTGACGCTCGCGGTGGGCTTTGTCGTGGACGACTCCATTGTAGTTTTGGAAAATATTGTCCGCCATCTGGAGATGGGCAAAAGCCGGATGCAGGCCGCTCTGGACGGGGCCCGCGAGGTCGGTTTCACCATCATCTCCATGACCATTTCCCTAGTCGCCATTTTCATTCCCCTGCTCTTCCTCGGCGGCCTCATGGGACGGCTTTTCCGTGAATTTTCCGTGACCATCGGGGTTTCGGTCCTGGTCAGCGGGGTGATCAGTCTCACGCTGATCCCCATGCTCTGCAGCCGCTTCCTCCGAGAACAACAGCACGTCCATCACGGCCGGATGTACCTATGGACCGAGGCCGGCTATCAATGGATGGTGCGCCTTTACGAGCTGAGCCTGCTCGCGGTGTTCCGCCACAAACTTGCCACCATGGTGTTTTCCCTGGCCATGCTGGCCCTCACGGCCTATCTCTTTGTCGCAGTCCCCAAAGGCTTCATTCCGGCGGAAGACCGGAACCTGATCATGGTCTCTACCCAGAGCGCGCAAGGCCTTTCCTGGGAATCTCTGAAGGAGCACATGATGCAGTTGTCTGCCATTGCCCAACAGGATCCCAACATCGACCGGTTTCTGACCAACGTCACCTCCACACCCATCATGATGCTGGTGCTCAAACCCCGCTCTGAGCGTGTCCTGAGCGCCGATCAGATCATCCAGGAACTGCGTCCCAAGCTCAACCAGGTCCCCGGCATCCGTGCCATGCTGGTCAACCCGCTGCCCATCACTATCGGTGGCCGCCGGGCCCGCAGCCTCTACCAACTGACGCTGCAGGGCATCGACACCACCCAGTTGTACGAGGTTTCTAAAAAACTCGAACAGGCCATGCTGGAATCACCGGTCCTGATCGATGTCTCCAGCGATCTGCAGATGGATAATCCGGAACTCAATATCAACATTGATCGCAACCGGGCCCTGCTGCTCGGTGTCTCCCCGGAACAGATCGAGGATACGCTGTACAGCGCCTACGGTGAACGTGACGTTTCCACCATTTTTGGCGCCAACGACCAGTACAGCGTCATTATCGAATTCCAGCCGCAATTCCAGACCAATGCCGCAGCACTCGACCTGCTCCATATCCGCTCCAGCCAGGGTCAACTGGTGCCGCTGTCCACCGTCGCCACCCTCAAGGAAGGACTCGGCCCGCTCTCCATCAACCACTCCGGTCAGTTGCCCTCGGTCACCCTGTCGTTCAACATCAAACCCGGTGTCGCCCTAGGCCAGGTCCTGACCGACCTGCAGCAACTGACCGACGGCATGCTGCCCACTGGCGTCCAGGCTTCTTTCCAAGGCAACGCCCAGCAATTCCAGGCCTCGCAGGCGAGCATGGGCTGGCTGCTAGGCCTGGCAATCATCGTCATCTATATCGTGCTCGGCATCCTCTACGAGAGCTACATCCACCCGATCACCATCCTTACCGCCCTGCCCTTTGCCGGTTTCGGAGCGTTGATCACCCTGCTGCTGTTCAAAGTTGAGTTGTCGATCTATGCCTTTGTAGGTATCATCATGCTGATTGGCCTGGTGAAAAAGAACGGCATCATGATGATCGATTTCGCCATTGCCGCCCAGTTGGAAGGCAAGAGCGCCCATGACGCCATCCACGAGGCCTGCGTTATCCGCTTCCGCCCCATCATGATGACCACGATGGCCGCCCTAATGGCCGGACTGCCGATTGCCCTCGGTTATGGCGCAGGAGCGGAATCACGGCGGCCGCTGGGGTTGGCGGTAGTAGGCGGCCTGCTCTTCTCCCAGACCCTGACCCTGTACGTCACCCCGGTCTTTTATTTGTACATGGAACAATTACAGCAGTGGTTGAGAAAGAGAAAGGAGCACCTCTATATTCCTTGATACATACCTCTCAACAACCATAGCCGGACATGGCCCCCCTTCCCTACGGCAGGCTACCAAGGTGACGAATCAATATCATATTATCCCCTGGAGAGTATGATCCTGACCGTTTGATCTTTATTTTCTCAGGTACACCTCTTATGAGCAACACCTTCTTATTTTTAAAGCCTTCGAGAGCGGCGATCAATATTACCTGCTCATATCTGGGTATTTCCATTCTGTGGATTTATTTTTCAGATCAAGCCATCCTGTTTCTCTTTAAAAATGCTGAGACATTGAACCGTGTCCAAACCTACAAAGGATGGTTTTTTGTGACCGTGACGGCTCTTGTCATGTTTTTCCTGCTTGAGAATGAAATTAGACGACATACACAAACAGAGAAAGCGTTACAGGAGGGTGAAGATCGCTATCGTTCGCTTATTGACCTGGCCGTTGACGGCATACTTTTGGGCTCACATGAAGGTATTATTACCGAAGCTAACCAGTATATGTGCACGATGGTCGACAGTACCCGGGAGAATTTAATTGGGAAGCATATCAGCTCGCTGCCTTTCAGCAAGGAGAGTCTGCAAAAGAGTCCCTTTCGCTTTGACTTGCTGCAACGTGGTGAAACCGTACGAAGTGAACGAACCCTGATCCGCCCAGATGGTTCAGAAATAGCATTTGAAATGCGGACCAAGATGATGCCGGATGGGACCTATCAATCCATCTATCGTGACAGTACCGAACGGCAAAAAATTGAAAAGGCTTTGCGGGAAAGTGAAGAAAAATTCGCCCTTGCTTTCGAAGCCAGCCCAGATGCAGTCAATATCAATCGACTGGAAGACGGGCTGTATGTGGATATCAACAAAGGCTTTACTGGCTTGACCGGCTACACCCGCGAAGATGTCCTCGGCAAAACCTCATTGGAAATCGATATATGGCATGATCATGCCGACAGGCAACAGTTGACCGATATCCTTAAAAAACAAGGGTACTGCGAAAATCTCGAAGCCATATTCCGCAGGAAAGACGGCAGTCTCGCCACGGCGCTGATGTCCGCCCGGATCATTGAATTACATAATGCGCCCCATATCATCTCCATTACCCGCGACATAACCCAGCGCAAGCAGGATGAGGCTAATCTTGAACGATTGAAGGTGGCGATAGAACACGCCAGCGAAATTATTATTATCACCGATGCGGAGGGGAATATCCAGTATGCTAACCCGGCCTTTGAAAAAGTGACCGGTTACACGCTTGAAGACGTTTTCCGGCGAAACCCACGCATTCTCAAAAGCGGCCTGCACGACGATTCCTTCTACAGCGAACTCTGGGCAACCATTGCCAATGGTCGCATCTGGACGGGCCGCCTGGTCAATAAAAAGAGCGATGGCACCCTGTATACGGAAGAGGCAACCATTTCCCCTGTCTTTAATTCCCAGAAAAAAATCGTCAACTTTGTCGCTATCAAACGGGACATCACCGAACATCTCAAACTTGAGGCGCAGTATCTGCAAGCTCAAAAAATGGAGTCCGTCGGCCGACTGACCGGCGGTGTGGCTCACGATTTCAACAACATCCTGGCCGTCATTCTTGGTTACACCGAGATGGCCCTAACCCTGACAAAATCTTCTGAGAAGTTACATTCCTATCTCGAAAAAATTTATGATGCCGCACAACGTTCAACTGACATTGTGCGACAATTGCTGGCGTTTTCCCGCAAACAAACCATTGCCCCGAAAGTACTCGATCTGAACGAGACGGTGACAGGGATGCTGAAAATGCTGCGCCGGTTGATCGGAGAAGATATTGATCTTGCGTGGATGCCCGCGCCTGACCTGGCTCCGATTAAAATGGACCCGGTCCAAATTGATCAGATCCTCGCCAACCTGTGTGTCAACGCACGAGACGCCATAAAGGGAGCTGGCAAGGTCACCATTGCAACGGAACGGGTCCGGCTTGACGAGGACTCGTGTACCCAATACGCCGATTTCATTCCCGGCGATTACGTAATGCTTTCGGTGAGCGATAACGGCTGCGGCATGGAGAAAAGTATTGCCGAGCAAATATTTGAACCATTTTTCACAACCAAGGGGCAACTCGGCACCGGACTCGGGTTGGCCACGGTGTACGGCATTATTAAACAGAACAACAGTTTTATCGATGTCTCCAGCGAACCGGGCAACGGCACAACTATCAGAATCTACCTACCAATCCACACCGATTCACCCCTATGGAGAGAAGAAAAAGAATCAGAAAAACCTTCTCTGAACCGGGGGGAAACCATACTTATCGTTGAAGATGATCCGGATATTTTGGAGTTGGGTTTTTACATGCTGGAAAGCCTAGGTTACCAGGTGCTGGCAACGGACAGTCCGAAAGAAGCACTGCGACTTGCAGAGGAACATACCAGTGAGATCGATCTGCTGATAACCGATGTGGTTATGCCCGGGATGAACGGCAAGGAGTTGGCATTGCGACTTCTTTCTCTGCGCCCTGAACTCAAGCTGCTCTATATGTCGGGTTACACAGCCGATGTCATCGCCCACCATGGTGTGCTCGATGAAGGGGTCCACTTCCTGCAAAAACCTTTTACTTCCAAACAGCTATCAACCAAGATCAAAAAAGTGCTGGATGAAAATATTGCAGATGCTTAAATGGATGGCCTGTAAGGGGTTAGTTTGTTCGTGATTGAGAAGACACGCCCGCCGTTAACCTCAGTATTCGGACCTTCCGACTAAGAAGTTCTGATCAAAATTCATACTGCATTCGCCGATATTGTACCGCTTCAGCGACATGCGCCACACTCAGCGATTCGGCTTCGGCAAGGTCTGCAATAGTGAGCGCGATTTTGAGGATGCGATGGTAGGCCCGGGCCGAAAGACCGAGGCGGGTGATGGACTGGTTGAGCAAATGGGCGGAAGCAGCGTCCAGGCGACAGTATTTTTTGACATCCTTGGAGCTCATCTGGGCATTGCAATAGATCTTGGCTGAACCTGCAAACCGCTGCCGTTGCCGCATTCTTGCATGGTTGACGCGATCTCGGATAGCAGCTGACGGCTCGCCAGCAGGCTGGCCGATCAGTTCCTTGACCTGGACCGCCGGCACCTCAATGTGCATGTCGATCCGATCCAGGAGCGGCCCGGACAACCGACTGCGGTAGCGCTGCACCTGAAGCGGACTGCAGGTGCAGGGGCGGACACGATCGCCGAGATAGCCGCAGGGACATGGATTCATCGCACCAACCAGCATGAAACGAGCTGGAAATTTGAGACTGGTGGCCGCTCTGGCGATGGTCACCGTTCCATCCTCAAGAGGCTGCCGCAACACTTCAAGCACATGTTTTTTGAACTCCGGAAGCTCATCGAGAAAGAGAACACCGTTATGGGCCAGCGACACCTCGCCTGGACGCGGAATCTGGCCGCCGCCGATCAGCCCGGCATCGGAAACCGTATGATGGGGCGAGCGGAAAGGCCGAGTTACCAAGAGCGGCGTTGCCTGCGGCAGAAGGCCGGCGGTGGAAAAAATCTTGGTTGTTTCGATGGCTTCATCCAGGGTCAAATCGGGCATGATCGTCGGCAGGCGCCTGGCCATCATGGTCTTGCCGGTTCCAGGGACGCCACACAGCAGCACATTATGCCCGCCGCTGGCGGCAATCTCCATAGCCCTTTTGGCATACCCCTGCCCTTTAACATCGGCGAAATCGACCGAATACTGATCGTGAGACCTTGCAAAAAGGTCAGCGGGATCGATAGACACGGGCTCAAGCGTCGTCACTCCTGCTAAAAATTCCACGGCCTGGTCAAGACGTTCGATGCCGTAGATCTCAATGCCTTGGACAATGGCGGCCTCGGCAGCATTGGCAGCAGGAACGAGGAAGCGACGAATGCCCTCCTGCCGGGCGGCCAGGGCCATAGGCAGCACCCCAGGGACCGGCCGGAGCGAACCATCGAGGGAGAGTTCACCGGTAATGGCTGTCTCTGCGAGCAAAGTACTTTTAAGGATGCCGGTAGCCGATAAAATCCCTAAAGCGATGGGCAGGTCGTATCCGGTGCCTTCTTTTTTCACTGCTGCAGGCGCCAAATTTACGGTTATCCGACGCGGAGGAAAATCGTAGCCTGAGTTTTTGATGGCTGCCCGCACCCGGTCCTTGGATTCCCGTACCGCCCCCTCCGCCAGTCCCACCGTGGAAAAAGAGGGTAAGCCCTGGGCCAGATCGACCTCGACCTGAATAAGAAGGCCATCGACCCCGGTAACCGAGCAGCTTATCACCTTAGCCAGCATATTTTCACCTGTAGAGGGCGAGCATTGCCGGGGTATAGTCCCCATTTTTGTGCTCATAGATATAAAAAGGAGCCAGAATATCGCACTGCTCGCCGCCATTTTTCACAGCCTCGACCAGGACCAGACGGGCACTCGCAGTACCCGGATATGAATAGATCGGCTGGAGCTGTTTGGGCGTCAGCCGGTGCTGTTGCAGGGCGCTCAGCAAGGTGTTGCAGCGCACCGCCGGATAGACAAACACCACCTTGCCCCTGTTTTTGACACAGAAGGCAGAGGCGCGGACAAAATCCTCCACTGAGGCAGTCAACTCGTGCCGAGCGCAGGCGGCTTGATCGTCCTGATTGATTCGGCCACTGTCTTTTTTCCGGTATGGCGGGTTGCAGACCACGATGTCAAAGGACTCCGGGGCCAGCAGCGCCCCGATGGCGCAAACATCCCCCCGGATGACATGAAAACGATCAGCAAAGCCGTTTAGACCGCCATTTTCCTGCGCCAGGGCAGCCAGATGCTCCTGCAGTTCCAGACTGCAGACGGCAATATCGGGAAAACGGTGGGCCATGATGAGACCGATAACACCGCAGCCACACCCAAGGTCCAGCACCTGCTGCCCAGGTTTAGCCACAGGGAAATGGGCGGCGAGCACCGAATCTACAGAAAAACGGTAACCGTCACGGCTTTGCCGACAGATCAGCGTGCCTTGAAACAGCGTGTCATCCGTCAGGAGAGGGAGTGGTTGGTGGCTATCGGGCAAGAGGTGTCCGCCATGGGAGAAGAAGATGGGCTTAAAACGCCGATGGACTGGCAATACGAGGACTTTCCTGCTACAATCACAGGTTTGCAACGAACTTCTGGACAATTCATTTAATATGTTTACCATCTTACCCTAAAGATACGCAAGCCGCTTTTCGCTGGCCCGCCTCAGCTCTTACAAGGCAATATTTCTCCTCAACCCACAGGAAGCTATTGATGGACATTTTTATCAAAACCCATTTTTCAGGCGGCCACCACCTCCGTGCCTATCCAGGCAATTGCGAGAATCCGCATGGTCACAACTGGAAGGTCAAAGTGACCGTCAGGGCCAGCAAACTTGACCCTCTCGGCATGGGCATCGATTTCAAGCAGCTCAAACAGAAGGTCAACAATGTGGTCGACGAACTTGATCATCACGATCTCAACGAGCACCCGGCCTTCCGGGACATCAACCCTTCGTCCGAGCATATCTCGATGTTCCTCTTTCATGCCTTGAAGGAGGCCCTGCAAACTGAACGGTATGGTCTCTTCAGCGTCGAGGTGCGGGAGACGGATTCTACCGGCGTGGTCTATTACGGTGACTGAAACGCTCCAGATATCGGAGCTGTTTTATTCCATCCAGGGCGAATCGACCTGGGCCGGGATGCCCTGCCTGTTCATTCGACTGGCGGGATGCAATTTGCGCTGCACCTACTGCGACGCCCGGTATGCCTGGGAGGAACCAGCCGTTGCCATGGCACCTGCGAAAATTCTTGCCTGGGTGCGGCAATATCCCGGCATCCTGATTGAGCTCACCGGTGGCGAACCACTGCAACAGGCGGGGGTCTTTCCGCTGATGCAGGCATTGATCGAGGAAGGCCGCCGGGTGTTGCTGGAGACCAACGGCAGCCTGCCACTTGCCAATGTACCGGATGCGGTCAGCATCATCATGGACATCAAATGTCCGGGTTCAGGCATGGCGGGCCGCAACCTGCCGGAAAATATCGACCTTCTCAGGAAGCGAAGCCAGAAACAATGCGCCGATGAGATCAAATTCGTCCTCAGTTCGGTCGCCGACTTCCATTGGGCGAGGGAGATGGTTACACGAGAAAAGCTGGATCAGTGGGTGACGGTTCTGTTTTCACCCGTCCGGCCGCTGCTCACCCCGCAAGATCTGGCCCGTCTCCTGCTCGACCACCGGCTCAAAGTCCGCCTGCAGCTGCAGCTCCACACCCTGCTGTGGCCGGATCAAACCAGGGGCGTTTAATCCTGTGCCAAGGCAGCGGGCAGTGTCTCGATGTAGGCCCTGATCTGATCCCGCACCAGGCGGTAGCACTCGAGCCGTTCCGCCTCGGTTTTCGCTTGGGCGGCGAGGTGCGGTGGATCGGCAAAGCCATGGTGAATCGATTTCCCTGGGAAAAATGGGCAGGTTTCATGAGCATGCCCGCAGAGGGTGATTACATAGTCGAATCTCCGTACCGGCAGTTCCTCAATCAATGTGGATTGTTGCCCGGAAATATCCACCCCGACCTCGGCCATTACCTGCACGGCGTAGGGGTTGAGACCGTGTTTCTCGATCCCGGCGGAATATGCCTCGATCACCGCACCTTTCAAATATCTGGCCCAGCCCTCGGCCATCTGACTACGGCAGGAATTGCCCGTACAGAGAAAAAGAACGCTGATTTTATGCATCAGAGCAGTGGTCTCCCCTTCCCCTTCAAAACAAGCTGAAACTGACATTCCAGCCGCTGGCCAGGATCGTTGCCATGACTGGCGACTTGATCTCGCGAGGGTGAAAATGGTATTCGTGTGGTGCGGTCGTCTTATATCGCTCAATAGTGCCGAGCCGTCCCAGTCGCACTCTGAAGTAAGGCAGGGGGATACGGAGAGAGCCGACCTTGACCCGCTCAGGGCAGATCAAAAAATCAGCGGTACGCATCCGATCCGCCAGCAGCACCGTTCGGGTAGAGGGATCAAACCGGCAGTGCAATTCATAAAGCCTGTTGATTCCAAGACTGTTGAACAGTTCACACCACTGCATCTCCTGATATCGCCAACTTAGGATCAGCTTCTTTCTCTTCTCAATCACCTGTACAGGGCCAGGCATTGCATTAATGGCCAACAGAAGCTCCTGCAACTGTGCCAAAGGCACCGGCTCACCGGTACCGTGAAAAAACCAAACTTTCTTAATAAGCATCCCCAAAACGGGGAGGAATGACAGCGTAGCCAGCGCCAGCCAGATGCAAAACATCATGATACAGGTCGATTGATCCAGTTGGCCCCTGACCACCAGCAGCGGCAACAAGCTGACCGAATAGAAGACCAGCAACATAACCAACCAGAAAAACGTCAGAAAATAACGTTTCAGCATAATCAAGCGCCCCTTGCCTCAGACGGTGTCAACAGACTGGGGCAACAGCCTGAGCGTGCCAATGCCGGACTCCATGACCGCCTCCATACCGATAGGCATTGTTTGATTTTTTTTCTGGTGCCCTACCGGAAAAGCGGCCCAAACCGGAAACTCCGGCCCGACTAACTCCATAACCCTGCTCCAGACAGCCTCCTGGAGACGAAGAGTAGCCTGCCGATCTTCGGTGCCTGTATCAAAGGTGCCGAGCAGCAACCCGGCCAGCCGCTCCAGTCGTCCGGCAAGCGCCAGTTGGGTCAGCATCCTATCCAGCCGGTAAAGAGGTTCGTTGGTGTCTTCGAGCAGCAAAATACAATCATCCCAATTGCTGTCCCAGGGGGTACTAAGCAAATGCACGAGTGAGGTCAGATTGCCGCCGATCAAACGGCCTCTACCCCTACCACTGCCGCGCAGCACTTCTAACCCACAGGGCTTGATCCGTTCAGAAAAATCACCGGTAAGCAGGGCAAAAAGCGAGACCACACTTTGCTCGTCGCTCCTGGCCAGCGAAGTGGCCACCGGGCCGTGCAGCGAAACAAGCCCTGCGTGGTGCAACAGACCGTTCAGCAACACGGTGACATCACTGAAGCCGACCAGGAATTTGGGATGTCGCCGAAACAAATCCATATCCAGGCGATCGATAAGACGCAGGCAACCGAATCCGCCCCGGATCGCCAGCACTGCTTTGACTTCCTCGTCACTCCAGAGGGCGTGCAGGTTGTCAGCCCGCCTGGCATCGCTATCAGCGAGATACCCTTCGCGCGGTTCGACAGGGCCTCGGACTTTAACCTTAAACCCCATATCCGTAATCAACCGGATGCCTACCTGCAAATGCAGCATTTCACGGACCGGCCCGGCCGGACAAAGGAGACCAATAGTGTCGCCTCGTTTCAGACGAGGCGGTAGGACAGGTCGGTCAAGCATTCTTTTCACGGTTAAGGTCATAGATGAGTTGCAGGCCGTTGAGGGTCAGATCCTCATCGATCTCGTCGATAGTTTGGCTGTAGGGCTTAATCAGCGCTGCCATGCCACCGGTGGCGATGGTTTTGGCACGTTCCTGGTCCGGGGTCAACTGCTTGCTCAGCACCTCCACCATCCGGTCCACCAAGCCGCCAAAGCCGTAGAGCATACCGGAATGAATGGCCTTGACCGTGGTGGTGCCGATGGGATGATCCGGGGTGACGTCGATATCGAGCCGCGGTAATTTGGCCGTACGAGTGGCTAGAGCGTCCAACGAAATGCCGATGCCGGGATGAATGGTACCGCCGACATACGCTGGTTCGGCGTTGACACAGTCAAAGGTGATGGCCGTCCCGAAATCGATGACGATCAAGGGCGTATGGAAACGCTCCCAGGCGGCGACAGCATTGACGATGCGGTCAGCACCGACCTCCGCCGGATTCTCGGTGGCGATCTTCATGCCGAATGTAAGGGTATTCGAAACAGCGAGCGGTGGTTGCCGAAGTTGACGCAGGTAGCTGCGGGCAAAATGCAGCCAGCTGGTTTCCAGAGTTGGCACCACAGAGGCGACAATGAAACCGGTGATCCGGTCCGGGTCGATGCCCACCATCCGGAACAGGCCGTGGTAGCGGATTGCCAGCTCATCGGCGGTTCGATCCCGGCGGGACTGGAGCCGCCAGGTACCGATCAGTTGGCCCTTTTCATAAATACCGCTCACGGTATGGGAATTTCCAACATCCACAGCAAAAAGCATATCGTCACCTGTCTGAACAGTTAAAGTAAGAAGCAGGAATTTTTTTCTAGCCAGCGCCGGTAAGATATTCTACTTTGCAAAAATATTCCAGCCCGAGCAGAGCCGTGTTTGCTCACGACCCTATTTTCAAGGAAAAGCCTATGACACCTTACATCCAGGTGGTCACCACTGTGGCCGACAGACCCCAAGCGGAACGTTTGGCAGCTCACCTGCTGGAACAGCGCCTGGCTGCCTGTGTCCAGATTGCGCCGTGCAATTCCTGGTACCACTGGCAGGGCACAATCGAACAGAGTGAAGAGCTGGTCTGCACCATCAAATCCCGACGCGACCTTTTTCCTGAACTGTGCCGGGCGATCACGGCTCACCATCCCTACCAGGTCCCTGAAATCCTGGCGTCCCCCGTGGTTGCCGGGGGTGAGAGCTACCTGAACTGGATGGAACAAGAACTGCTGCCACCCAAAAGCGAGTGATCCGATGGTAACCAGCGAACCAAAACCCAAACGAAGCCGTCGTGAAAAAAAAGAATTCCGCTGCCACTGCTGCAAAGAGGCAAAACCCTTCTGCTGGAACTGTGGCTGCGGTTTTCAGATTTGCCCCGACTGTTTCGAGGAAAATAAATGGGGAATCAGCAACGGCCCAACCTGGGTCTGCCCCGATTGCGAACGGGTCCACATGATGGAGTGACCCATAAGAGTATTACCGCAAACGGAGATACTCTTATTTTTTGACTTGCATTGCAGAGACAGGTACAGTGCGCCCCGCTTGACCGTTGACTCCTAGCCACGACAATCTCTATCTTCAAAAAAAGAACCATCCATGACCGACCATCAGTACGACGAATCCAAGATTAAAACCCTCAGTTCGCTTGAGCATATCCGCAAGCGGCCAGGAATGTACATCGGCCGTTTGGGTGACGGCTCGCATCCGGATGACGGCATCTATATCCTGCTTAAAGAGATTCTGGACAATGCCGTCGACGAATTCATCATGGGCTGCGGCAAACGCATCGATATAGCCATCGACGAAAACGGTCGCTGCCGGGTCCGCGATTTCGGCCGCGGCATCCCGTTGGGCAAGGTGGTGGAATGCGTTTCGGTGATCAATACCGGCGCCAAATACAACACTGAGGTCTTCCAATTTTCAGTGGGTCTCAACGGCGTTGGCACCAAGGCGGTCAATGCCCTCTCATCCAATTTCATCGTCACCGCCTTCCGCGACGGCAGTTATAAAAAAGCCATTTTTTCCCAGGGTGTGATGGAACACGAAGAAGAAGGTGAGACCAAGGAAAAAAACGGCACCCTGGTGGAATTTCTCCCCGATATCGCAGCTTTTCCCGAATACCAGTACGACCCGCAGTATGTGGAACAGCGGCTCTGGCGCTATGCCTATCTGAATGCCGGTTTAAGCCTCTATCTTGACGGCAACCTCTTTTTCTCAAAAAACGGATTACTTGACCTGCTGGATCGCGAAGTCAACAGCGAACGCATCTATCCGCCGATCCATTTCGCCGACAAAGCGCTAGAATTCGCTTTCACCCACACCGACGACTATAACGAATCCTATTTTTCCTTTGTCAACGGCACCTACACCAGCGAGGGCGGCACCCATCTTTCTGCCTTCCGCGAAGGTATTCTTAAAGGCGTCAACGAATTCACCGGCAAAAAATACAATGGCGATGATGTCCGCGATGGTATCGTCGGCATCCTCTCGGTCAAGGTGCAGGAACCGGTATTCGAATCGCAGACCAAAAACAAACTGGGCAACACCGAGATCCGCGCCGGCATCGTCAATACGGTCAAGGATGCGGTGGTCACCCATCTCTACATGTACCCGGAAACAGCTGAGGTCTTTGTCGACAAAGTACAGCGCAACGAACGGATTCGCCGCGAACTGCAGTCGGTCCGCCGCGACGCCAAAGCCAAAGCCAAGAAAATCGCCTTTAAAATCCCCCAGCTCAAAGACTGCAAGTATCATCCATCGCGCGGCAATGCTTCTAAACCGGGCCGTGAGAACATGCTCTTTATCACCGAGGGCCAGTCGGCCGCCGGTTCCATCGTCAGCAGCCGCGACCCCATGACCCAGGCGGTCTTTTCCCTCAAAGGCAAGCCGATGAATGTGTTGGGGCAGCGACTGGACGTGCTCTACAAAAACGAGGAAATGTACTCGCTGATGCAGGCGCTTAATATCGAGGATTCGATCAGCAATCTCCGCTTCGACAAGGTCATCCTCGCCACCGACGCCGATGTTGACGGCCTCCATATCCGTAATCTTCTGCTCACGTTCTTCCTCCACTACTTTGAAACCCTGGTCAAAATGGAACATGTCTACATCCTGGAAACGCCGATCTTTCGGGTGCGTAACAAGGAAATGACTTTCTACTGCTATTCCGATCAGGACATGGAACAGGCAATCACCGCCCTCAAAGGCAAGAGCAAGGCTGACCGCAGTATCGAGATGACCCGCTTTAAGGGCTTAGGTGAGATCTCGCCGCCCGAGTTCAAGCAGTTCATCGGTGCCGATATGCGGATCAAACAGGTGCGAATCGATAGTTTAAGTGAAGTAAGCCGGGTACTGCGATTTTACATGGGTAAAAACACCCCTGAACGGAAGCAGTATATCATGGATCATCTGATAGTGAGGCCGATATGAGTGAGACGATCGAGCCGCAGCGCGGCAAGCTGCACCAGATGTTTGACACCAATTTCTTGGATTACACCGCCTATGTCATCCGTGACCGGGCCATTCCTGACGTCGACGATGGCCTCAAACCGGTGCAGCGGCGGTTGCTGCAGACCCTGCACAACATGGATGACGGCCGTTTTCACAAGGTGGCCAATGTAGTCGGCGAGACCATGAAACTGCACCCGCACGGCGATCAATCGATCTTCGCGGCTCTCGTCAATCTCGCTAACAAAGGCTTCCTTATCGACCGCCAGGGCAATTTCGGCAACATCTTCACCGGCGATCAGGCTTCGGCCCCCCGGTATATCGAATGCCGCCTGTCGCCGCTCGCTCGTGAAACCCTGTTCAACAAAGACCTGACCGAGTTCGTCGACTCCTACGACGGCCGCATGCAGGAACCGGTGTGCCTGCCAGCCAAAATCCCGTTGCTGCTCCTGCTCGGCGCCGAGGGTATCGCCGTGGGCATGGCCACCAAGATCATGTCGCATAATTTCACAGAACTGCTTCAGGCGCAAATTGATTATCTGCGTGGCCAGGAGATCGTCCTTTACCCCGATTTTAACAGGGGCGGCATCATTGATATCACCAACTACGACCACGGCAACGGCCGGATTCGCTGCCGGGTAAAACTGACAGAGCCGGATCCGAAAACAATCGTCATCACCGAGCTGCCCTACAACATCACCACTGAATCGTTGATCGAATCCATAGAAAAGGCTGCCAAGGCCGGCAAACTGAAAATTGCCTCGATCAATGATTACACCGCCGAGAATGTTGAAGTTGAAATCAAACTGGCGCGCGGCGTGCTGGCCGAAGAAACCATCGACGCCCTTTACGCCTTTACTGATTGCGAGCTGAGCGTTTCTCCCAGCCTGGTTGCGATTGAAGAAAGCATGCCAAGGCAGCACAATGTCGAGGATATTTTGAAGCGCAATACCGACCGGCTGCTCAAAAATCTGCAACGCGAACTGACCATTGACCTGGGACGGCTTGAGGAAAAACTGCATGCCCGCAAACTGGAGCAGATCTTCATTGAAGAACGGCTCTACAAGCAAATTGAAGAGAAAATCAATTACAAGGCGGTGGTCAGCACCATCAAGCAGGCTCTGGTGCCCTATACCGAGGAACTGCTACGTAAAATCACCAGCGACGATGTCGAGCGGCTCTTAGAAATCAAGATCCGCCGCATCTCACGCTATGACATCAACCGCCAGGAAAAAGAAATCCGCGAGATTGAAAAAGCCATCGCCCTGATCAAGCAGCACCTCACCGACATGGTGAGCTATACCATCAATTATATCGAAGCGCTGATCGCCAAATACGGCCCGCTCTTTCCTCGCCGCAGCGAACTGTGCGCCTTTGATGCGGCCGATGCCCGTTCAGCGGCGCTCTCCGATCTCCATGTCGTTTATCACCGGGAAAGCGGCTTCATCGGCCACAAGATCAAGGCCGAGGAACAGGCACATGATCTCGAACTTTTCTGCTCCGAATACGACCGACTGCTGCTGATCTTCAAAGATGGTCTCTACAAGGTGGTACACGTTCCCGACAAGCTCTTTATCGGCAGCGATCTCTACTGGGTTGGGGCAGTACGGAGCGATCTAGTGTTCAACCTGATCTATCGCCATGGCCCTGAAAACCTCGCCTATGCCAAGCGGTTCGCCACCCCGAAATTCATCCTTAACCGAGAATATCGGCTATTTGATGAGGATAAGCGCTCAACCATTCTCCTGCTGCTCATCGGCAAAGAAGGGTTCAGAGTGCGGGTCAGCCTGGCGCCCTCAGCCCGAGCCAAACAGAATGCCGTTGAAATCGACCTGGATGACTTCCTGATCAAAGGGGCCAGCGCCAAAGGCAAACGGATCTCCAACCGCACGGTCCGCCGTGTTAGCGACATCACCGGTATCCCGAAGAAACCAGTGGTCAGCCCGTTGGATTTGCCGGGGTTTGAGAGCGGTGACAAGGAATAGGATAAACTCCTTCACTTTCAAGGCTCGATCCGCAGCCTTCAGCGTCGAGTCGCATGGAAATTGCTCGATACAAGGTTAGAGATCTTCTCGATATCGCCACTCACGACATCATACTTATTTGGAATATGATGTCGTGCTTCCTTGCCTGTTGGATAAACGCAACGATATCCAATAATACTACGTTATAAAGCGCAACATCCCGACCTCTCGCCTTGTTCAAGCTTACAACAGATCACCTTTTCCCCGCCAAAGCTATCCAGACTATCAGTTTGAATTTTGGTATCTTTCACAAACAATTTATATTTTATCTTGACGACTGCAAAAAGAATCGATAAGCATACTGAGTAATCACTCGAAAAAATTCGAGTGATTACTCAGTATTTCCTTTTTAAGGAGCTGAAGTGGAGAAACAAATAATAACTCTGCCGACGACAGCATTCCTTTTCGCCCCAAATAGGCATATCGACTCAGAGATGAGTATGTTGCCAAAGCCGACTCTTCAGGCGTCACCCCCCCTCTCTACCCACCGAACAACAACCACCTCAAGATTGCAGCGCACTACAAAGACTGTGCAATCTTTCTTTCCAGATTCCCAACGAATTTCTCACCAGCAGGGAATGTGTTTCACTATTCCTGACCTATACTCACCGCTTCAGCAGACAACACAAAATAAATTTACCATTACACTTAACCTCTCAATATCGTATTGAAATAATGAAAATCAATCATAGGGATAGCGCCCGAAGATTCACCTTTCCAGCATATTGAGTCAATTTGAAGATCGAAGTGTTGGGGCGTGTTGTGAAAGAAATGCTTTTGTGAAATACACTCCTGGCATTGAAATACATATTTCCAGGAACGGCAATCAACTCAAAGCACAAGGAGAGAGCGTATGAAAATTACCAGGAGGAGTTTTCTGTCCATATCCGGATCGTTCGGGTCGGGGGTAGCCCTAACCGCGCTGGGACTGGACCTCACTGCCTTAAAAGCACATGCCGCGAATATGAGTAAAACCGACCGGATTCGCAGGGGCAAGCAGTCGACCACCATTTGCTGCTACTGCTCTGTGGGATGCGGTCTGATCTGCAGTACCGACATGACCGGCAAGATCTTCAACATCGAAGGCGATCCCGATCATCCGATCAACGAAGGCTCGCTCTGCGCCAAGGGTGCCGGGATTTTTGGTCTGACCGAGGTTAATGAGCACCGCTTGCGCAAGGTCCTGTACCGTGCACCGAAAAGCGATAAGTGGGAAGAAAAAGACTGGGAGTGGTCCCTTAACCGGATCGCCCGTTTGGTCAAGGACACCCGCGACCAGGATTTTATCACCCACAACGAGAAAGGTGAGCTGGTTAACCGGGTAGAAACCATCGGCCACTATGGAACCTCCAACATCAGCAACGAGGAGTGCTGGACACTGAGCATCGCCTGCCGTGCTATGGGCCTTATCAACATCGATCACCAGGCCCGCGTCTGACACAGTCCATCCGTAGCGGCTCTGGGAGAGTCGTTTGGCAGGGGTTCGATGACGAACCATTATATCGATCTGAAGAATAGTGACTGTATCCTGATCATGGGCAGCAATGCCGCCGAAAACCACCCAATCGCTTTCAAATGGATTCTTCGCGCCAAGGACCGGGGCGCTAAGATCATTCACGTTGACCCTCGTTACACCCGGACATCGGCCCGTTGCGATTATCATGTGCCGCTTCGTTCCGGAACCGATATCGCCTTCCTGGGAGGGATGATTAAGTACATTATCGACAATGATCTCATTCAACATGAGTACGTCAAATACTACACCAATGCTTCGCAGATAATCAGCGCCAACTATGATTTCCAGGACGGTCTTTTTAGCGGTTTTGATGCCGAGAAGCGGAACTATAACAAAAAAACATGGACCACCGAAACGGACGAGAAAGGTATCCCTGTCCGCGACTACACACTCGAAAATCCGCGCTGTGTGTACCAGATGCTGAAGAAACATTACGCGCGCTATACCTTGGAACAAGTTTCTTCAATTACTGGCGTCTCCAAGGAAAACCTGCTCAAGGTCTACAAGGAATATGGCGCAACCGGCGCCCCTGACAAGGCTGGTACCGAATGCTACGCTCTCGGTTGGACGCACCATACCACTGGCAGCCAGATCATCCGGGCCATGTCGATCATTCAGCTGCTGCTCGGCAATATGGGGGTCTGCGGCGGCGGCATCAACGCCCTGCGTGGCGAACCGAATGTCCAGGGTTCGACCGACCACGCTATCCTCTACAACATCCTGCCTGGCTACCTGAAAATGCCTTCAGGCTCAGTCGAAACCCTGGCCAAGTATAACGAGAAGTATACTTCCAAATCCACGGATCCCCAGTCAGCGAACTGGTATCAGAACTACCCTAAGTACACGGTCAGTTTCCTCAAGGCGATGTGGGGCGACGAAGCTACCCCGGAAAACGATTTCGGGTATTCCTGGCTGCCAAAGCTGGACGACGGCAAGCACCACTCCATCTTACATACGATCGACTCGATGTATGCAGGCAAGATCAAGGGGTTCTTTGCTTATGGCTCCAATATCGCAGTTAGTTCCCCCAATACGACCAAGGTCCGCAAAGGCCTGCAAAAACTGAAATGGATGGTCAATGTCAATCTCTTTGATAACGAGACAGCCTCGTTCTGGAAAGGGCCCGGCGTCGATCCGAAGTCCGTCGATACCGAAGTTTTCCTCCTGCCAGCCTCCGCCAGCATGGAAAAAGCCGGCAGCCAGAGCAACTCCGGCCGCTGGGTCCAGTGGCGCTACCGAGCCGCCAATCCGCCGGGTGATGCCATGTCCGACGGCACAATCACCATGCTGATCATGGACGCCATCCGCGCACTCTACCGAGAGGAGGGAGGTGCTTGTTGGGAGCCTATCCTCAACCTGAAATGGGATTATCGCAACAGCCTAGGCCGGTTTGACCCGCTGAAGGTTGCCAAACAGATCAACGGTCACTACACCAAGGATCTGATCATCGATGACCCGGTCACGGGTGGAAAAGAGGTGAACAGAAAAGGGGAAACCGTGCCATCCTTTGCCAAGTTGATGGCCGACGGCTCAACCTCCTGCGGCAACTGGCTGATGTCCGGCAGCTTCGACCAGAAGGGCGAAAACAAAATGGCGAAGCGCGGCAAGGAAGATCCAACCGGGCTTGGCCTCTATCCCGATTGGTCCTATGCCTGGCCGCTCAACCGACGCATCATCTACAACCGTGCCTCCTGCGATCCGCAAGGAAAGCCGTACAATCCGAAGATGAAACTCCTGGAGTGGGTCGGTGACAAATGGGTCGGCGATGTCGCTGACGGCCCATGGCCGCCCCTGGCGAACAAAGAAAAAGGCAAGTTTCCTTTCATCATGAAGGCGGACGGGGTGGGTGCCATTTTCGGTCCGGGCATGGTTGAAGGCCCCTTCCCCGAACATTACGAACCCCTGGAAGGTCCTCTGGCAACGAATCCCTTCTCTGCGCAACTTGTTAATCCGGCTATCAAGATCTTCAAGAGTGATCTAGATCCGATCGCCAACGCGAATGAAAAATACCCCTATGTCTGCACGACCTATTCCTGTACCGAGCACTGGTGTTCCGGCTTCACCCGCTGGCAGCCGTGGCTTCTGGAGATGATGCCTGAGGCCTATCTCGAAATAAGCGATAAGCTAGCGGATAAGCTGGGCATTGCCAATGGGGTCCGTATCAAGGTCGCCTCAGTGCGGGGCGAGGTGGAATGCGTGGCCATGGTGACCAAACGCCTTAAACCATTTGAAATTGAAGGCAAGGTCGTCCATCAGGTGGGCATGCCATTCAATTACGGTTGGCGCTACCCGGAAGGGGCGACGGACGCATCGGCCAATTACCTGACGCCCTCTGTGGGCGATGCCAATACTTTCTGTCCTGAGTATAAGGCATTCATGGTCAACATCAAAAAGGCGTAAGAGGGGGGAGCTATGTCACAAGAACTTGTAAAGTTGATCGATCTGTCCCGCTGTACCGCCTGCCGTGGTTGTCAGGTCGCCTGTAAACAGTGGAACGAGTTGCCGGCTACGCGCACCAAGAATACCGGCAGTTACCAAAACCCGCCCGATCTTCAGTGGAACACCTGGACCCTCATTCGTTTCCAGGAGCATGAAGATCGCAGCGGCAACATCAAGTGGCTGTTTCGTAAAGACGGCTGCATGCACTGTACCGATGCGGGCTGTGCTAAGGTCTGCCCTACCGAGGCCTTGTACCACACCGAATTTGGCAACGTCAGCCTGAATGTTGATAAATGCATAGGGTGCAAAGCCTGTCTCTTTGCTTGTCCCTTCGGCGTGCCGAAGTTCAATGAAGCAACCAATAAAATCTACAAGTGCGACCTCTGTTATACCCGTCTCCAGGGTAATCAACCTCCAGCCTGCGTGCTTTCCTGTCCAACCGGGGCCCTGCAGATTGGAGCCAAGGAAGATATGATCAAAAAGGCCTACCGGAGGGCCAAGGAACTTGGCGGCGACGCCAACGTCTATGGCGACAAGTTCGTCGACGGCACCCATGTCGTCTATGTTCTTCCGGAGAAAGCTGAAATTTATGACCAACTTCCCAAAAATCCTCAAATCCCCCTGCAGATCATCGTCTGGAAAGAATTTCTAAAACCAGCCGGACTCCTGGTCGCCGGAGCTGTTGTGGCGGGCGCTTTCCTCCACTACATTACCCATGGCCCCAAAATGCCTGATGAGGAAACCACCGATGAAGGAGGGAATAAATCATGAGAAAAGGACTGATTAAGGCCACTCGGCCCTTCGAACGCGTCGTGCACTGGTGCCTGGCTCTTTCCTGTTTCCTTCTGTGTATCACAGGAATGGGCACGATGTACCACTCGCTGAACTTTATCGGCGCTGTTATAGGCGGCATGGCCAACCTGAGAATGCTGCACCACTATGGTGGTCTCTTTTTTGGTGCAAGCCTGCTCGTTGCCATCGGAATATTTTGGAAGGATGCGGGCCGGTTTTCTGCCAAGGAAGACTGGCCATGGATCAAGGAAGGCGGCGGTTTTCTCTGGCATGTCGAAAACATTCCGGAAGTGGGCAAGTTCAACCCCGGTCAGAAGATATTCTTTCTGGTGGTTGCCCTGGGTGGAGCGGCCATGTTGGCAAGCGGACTGATCATGTGGTTCCCGCTCAGTTTCAGCAAGCAGTTGGTTCGGACGATGTATGTCCTTCACTCACTCGGTTTCTTGATTATTTTCGCCTTTGTGTTCGTCCACCTCTATCTGGTCACCATAGGTGCTCCAGGTTCCTCTCCAGCCATGTTCACCGGCTGGGTAACCAGAGGCTGGATGAAAAAACAGCATCCAAAATGGTTGAAGGAAATGGAGAAGGATGGCACCTTAGAGGTTTATGGTGGCAATGGTGGCAATAAGACCTCCAGCAGCTCATAGTGCTGAGAGCAACTTGCATTGAAAAGATTCTCGTAACTCTCCAGTATCCACAAGTTCGTCAGGGACCGGGGCGTTTCCCCACGCTCCGGTCTTTTTTTGACCTGCTATCATGTGCAGAACTTTAGATGAATTACTCAAGGTTACCCTCGTCATGACAAACATCACTCCTGAAATCGATAAACTGACCGAGGAAATTGATCGGCTGATCGAAGAAAAGCCCCATGCCTCCAGCCTGTTGCAGGCCTTCGGGCCCCTGTTTCAAAACCAGCAGCGCTGGCTGCGTGACCAACAGGAGACGACCAGAATTTTCCAGGTCGATCCAGTTAAATATCAAGGAGGCATCCCGCTGATTCAACAATGCCAGCTCTTGCTGCCGGAAGATCCCTGGCGGGAAGCAGGACTGTCCGTTGCTGACGCCATCGGCCACGGATTTCCCCAATGCACCAGGGATATGCAGCTTCTCACTGTACGCATCAGGGAAGAAAAGATCGACTGTTTCACTTTGTGCGATTCATCATACGACAACGATGAACTTGCCGATGCAGCGCACCAGCTTGGTATTGAGCCGGTTTCCCTGCAACTCTTTCAACGCTACCTGACGAAGATGATGTTGACCAAAAGAGCCCAGGATATGGCCGAAGAACTCGCCTCTTTGTCCTGGACTAAAGGCTACTGCCCGATCTGCGGCAGCTTTCCTCATCTTGCCATCATCGGAGAAAAAGGGCTGCGCTGGCTGCAATGCACCACCTGCAGTCACCAGTGGACCTTCTCGCGGTTAGCCTGCCCGTACTGCAATTACGAAAATCCGCAAGAAACACACTCAATTTTTGTGGAGGGGAATAAAGAAGACTCCGCTTTTACCTGCGACAAATGCTTAAAATACCTGATAACCAGCAACCAATCAGGTAATCTCCGCCATAGTCATGCTGAGCTAATCGCGCTCAGCCTCGCCCACCTGGACCTTATCCTCCAAGAACAAGGCTTTCTGCCGATGGCGGAATGTGAGTGGAACACCTTTGCAGCTCATAATGAGGCGACAGAGAAGTAGCCCCACAAATTTACACAAGCCGCTCTGTGGAGAATCTGCTACTAATGACCAGCAGCAGACAAGACATCCGATAAATGCCTCTGTATCCTCCCAAGCAAAAGAGACGCGAAGTGGCACATTAAGGATGCTTGTCGGCTCATCAACGACGCTTTCTGTAATTATGGAGTCACGGTCATCTTTACGAAATCACTCCGCAATTTTACCCACAGGGTAGTTATTTTAAATAAAATTTTATGTAATTTTAAGACATTACAAGAAAAAGAGACAGCCTCAGCACCATGCCCAGATTAATTGTTTGCCAGAACGCACAGAATTACCGATTGGTTGAGTTTACGAGCTCGGCCACCATCGGCAGGGAGGATGACAACGATATCGTCCTTGCCTCGCCGCTGGTCTCCCGGCAGCATGCCTCCATCCGCCAGCGGGAAAACGGTGACTATATGCTCTTTGATCACGAAAGCAGCAACTCGGTTTGGATCGAAAATAAAAAAGTCAACGCCATCCGCCTTGTACACGGCATGACCTTCCGCATCGTCGATTATTTTTTCACCTTCATTGACGACCAAGATGACAACCGGCTATCACGAGTCTTTGCCAAGGAGCACGATCTTGCGCTCGTTGGGCAAAGGCCGATCGATTCGGCCACCATTCTTTTCAATCCGGAGCAAGAGGCGTTGGCCCCCCTTCCGGAAGCGGCCGACCTGTCTCGCCCAAAAGAAGATACGCATTTAGCCCCGCTCAGCCGACTCTTGCTCGAGCTGCATGGTATCGATGAAGAGCCTTTACTGGAAGAGCGACTGCTTGCAGGTGCTGTAGAGCTTATTCAAGCGGAGCACGGCTTTCTAGCCCTGCTCAACGAAAAGAACGAACTCATCTATGTCACCACCCATTGCTTTGATCCGCACAAGGAAAGTCGGGATATCCGTCAGGATGTGGTGCAACAGGTGATGGATCACGGCTGCACCCTCACGGTTGGAGGCCAAATCACCGGAGAGAAGGTGAGCCGTGCCACCAAAGGCGGCCAGACCCGCTCGGTGCTCTGTGCGCCCCTGCTGCGTGAGGGTAAAACGACCGGCTGTCTCTATCTCGACCATACCGGACAGGACTTTTTCAGCGCCGCCACTTGCAGCACTGTGGAAATCCTGGCACTGGATGGAGCTGCGCTCCTCGATAATCTGATCAGCCGCAAACGAATGCACCGTGAGCGGGAGACCTTGAAGGCACGTCTGGCAACCAAAGATGAGACCATCATTCGCAGCGAAAAAATGGTCAAGCTCTACGAAGATATCCGCACCATCGCGGCTATCAACGTACCGGTTTTCATCTCAGGCGAAGCCGGCAGTGGCAAGGAGCACGTCGCAGCGGCTCTCCACAGCTTTTCTCAGCGCAAGGGGGCCTATATCCCCCTGAACTGCGCGGCCATCCCTGAAGGCATTTTTGAAAGCGAACTCTTCGGCTCCAAAAAAGGCGCCTTTCATGAGGCGATCGACAAACCGGGCAAGCTGGAGTTGGCTGAAGGCGGGACCCTCTTTCTTGACGAGGTAGCTGACATGGCGCCTACGCTGCAGCCCAAGCTGCTCCGCTTCCTCGAAAACGGTGAAATCAGCCGCCTGGGTGACACCAAAGTGAAGAAGCTCGATGTGCGGGTGGTGACCGCCACCAACAGAGACGTCACCTCTATGATTAAGGAACATACGTTTCGCGATGATCTGTTCCAGCGCCTTTCCTGTTTCACCCTGAAAGTACCACCGCTCCGCGAACGCCTGGAAGATATCGAGCCCCTGACTCTTTATTTTCTCAAAAAATTCTCAGCTGAATATAACTGGAAAGAACCCAAAGTTTCGGCCAACGGTTTACAACTCCTCAGCCAGTACCAGTGGCCGGGCAATATCAGGCAACTGCGCAATGTTCTGCTCAGGCTCACAGTTCAATCCCAGGGTAAGCTGATCACCGACAAAGAAATCCTCGCCTTTTCCGAGGAATTTGGCGTGATGGACACGGCCAAAATCGATGTCTTTCCCAGCCTGGACGAAGTGGAGAAAAATCATATTAAGGCTGCTCTGGATCGCGCCAGCGGTAACATATCCGATGCCGCCGGACTGGTGGGAATTGCCCGGTCCACCCTGTACCAGAAGATGAAAAAATACAACATTTCAGGATGATCCCTACAAAGAAAGCCGGTGCTGTTGTAAAAAATGGACAGCCCCTTCTCCTCATTGTCCGTATTTACAACAAGAACTGATTAATGATAAAGCACATTTTATCAACCCGTTAGACCCTTTCCCCTGCCCGCACTGTCCGATTTCCGGACACATTCTCCGTTTCCAGCAGCACCTGCCCTCTTACCCTTGTCCGTATTTCCAGTTCCCCGAGACAACCACTCGCACATAAATAACTGTAATAATAGATATATTATCAACATCACCGCTCTACAGCCTCTTCTGGCACTACCTTTGCTATTCCCCTGTCAGCAGTCGTTGCTATCATTTATCAAACCATTTCTTTTTACGAGGAACTCATTATGCAGAAAAAAACCATTTTGGCCGTTGCTATCGCTTTCACCCTGTCCGCAGGTTTGGCCAACGCCGAATCAACCCTCTCTGGATCTACCAATCACAGGGAGAAAGGTCAGGCCAGGCTCCACGACACCGCGCAGTCTCGGAAGACCACCAACACCAACCCAAATCATTCTGCCCTGCAATCCCGAGAAGCCCTTCATGAAACTGCCAAGGCTACCCATGAATCTGCTCGTCTATCGGCTCATGAAGCCGCCAAGGCCGCCCATGAAAGCGCCAAGGCCGCTCGTGTAACCGCTCGCGAATCGACCAAGGCAGCCCATGAGACTGCTAAAGCCGCTCGTGTAGCCGCTCGCGAATCGGCCAAGGCTGGACGTGAAACTGTTAAAGTTACACGTGAAAA
>CAZSIJ010000004.1:0-9862 GCA_964607065.1 uncultured Desulfobulbus sp. | reverse complement strand
CCGCTCGCGAATCGGCCAAGGCTGGACGTGAAACTGTTAAAGTTACACGTGAAAATGCACGCGAATCGGCGCATCACGACAATTCGACCCTCTCCAGATCGTTTCATCACCAGGATAAAGAGCAGGGCCAGAACGGTCATAACAACAGCATGATATCTCGACAATTCTCTCACAGTCCCTCAAACCATGCCAATGCCGCTCCCCAGCAATCTGCTCATGCAACAGCGCGATCCACCGATTCAGCTGCCGGCACCACCGATGCATCAAAAACCTCAGCTACCCAGCCACGAACCAATGCACAAAGCAGCTTGAAGACTAACATCCAAAACGACGTCAAAAAAGCCGGAACGTTAACCAGCACGGTAAACGGCGGTACTAACAACACTGCCAACGCTGCTTCAATCGGCCTCAAGGGTGGAGCTCGCGATACCGATGCCATAAAAAACACCGTGAACACCTCTGGCAATATCACCGGCCAAGTCAAAAACGGCACGAACAATAGCGCCAATGCTGCCTCCATTGCGATGGAAGGTGCTGCAGTGAAAGGTCGAGTGAGCAACACTGTAGAAAATACCGGTAATATTGTCTCCACGGTCGATGGCGGCACCAACAACCGGGCCAACGCCGGCTCCATTGCCATCAAATAATAACAGTGTACTTTTCCCTATGTTGCGGCACCTTCTTGCTGCAACATGGGAAACCTCAATCTCTCAATAAGCCAGCTCTATAGTCTGCGGAGAAATAAAATGAAAAAACTACCCATGCTCACTCTGGGAGTGCTCCTTTTGATCCCCGTGATCTGCCAAGCCGACCTCCTCGGCATCCGTGCGGAAAACAAGGTACAGGGAGGCGATTACAGTGCTCAAACCAAAAGGGGCAATAATAATACCGCCAATGCCGCCTCTATCCAGATGACCGGAAGCAAGGTCAAGGAAGTCAGCAACAATGTCCGCGCCAACAGCACAGTTTCAGCCTCAGCTTCCGGCAATAACAACACTGTCAACAGCGCCTCAGTTTTGATGAAAAATGCCCAGGCAGGCAAGGTTGCCAATACGGTCAAGGCTGACAGCATTGGCAACTCAGTGCAGGGCAATAACAACACTTCCAATATCGGTTCGGTGATGATGCAGAACGCCTCAGCCGGAAAGGTGACTTCCGAGATCACCGGCAAAAACCTCAACGGCGTCATCGACGGTAACGACAACCGGCTTAATATCGGCTCGGTGCAAATGACAGGTGCCCAGCGAGGTACAGTGAACACCAAAGCGGATCTGGGCAATGTGGCTATTGCGATCAAAGGCAACAAGACCAACGCCACCATTGATTCCGTTATTACGCAATAAATCAGGCCGGAGGGATATAACGATGCGAACGCCTGCTTTACTCAAGATTGTCATTATTCTCCTGGCCAGTCTTTGCGCCGTTTCTCTCTGTCGGGCCAATGATTTTAACGATGGGATCGAAATCGACGACAGTGTTGAGAAATACAGCGATATCAACACGCCGAATAAAAATTTCTCGTATCTCGCTCAACGTGCCCGGGGCAAGACATCTTCGGGCTCAAGTGAAATGATTCAGTCGAAAGATGGCGCCCTCAACAGCGTCATCATGGAGGCGGGTTCTAAAATTAAAGGCGATATCATCATCATCGATCAGTCTAAGGGCAACAGGACGATCATCAACGAATAACTCCGGAGCCAAAGAATGATTCAATTGTTTTCAAGAAAGAGTACGCACGGCGGCCGCCACCCCGGCCTTTTCCTAGCGATACCACTGATAGTCCTGAGCCTGGCATCCTGCGGCAAACTCGATCCCCGCAAAGTTAATGTCGACCTGCCCTCGGATATGCCGGAGGTAAGGGAGACGAACTTTGACAAACCACTGGCCGAACTGGGGAACATGACCAGGGTGTACGGTAAGAAGGTAATGATCCAGGGCAAGGATATTGTCGACTTTACCGGTCTTGCACAATATGCAGGCGGAGAAATACCACAAGATATCACAGAGATGAGCAAAAGTGCCCTCAACGGCATCGGCGGCAATGTCGTTTATATTCCCTACAGTCCGGTATTTGTCAATAATCAGATGGTCACCGGCTATTCCAACTTTCAAGGGAAATACATCCCGGATATCGTCCTCTCTGGCGGCATAACCGAGTTTGATCGCGGCCTGGAAACCCGAGGTAGCAATACCGATTTTGGGGTCACGACCAGACCCTTTAACGTGAATCCCTCCTGGGTTCCCGGCGATATACTTTCGGTAGATTATAATCAGGACGACAGAACAAGCGTCGCACGAATCACCCTGGATTTCAACCTGCTCGATTTCAAGACCTTATCTGGAGTCGCCAGGATGCAGACTGTCAACTCGATCAACGTGTATAAAGCGGTAGCCGAGAAAGAACTGGCCTTCACCATCTTCGGCCCGAGCTTTGGCCTCAAGGGATCGGTGCAAAAAGTGCAAGGTCGGCATGCAGCCATCCGCCTGCTGGTCCAGTCCAGCGTCTTGCAAATCGTCGGCAAATACTTGTACCTGCCCTACTGGAAACTGATTCCCGGCATGCAGCCGGACCAGGTGGTACTGGACAAGATCCGGCAGGATTACAGGAATTTAAGCGAAGGCGACAAGATCGGCGAAATCCAGACCTGCCTCTATCTGAAAGGATACGATGTCCCGGTCAACAGCCGTCTCGACAGCAGAACCCAGGCAGCACTTGCCCGATTTAAGCCTGAGTATAAGAAATCCCAAGGGGTCAATGATCCTGAACTGTATGTTGCCTTGTGGAGTTCGCTCTCCGACAATATGGAGCATGTGACCAACCGGCGGGATCACCTGGCCAAGGCGCTGGGTACATCCAATCCCGCAGAACGGTTAGCCTCTGCACCGGTAAAAACAGCGCCAGCACATGCCGCTGACAAAGCTGCGACCAGTAAGGTTGCCAAACAGAAAGCAGTGAACTCTCCCGGACAAAAAAATGCACCCGTGGAGAAAGCGAGTGCTGGTCCTGCCGCCGTAGCTCAGAAAAGTTCGGACAAAGCCGCAACTCCTACAAAAGAAACCACAATTGCCAAGAAGGAGAATGCACAGGATACCATGCCGCAATTGGTACGCAGTCAACCGGTTTTAGGTAATAAAAATTCAGCGGAGGCAAGGATCAATGAGAGGTACATGGCTGAATAATCAGAAAGGCGTTTTGCTCCTGGGAGGTTTGGCGACCTTATTGACCTTGCTCTTGATGGGAGCGGTCAGAAATGAGCCCCCACTGCTGCCAGTGGCCATGTTAGCGGGTGAAAGCAGGGCAGCCCCCCTCTCCAGCACTGGCCGGTATCAGATAGCCACCTGGGAGGCGAGCGGAGGATACGGGGCCTTTGTCCTCGACACCGCGACCGGGATAACCAAGATCGCCTACTCCTCCGGCAAGGGGGTAAACGGCAAGAACGTGAATAATCTTGGCAAAACCTTTTCCCAGATGTCTGAAGCTGAAAAAACACCACAATGATATTTTTGCAGGAGACGGATATGAAACAGTTATTGAAACAGCGTCTGATTGCCTTGAAACCCTTGGCGGCAGAATTGATCATCCTCGGGCTTGCACTTGCGATCGGGTTTATAGCAAATATTGCGCACGCCGGCACCGGCACGACCGGCATACAGGGATATGGCTTGAAAATTTTCCGCGTAGAATCGGCACTCTATCCCTTTGTTCATGTCTATATGCGCACCTTTGACCAGGAGATGAACCCCCTCGTGAATCTCAATGTGCTCAATATAGGGGTGATGATTGAAGGGCGAGCGTACGATCCCAAGAAAAAACAGTACATTATCCAGCCTATCCGCAACCGGGAAGAAGCGACTCGTACCATTCTGGTCCTTGATACCAACAAAGGTTTAAAAGGTGCGGACTTTGAAGCCATGATCCGGGCCGCTGCCCGCTTTATCGATGCCAAACGGCCTCAGGACCAGGTCGCTCTTCTCGCTTTGGATACCAGCAGCGAGGGGTATACGATCCTCTCCAATTTTGACAGGGAAGCCGGCGTTCTCGGCCGTCGCCTTGCCGACCTGCAGCCACGGAGCGAAAAGACACGCCTCTACGACGGGGTAGCTGCGGCCATGCAGTTGGCTGGTGGCGCTGTGGGCGGAGATTCCTCCACTAAGGGCGACTACATCGTCTCCACCTCGATCGTTGTTCTCGCCAGTGGCAAAGATGACGACAGCGCCATCAGCCGCTCCGATCTCATGACCAGAATCTCGGGCTTGAAGATCCCTGTACCCGTCTATTCACTCTGTTTTACCGGCAAAGACGGCAAAGATCAGCGCAATCTCCAGGCACTTTCCATCAATTCCTTTGGCAAATACTACGCCATTGGCGGGGCCTATGACACCATCACCCGCAATATTGAGGATATCCAAAATACCATGCAAAGTGACTACGTGCTTACCTTCCGCTCCTATATTCCGGTCGATGGCGAGAAACACGCAGTCAAGATAGGGGTGGAATACCCCACTGGCAGCGGCATCATGTATTACGACGCCTCGTCGTTCGAGACCCTAGAACCACCAACCTTTCCTCGGATACTCGAGGCGCAGCAGAAGATTGACAAGGCCCTGCCCGCTTTGAAGGATGAGGAGTTGTACCTGAGGAATCCCTTTGCCCCGGTCGCGGCGACACCGGCAGTCGTCAAGAAGTAAGAGAACTTATCTCTGCGGCCGGATATAAACTCCTGCAAGCATGGCATTCCTCTCCAGTTCAGCCCCTGACTGTCGGACAGACATTCAGGGGCTGAACTGTATTCATTTGATTCCTGAAAACGTGTATGGAAGCCTTTGAACAACAGATTGACAGCTCAGGCCAACCAGCCTACCTCGTGGCCCTGGATGCCGGTTTTTCCTATCGGGAATACCCCATCACAGCACCTGGCGTGACCATCGGCCGTGATGCAGGTCTTTGCGACATTGTCGTTGCCGGAGCAAAGGTGTCGCGTCGGCATGTCCGGATCTGTACCGAGAATTCGAGATCATTTTTCCTCGAGGACCTGGAATCGACCAATGGGGTTTTCCTCAATGGCAACAAAGTGATCGGCAGCGCTGCGCTGCATGACGGTGACGTGATAGGTCTGGGATTCGGCGACCAAGATGCGCTCCGTTTTCAAATCCGCAGCAGTCGCTCTATCCGGCAGTTCACCCTTCCCGCTCAACAGCAATGGGTTATCGGTCGAGCCCCCGACTGCGATCTGCCTCTACCTTTTGAACCAACGGTGAGTTCACACCACGCCATTCTCGCCCAGAGCGAGGGCGGCCTTACCATCGTCGACAATCACAGTCTCAACGGGACCTGGGTCAACGGCGGAGCGCCTCAGAAGCGCCCCCTGACCCTTGCCGACACCGTGGTGATCGGATCTACTCACTTTTGTTTTCAACTTGGGACCACTGGCGCTCTCACCGTGCACCAGCGGGAATACGGCCAGTCCGTCAAACTCGAATGTGTTGGTCTGACCCGTACCGCACCTCATGGCCGCAAGGCGAACAAACTCCTGCTGGACGATATCACCCTGACCCTTGAGCCGGGGGAATTTGTTGGCATCCTTGGTCCGAGCGGTGCGGGCAAGACCACCCTGCTCACGGCGCTCAACGGCTTTAACCGTCCGGAGAGGGGCCAGGTCCTACTAAATGAGACTCCTCTGGACAGCGCCTACGAGATGTTTCGCCACACCATCGGCTATGTGCCCCAAGATGACATCCTCCACTCCGAGTTAACCGTGGAGTCAAGCCTGGACTACATTGCCCGCCTGCGCCTCTCTCCGGACATTGATGCCGCGCACCGAGCCAATATCGTGAACAGCACCATCGAGACCCTGGGATTACATCAGGTCCGCCACTGTCCGATTCACCAGTTGAGCGGCGGCCAGCGTAAACGGGTCTCCATCGGGGCCGAACTGCTCGTCCGTCCCAGCATTCTCTTTCTCGATGAACCAACCTCCGGGCTCGACCCCAGCGTTGAAGATCACCTGATGCGTCATTTCCGCGGCATGGCCCATAATGGCACCACGGTGGTCATCACCACCCATGTCCTTTACAATCTCGCCCTGCTGGATAAAGTTGTCATTCTATCCCAAGGCAAACTGGTCTATTTTGGGCCACCGGCTGAAGCACTCGAGTTCTTCAGCGAATACAATACCCACCTGACCCGACCGACCGAAATTTTTGATCTGCTCACCGGCGAGCAAGGATCGTCAGTTCTCCATCACAGTTCCTCCTCTTGCAGCGGACAGGAAGCTATCGCGGCTCGCTTTGCCCATCGTTACCGCCATTCGCCCTATCATACCGCAAACATTGACCAGCGCCTCTCCCCGACCGCCTTGAAGCTCCACGAGAATGCAAGTATATGCCCGGATAAAACCCTGGTGGAGCAACCGATGCCGCCGCGAACAACGGTGAGCCGTGGCCTGCCCTCCAACCGGCGTTTCTTCGGTTCGCTGCGATCGTGGCTGATCCTTTCCCGACGACATCTGCATATTCGTAGCACCTCTGTACACCGTTTACTGTGGTTCCTCTTTATCCCGATGGTGCTGGCTCTGGTGACCCTGTCACAGCACATGAGCGGCATCACATCAGACGAGGTTGCCCGGAAACAAAAGTCGGCTATTCAGGAAGTGACCGTTCGGGGAGGCGCCTACATGGAGAGCCAGCTGAAGGTCCTGCTCGCACCGGCCGGAACCTATGATTCCCGCACAGGGGCAGAGCTGGTCTATGCCCTGCACCATGAGGGAGTGGCCAACCTGCCCATTCCCATGAGCGTGTTACTGATGATCGTCATGACCTCCGTCTTTTCAGGAACCATCATCGCCTGCCTGGAAATCTCGACGGAGCAGTCTATCTATCGGCGCGAACGAATGTCGCATATGGGCATCATGGCCTATCTCGGCTCCAAACTGCCTTTCTGCCTGACGACAACCGCTCTGCAATGCCTCATTTTTCTTGGTATCTGCTGGTTCGATCCCGCCATGCGCCAGACCGCCTTTCTCCCTATCTGGCTAACCATGATTGCCATTGCCTGGAGTTCGGTCGCCATCGGACTGTTCTTAAGCACCATGGATCCCACCGCAGGCCGCTTCTCGGTACTCCTGGCCATCGCCGTCGTGCTGCCGCAACTGATTCTGTCCGGCGGCCTCGGACCTGATTATTTCAGCCACATGCACAAAGCACTCCAATGGACAACCGAACTGCTGCCAGCGCACCGGGGACTCGAGCTGGTATTAACAGCGCTGTTCAGCCCGCTCACCGGTGAAAGCAGCCGCTGGATCCCCAACTTTATCCGGGAGGTGATAGGTTTTGACTTCGGCGGGTCGGTTTATTATAGTGGGGGTTGTATTTTGCTGGCACAATCCCTCCTCTGGTTTTTTCTTTCTGCATGGTTCTTGAAACGCCGGGACAATCGTTGACGCTAAACGCTTTAGAAACCCTCATTGATACCAGTACATCAGAGCACGATCAGACCGTAGTTGCCGACGACTGCTGCCTGATCGCCAATCGTTACCTCTTGCTGCGGCCTCTGGGTGAAGGAGGCATGGGCAATGTCTATCTGGCAGACGATTTGCTGCTGGCAAGACAGGTGGCCGTGAAAACGATCCGCCCTGAGCTGAGCGGCAATGAAGAGGTCCGCAGTAGAATCAAACGAGAATGCCGCATGCATGCCGCTATCGGGGTGCATCCTCATATTATCACCCTCTATGATACCGTCGAGGAAAACGGGCACATCTATCTGGTTATGGAGTATTTCGCCGGAGAGACCTTGTCTGGCCACCTGGCCACCACACTCCGCTCCTCAGGCATGCCGCTGAACCAGGCTCTGGACGTCATTCGGCAGTTGTTACAGGCCCTGTCCTGCATCCATGACCGCGATATCGTCCATCGCGATATCAAAACCTCGAATATCCTCTTGCAGCCTCAGGCCGATGGCCGGTATTTGGTCAAACTGACGGATTTCGGCATTGCCCGAGCGGAAACGGAGTGCAGCGACCTGACCCGTCTGACCTCTCTCGGTACCCAGGGGCCCGGCACCCCGATGTACATGGCGCCGGAACGAATCGACCCGCAGACCTTCGGCGACATCTGCCAGGCCACCGATCTGTATGCGGTTGGGATTATCCTCTATAAACTCTTGACCGGAGAGCCGCCCTTCAAAGGATCAATGACCGAAATTTTCTCCGGCCACCTCGTACAGCAGCCTCCCCTGGACACCTTGCCATCTGCCCTTCCTGTCGGCTTAGCCGCAGTCCTGCACAAGGCTCTGGCAAAGCAGCCCGCGGACCGACATCAGGATGCCGCATCCTTTCTCGATGCCCTGGCCCTGATCGATGCAAGTGTTGATTCGTTACCCGTCCCTGCCACCATCCAGGAGGCTACCCTGCTGGCCACAGACAGTGATGGTGCTTTGCGCGCCGGTTGTGATGCGACCCTGCTTGCTCCGGCCATCGGTCAGAGAAAAACTTTGCCTCCATTGCAACGCAAATGGTTGTATCTGGCTGCGGTGCTGACAGTATTGCTCACCGGATACCTCCTGCGCAGCCGCTTTCTCACAGAACCCGTTGTACAACCCGTGCTGCCCGCTACGGCCTCGGCACCTGCAGCCACGGCACCTACAGCCACGGCACCCATAACCGGACAGGTTTCCAGCGATCAGACCGTAAAAATGAATTCCTCTGCCATGGAAGCGGTGGAAAATGTCCGGCAACCAAAGAGTGCTGCATCCTTGACTCCTGCCGACCACAATGGCAACGGCGCCGCTTCTGGGCAGGAGTGGCAGGTGTTAGAAAAAAACTCTCGAAAAATTCGCTGATCTGGACGCGCCTTGAAACACCTCCACCTGACAGTCGCCCTGCTCATCGCCGCAAATCTCCTTTTGGCTGGCTTCGCCCTTGCATTCGAACCGATCAGGACGGTGGATAATTTTTTCCAGAATATCGGCCGATCAATCCAACGAACGACCCGAAAGATGACCAATGAGCAACCAGCCAGGAAGCAAACCAGCTCTCAATCGCACAACAAGCTTGTATGCACCATTCAAAAGGCCTCTATTGCTCCCGATGAAGTTAAAAAAGGTACACAAGTCACGGTGACGCTCCAGTATGTAATCAAGGGGGCACCAACTGCAGGAATGCAGGTGACCGAAAAAAGCATACTTCTTGCCGGCGACAAGGAACTGACGGTGCTCAAGGATGAATCGACCACCAAAGAGAACGGCACCTGGGAAAACACCCTGACTTTTGCAGTGCCCGAATCGGCAACTCCCGGTACATACACAGTCCTGCAAGAGCTCAGTGTCCAAGGCAAGACCAGGAGCTCGAGGCGTTCTTTTACAGTGCAGTAAGATCTATCGGTTTCCCCGCAACGAGTTCTAATCGATAACTTCATCCCTCCTTGAACAACAGACGGTTCTCTAATATCGCAGCACAGGAATATACTGTTGACGTGCAACAGGCTGATTTGCTATAGCTTACCAGCATTCGGCACGCCTGTTTCCCGTTTCCTGAACCGGAAAAATAAATTCGTGCCCAACATCCAGAAAAAAAGATCGGCTGCCGGTTGCCCCCTGTGTCCCAGGCTTGGCGGACAACATGCATCCACAACGTCTACTGCAGGATTTTCTATGCAAGGAATCTACGCTGGAAGTTACGATCCGCCGACCAACGGCCATCTCTGGATGATCGAACAAGGTTCCAAACTCTTCTCAAAATTTTACATAGCGGTGGGTGAAAATTCCCAAAAGGAATACACCTTCAGCCCGGATGAACGGGTAGCCATGCTGCAGGAGATCTGCGCCGAATTCAAGAATGTGGAAGTGATCCAATTCGAAAACAAATTC
>CAZSIJ010000003.1:0-107103 GCA_964607065.1 uncultured Desulfobulbus sp. | reverse complement strand
ATTTTGTCACCAGCGTGCTGTGTCTGCCGGAGTTTGCGGAAGGCAACCTGAGCACCGGCTTTATCGAGCAGCACTTCGATGGCGGCAAACCGAAACGGCCCTCGGAGCAGCAGGATCTGGAGTTGGCGGCTTTGGCGGCAACGCTTATCTACCATACCCGCACTGTGGCGGTGCGCGAATCGCTACGTCACATGATCTCGGATATCGGCGTCAACAGGGATCAGGGACAGGTGCATTCGTACACCGTCCGTTCCCAGAACGACCATTTTGAGGTGACCCTGCATGGGCTCCCGATCGGGGGCAAGCTCTGCACTATCCGGGTGGATGGCAAGAGCCACAAGGTCGAGCTTCCTAAATTCGAGTTCTTCCGCCGTCGGCTCAAGCTCAATATCGACGGGCAGGAATATCGCTTTCGCGTGCAGTTCGATGAATCGTTCATGTTCATGTCTTTCAATGGAATCTCCCGATTGTTCGAGGTCTATACCCCGAAAGAGTGGGCCATGATGAAATATATGCCGGAAAAGGCAGACACTGTTTTCAACAACATCCTGCTCTGTCCCATGCCCGGTCTCGTGGTGGATGTGCTGGCCCAGAAGGGCGAGCGTGTTTTCCGCGGTCAGAATCTGGTGGTACTGGAATCGATGAAAATGGAGAGCGGCGTTGCTTCGCCGGTGGATGGCGTCATTGCCGAGGTCCGGGTTACCAGCGGCCAGGCGGTGGAGGCCGGAGAAACTCTTATCCGTTTTGAAGTGTAACAGGCATTGGTTATTTTGCCCTTTTCCTTTCCGTCGCCTGAACCACATGCAGTCCGGGAGGACAGTCGACCATGGGTCGCTGTAACACCTTGTTTCTGGGTGTCATTTGCCGACGTTGTGAATTGATGCAATGCACATAGCGACGACCCATAGAAACACCGATTTTGATGGCTTGGCTTCCATTATTGCCGCCACCGTCATCTATCCAGGTACGATTGCCGTCTGTCCGAAAAACGTTAATCCCAATATCCACCGCTTTCTCTCCCTCCACAAGACCTCCTTTGATCTCATTTTGTCCGGAGAAGTAAATCTGGATACCGTAACTAGGATTATCGTTGCCGATACCAATCAGTGGCGACGTTTGGACCGATTCGATCAGCTCAAGGATCGGGACGGGGTCGAGCTTCTGCTCTGGGATCATCACATGGGGATCGGCGATATCAATCCTCAGTGGCAATGTGTCGAAAAGGTGGGGGCCACTATCACTCTGCTGCTTCGCGAGATCCAACGACAGGCATTGCCCATTACCCCGCTGCAGGCGACGCTTTTTCTCCTCGGGCTCTACGAGGATACCGGTCAGCTGACCTTCAGCTCTACTACCCCGGAAGATGCCCGGACTGCCGCTTTTCTCCTCGAACAGGGAGCGGATTTGAACATTGCGGTCGATTTTCTCAACATGGCCTACGGCGAGGTCCAGAAAAAAGTGCTGTTTCGCTTGATGCGCGATGCCGAACAGCACGAAATCAAAGGCAAGCGGGTCGGAATCGGGGTGGTGCAGATTAACAAGCATGTCGAACTGGCCATGGTTGTGCAGTTGTATGGCAAAATCGTCAATGCCGATGCGGTCTTCGTTATCTTCGTCAATGAGGACCACGGCTTTTTCGTTATCGGCCGCAGTTCCGCCCCGGAGATCAATGTGAACACCGTCCTGCATCGGTTTGGAGGCGGCGGTCATCCGGGAGCTGGATCGGCCACGATTAACGACAGCCATATCACTTCAGGCGAAATCAGGCAGAAAATCATTGCCGCCCTCCATGAGGTCCAGCGCGGTGGCGCCCTGGTGGCTGATATGATGTCTTTTCCAGTCACCACCGTGGACCCGGACACTCCGATGCATGAGGTTCAACATATCATGGAGTTGGAGAAGATCAGGGGGGTTCTGGTTGAAGAGAATGATCGTTTACTCGGCATCGTGGTGCTGTGGGATTTGAAAAAACTGAAACTGAGGAAACAATGGGAAAGTCCGGTCAAGGCCTTTATGAACAGGAAGGTGACGACTATCTCCCCGGATGCCCCTGCCGGTGAGGCGGCAGAGCTGATGGTACAAAAAAATATCGGCCACTTACCGGTGGTTCATGGGGAAAAGGTTATCGGTATTGTGACGCGTACCGATATCATCAACTACCTCTACGGTATGCTTCCCGCCTAATGGTTGGGATCAACAGAAATAGTGTGCGATGTGGCGTCTTTTTCGGTTCGTAATTCCTTACGGATGGCAAGCCCCAGTTTGGCGATCATATAGGGTTTTTTGACATACTGCCCGACCCCAAGTCTCAGGGCCTCGGTAATCCGTTCGGTTTCGGAAAAACCACTGGTGATGATCGCTTTCTGGCCAGGGGCGAAGACCAGAAACTGCCGATAAGTATCAAGACCGTCGAGTCCAGTGCCAAGGATCATATCTAACAGGAGGAGATCGAATGGCTCCTGCCTGGCCAACTCTAAGGCCTCTTCACCGCTGCCCGCTGTGGCCACCTTGTATCCCAACTCCGTCAGGATGGTGGAGGCAATCTCCCGTTGTTCATCGACATCGTCAATGACCAGAATTTTTTCACCGCTGCCACGATAATCTTCAAACGAGGTTGTTTGCATTTGAAGCTGATACGTCTTCGAAGTGACAGGGAAAAAGAGCGTGAAGCTGGTGCCTATACCAATTTGGCTCTCACAGTTGATATATCCCAGATGGTCTTTTACCGTCCCCCAGACAACAGCCATGCCGAGTCCGGTCCCACTCTTTCCCATCTTTTTTGTAGTGTAGAACGGTTCAAATATCCTGTCGAGATCCTCGGGCTTGATCCCGCTCCCCATATCCTTGACTTCTAGAACAACATACTCGCCTTGGTCGATTTTCTCGTAGAGTCGCAGGGAATTGTCAATATAACGGTTCTCTGTTTTGATGCGGATCTGGCCTCCTTGCGCCATTGATTCCGCCGCATTTGTGATCAAGTTCATTATTGTCTTGGCAAGATGCATCGGAGAGCCAAGGATAGGCAGCAAATCGGGGGCGCAATCCGTGACGATTTCAATATTAACATGGTAAGACTGGAGAAAATTGAATTCAGGGCTATGCAAGTAATCGACTAGCAGCGCATTGAGATTGACAGGTTCTTTGACCGAAACGCTGCGGCGGGCCAGAGTCAATAGATCCTGGACGATTGCCGAGGCTTTTTCACCCGATTCCTTGATGGTCTGGAGCGGTTTGGTCAGGGGGCTGTCCGCGGAAATCTTCATGAGCAGGAGCTCAGGGTAGGTGACGATCCCCGAGAGAATGTTATTGAGATCGTGGGCCACACCTCCGGCCAGGGTGCCGATCATCTCCATTTTTTCAGCTCGGTCCAACCGTTCTTCAATTTGTTGCCGTTCGGAGATCTCTTTTTCGAGTTCCTGGCTCCGCAATGCGATTGTTTGTTCCAAATTTTCCTGGTGATGAGCAAGGGCTGATTCGGTGTCTTTGCGAACCTGGATTTCCTGGTTTAACTCGGTCAGGGTCGAGTCCAGTTGCTCGATCATGGTATTGAATGAATCGGTCAGTTCTGTGATTTCGTCTGTACGAGTCCTTTGCTCGGGAATGCGATGCGTGAGATCCCCTTCTTTGACCATGCCGATTACCTGAAGCATAGCACGGAGTCTTTTAACGATCAGTTGGCGGAAAAGGGAACTGATGACAAACGAAATAAAAATGAGAACGAGAACGCCTCCCGCGACACTGACCTGACCGATCCGGAGTAGGGGGCGGAGTGTCTCGTCCAATGATTGGTTGAGGTTAAACGACCATTCAGCCCAATGCAGATGCTGAAAAACGGTTAAGATCTCCTCTTCTCCCATTTTGTGAGTAAAGGCACCGTTGTCGACAGCGGTTATACGTTGCAAAAAGTTGTTCGATTGCGTGTTTGCTAAATCGCTTTCATTGTCTCTTGAACTGGCGAACACCTGTTGCTGTTTATCAGTGAGAAAGGCATAACCGTTTCGTTTCAGTTTGAAATCTTCCAGGAACAGCAATTTAAAATCATCAAGAAGCACTGCGCCGCCGATCAGGCCGACATGGGTGCCCGCAACCGTTATCGGCATGGTTATGGTGAAAACTTTTTTTGCGGAGAATCTGCTGACGATGATCGGAGAAACAACGGTCTTTCCTTGCAGGGTTTCCTTGAAATAGGGGCGATCAGCCAGGCGGACATCAGCATATGATTCCACGTTATTGGATGAAATGGCAATCACCTCACCCTGAAGATTAGCGAGGAAGATGCTGTCATAGAAGGGATACCCTTTTTGCAAAACGGCCAGGAGTTTTTGCGCCTCTTCGAGGGCTTGCTTACCGTTGCCGTTTTTTCCTGTCAGGGCTTCGGGGAAAATTTCCTGCCCGGACCAGATGACAAGATCAGTCATCCTCGCCTGCAGCCAGTTGTCGATCAATTTTGCAGTGAGTTGCACCTCCCGCTCCAACCGTCTGGTCAGTTCCTGTTGCACGACAGTCTGCGCATTCAGATAGGAAAAAATTAATACAATCACAAGCCCAAGCGTGATCGTGCTGAGAGCGGGGAAAAGGATTTTTTTACTGAGTCCTGAACGCATATTATGTCTACCTGGTGACCATATCAGTTGGGTCGGACGGAGCGCTGCCAGCCCCGTTAGATCATTCCGTATGGCAAAGAGGGGTATCTGTTTAAACAAAAAAATATCGTTAAAAGGTGCTCTGCCCTGATTGGCAGGACTGATTTTGCTAATTCTCTCAAGTTTTAGTGTCTCATAGAAGCAGAACCATTGCAAATTCTTCATGGAAATAATTCGGAAAATGAACAAGCCGTTTTTTATTTTCCTGTTTTACAGGATTGGCCCTACAAGAGGAAAATGAGGAGGCTTTTCTAGCGTACTGTCAAGAAAAGTCTTTCTTTGCCCCCCTCTTTTATATATTCTGGCTCATATAACAATTATTCTTGCTTTCTTTTCGTGGTTTTTTCTCTCAGCCCCGGAGTTACGCTCTTGAAACCAACAGATATTGAAGATCCGGAATACTTTCACAAGGTCATCGACTGCCAGTTCGCCTGTCCCGCTCATACTCCGGTTCCGGAATATATCCGCTTGATCAGTGAAAAGCGTTATACCGACGCTTATATGATTAACTGGGTTTCCAATGTCTTTCCCGGTGTTTTGGGCAGGGTCTGTGATCGCCCCTGCGAGCCGGCCTGCCGCCGGAGTCGAGTGGAACAGGAACCCGTAGCTATCTGTCGGTTGAAACGGGTCTGCGCCGATAACCGCGACCTCGGGGTGACGGCACGGTTTCCTGAGGTCCCCAAGGAAAAAAATGGCAAGAAGGTAGCCCTGATAGGCGGCGGGCCAGCCTCTCTGACCGTGGCCCGCGATTTGATGCCGCTTGGCTACGAGGTCGATCTTTTTGATGAGCAGGAAAAAGGCGGCGGATTCATGCGCAGCCAACTTCCCTCGTTCCGTTTGCCGGAGGCGGTGCTGGCCACAGAGGTCAATTACATCCTCGACATGGGGGTGACTACCCATTTCAATCACCGGGTACAGAGTCTGAAGGTGATGCTGGCCCAGGACTATGACGCCGTCTTTGTAGGTACCGGCGCTCCTCGTGGCCGGGATCTGCCCGATCTGCCGGGCCGACAGGAAGGCGAAGGCAAAATCCATGTTGGCATCGACTGGCTGGCGGGGGTGGTTTTTGGCCATATCACCAGTATCGGTAAACGGGTGCTGGTTATTGGCGGCGGCAATACCGCCATGGACTGCTGCCGCACCGCGAGACGGATGGGCGGGGAAGAGGTGCAGGTGGTGGTGCGTGGACCGAAGAGCGAAATGAAGGCCGCGCATTGGGAGATTGAAGATGCCCAGCATGAAGATATTCCAATCATCGATAATCATACGCCCCTGGCTTTTGTGATCCGGGACGGGCAATTGGTGGGGATGGAGTTTGAACAGGGGCGGGAACTGAACAAGCCACCCGTGTTCATAGCCTGCGATGAGGTTTTGCTGGCGGTGGGCCAGATGAATGCTTTCCCCTGGATAGAGGCGGATGCGGGCATCGTGTTTGATCAATGGGGGTTGCCGGTGCTTGACCCGCTGACCCTGCAATCCTCACTCCCTCAGGTTTTTTTTGGCGGCGATGCCGCCTTTGGGCCCCGCAACATCATTACCGCCGTTGCCCAGGGTCATCAGGCCGCTATCTCCATCGATCTATTCTGCCAGGGCAAACCGGTAACCGAGCGGCCGGCACCGCAGGTCAATCTCGCCGGTCAGAAAATGGGGGTGCATGACTGGCTCTATCACAATCAGGTCGCTGAAACCGAGCGGCAGGCCGTGCCGATGCTGGCCAAGGCTAAGACTCTGAAAGACCGGCTTCTTGAGGTCGAACTTGGTTTTGATCAAAAGATCGGCCAGGCTGAATCACTGCGCTGCCTTAACTGCGATGTCCAGACGGTGTTCAACGCGGGGGAATGCATCGAGTGCGATGCCTGCGTCGATGCCTGCCCGGAGAGCTGTATCAATTTTATCGACAACGGCAATGAAGAGGATCTGCGGGCCCGGCTCCGTGCCCCGGCACAGGATCTCGGGCAGAGCCTCTATGTCTCTGGACCTCTGCCCACCGGGCGGGTGATGGTCAAGGACGAGAACGTCTGTCTGCACTGCGGTATCTGTGCGGAACGGTGTCCAACCTCAGCGTGGGAAATGCAGAAGTTTTTCTATCAATCAGCACAGGCAGGGCAACTATGAAACAGTTGGAAGCCGTCAACGATTTTGTCATCCGTTTTGCCAACGTCAATGGTTCCGGCTCGGCGAGCGCCAATAACTTGTTCGCCAAGGCGGTATTCCGAATGGGCGTGCCGGTGAGTCCCAAAAATATCTTCCCTTCCAATATCCAGGGGCTGCCAACCTGGTACGAGGTTCGGGTTAACGAGCACGGCTATCTGGGCCGGCGGGGCGATGTTGACATGGTAGTGGCGGTCAATGGTCAGACTTCGCGTCAGGATTACGACGGGCTCGCGTCCGGCGGCTATTTCATTCATGATTCTTCCAAGCCTCTGCCCGATGACTTCCAGCGCGACGATGTGGTGGTGATCGGCATTCCCATGACCCTTATGTGTAACGAGGCCTTCGACAATCCGCGGATGCGGCCTCTGCTCAAGAATATCATCTATGTCGGAGCCCTGGCTTCGTTGCTTGACATGGAATTGCAGGTGCTGATAGATAGTCTCAGCAACCAGTTTCGCAAGAATCCGAAACTGGCTGCGCCCAACATCCAGGCCCTGCAACTGGGGTATCAGTATGCCGACGAGCATTTTCCCGGTGTGTGTAAACTTTCGATAGGGCGTAGCGACCGGGTAGGGGATGCTATCATCATGGACGGTAATGCTGCCACCGCTCTGGGGGCCCTCTATGGCGGGGCCACCGTGGTCGGTTGGTATCCGATCACCCCTTCCACTTCGGTGATCGAGGCCTTCGGCAAGTATGCTGAAAAATTTCGGATGGAAGCCGATACTGGCCGGATTAAGGCGGCCATTGTCCAGGCTGAGGACGAGCTGGCCGCGATCGGTATTGTTATTGGGGCCAGCTGGAACGGGGCGAGGTCCTTTACTGCCACCTCGGGTCCGGGCATCTCACTTATGGCTGAATTTCTCGGACTCGCCTATTTTGCCGAGATTCCAGTAGTGCTGGTCGATGTTCAGCGTACCGGCCCCTCTACCGGCATGCCCACCCGGACCCAGCAGTCCGATCTCCTGGCCTGCGCCTATGCCTCCCATGGCGATACCAAGCAGGTGCTGCTTTTCCCCTGTGACCCCAAGGAATGTTTTGAAATGACCGCCGATGCCTTTGACCTGGCGGAACGGCTGCAAACGCCGGTGATCGTGATGAGCGACCTCGATCTGGGCATGAACGACCACCAATGCCTGCCCCTCCAGTGGGACGCGTCTCGCTGTTACGACCGGGGCAAGGTGCTGGACGCCGCCCAGTTGGAGGCACTGACAACGGATTGGGGGCGTTATCTCGACAAAGATGGCGATGGAATCTGCTATCGGACCTATCCCGGCACCCACCCCACTAAGGGATCGTATTTTACTCGAGGAACCTCCCGCAACGAGTACTCCGGCTATACCGAAGACAGTACTAGTTATGTGCGTAACATGGAGCGGTTGCAGCTCAAGTGGGAGACTGCCAAAAGTCTGGTCCCTTTGCCTGAGACTAAGATTCGTGACCCCAAAACCAAAATGGGGGCGATCTATTACGGTACGACTACTCACTCGGCCTGCGAGGCGATCGACCGTCTTCACCACCGAGGTCTGGCGATCAACTGCCTGCGGATTCGATCATTTCCCTTCCAGGAGGAGGTGATGGATTTTATCCGGCAGCATGACCTGATTTTCGTGATCGAACAGAATCGTGACGGCCAGATGCGCACCCTGCTGATCAACGAGGGTAACCTGAATCCTGAAAAACTCATCGCCATTTCCAGCTTCGACGGTCTGCCTGTGGCCAGCCGTTACTTAAGCCGCGCCCTTGATGCCGCGCTGCAAGAGTGTGGTGTATTGCCATCACCAACCGCATCCGGCCAAGGAGGTGCGCTATGACCTTTGCCCGTCCGACTTTCCGTCATCCCGACCTCCCGCCCAATGCCGCCGGATTTAATCGCCGCGACTATGAAGGGCTCATCTCCACGCTCTGCGCCGGTTGCGGCCATGATTCGATCAGTAACGCCATTATTCAGGCCTGCTTTGAACTGGCTCTTCCGCCGCACCGGATTGTCAAGATGTCCGGCATTGGCTGTTCCTCGAAAACACCAGCCTACTTTCTCGGCAAATCGCATGGTTTTAATTCGGTGCATGGCCGGATGCCCTCTATTGCCACCGGGGCTAACATGGCCAATCGCGATCTGGTCTATTTGGGGGTTTCCGGCGACGGCGACACCGCTTCGATAGGTATGGGCCAGTTTATCCATGCGGTTCGTCGCAACCTGCACATGCTCTACATCGTCATGAATAACGGTTGCTACGGCCTGACTAAGGGCCAGTATTCAGCCACTGCCGACAAAGGCTCTAAGAGTAAAAAAGGTCCGGCTAATGCTCTGGAATCCATCGATCTTTGCGAACTGGCTATTCAGTTGGGTGCCGGTTTCGTTGGTCGTAGTTTCTCGGGCGACAAGCAGCAGCTGGTGCCGATGATCAAGGCTGGACTGTCGCATGGCGGCCTGGCTTTCATCGATGTCATATCGCCCTGCGTCACCTTCAACAATAATCCGGAATCGACCAAGAGCTACCACTGGGTGCGGGAACACAGCGAGGCCACCAATACCTTTGATTTCGTCCCCGTCCGCCCGAGCATCACCACCGATTATCCGGAAGAGGTGGTCGAGACCGTGACTCTGCACGACAACTCGCAGATCCACCTGCACAAACACCCGCATGGTCCCGATATCACCGATCGGAGGCAGGCCATCGACACCCTTGAAGACCACAAGGCCCAAGGGATGATTCTCACCGGGGTGCTCTATGTCAATCCCGAGAGCTCCGACACCCACGAGATCCTCAATACCACTTTGCGGCCGCTCAACAGCCTCGCCGAGGCTGACCTCTGCCCGGGAAGTGCGGCTTTGGAGAGCATCAATGCCGGGTATCGATAACCGATAATGGCAACAACGAGAACAGGTAACATCTATCAAATTTTCAGGACCACCGCACCATGACCATTAACACCCACCCACCCTTTCGACTGTTTCATGCTTCCCAAAAATGGGAAGCGAATTTGTCCTCGCCTCGCCCAGTCAAGCGAGGTGGCAGACTGCTCATGCATTGCGTGGTTTTGCTTTCTTTGGGCCTGACTGCTTGCGCTGAGCAGTCCATTCAATACGATCAATCGGGGGGCAAGTCTGCAGCGAATGCCCAAACAAGTCGATCAGCGGCCGGCAACTCTGTGGATGTGTCGAAGCGCGGCACGGTTGGTACGTACCATGCCCAGCGAATTACCGGGGATTTCGCCGGGTATGCCAGCCTGCAGCAGTTTGTCGATCGGATGGTGCAGAAGCATGGGTTTGAACGTGAATACCTGCTGGGTGTGTTTTCGCAGGTTAACCGCAAAAACTGGACGCTCGACTATCTTGCCAAATCGGATCAGACCTTAAAAGGCAAGCCCAGTATAGGAGGATGGACTCGTTATCGGGAAAAATTCCTGGACGAACGCCACATTGGCGCCGGAGTCGAGTTTGCCCACCGCCATCGTGAGGCACTTAAGCGCGCTTCTCAAAAATACGGGGTGCCTGAGGAATACATTCTCGGCATCCTGGCCGTTGAAACCACCTTCGGCAGACACGTGGGCAAAGATCGTGTCATTGATGCCTTGACCACTTTGGGTTTTGATTATACCCGGCGCGGCGACTATTTTCGTGGCGAGCTGGAAAATTTTCTCGTAATGGCCCGGAATGAGGGGATGGACCCGGCCAAGCCAGTGGGTTCGTTTGCAGGGGCTATGGGACTCGGTCAATTCATGCCCAGCAGTTTTTTGCAATGGGCAGTGGATTTTAACGGTGATGGTCGGCGGGATTTGTGGGACGCCGAAGACGCCATCGGCAGCATCGCCAACTACTTTGCGCAACATGGCTGGCAAGCCGGACAACCCGTGATTACTCCCTTGCAGGTGAAGGGGGCTGTCACGCTTGAAACTGGGATAGAAACCCAGTATTCGCTTGCCGCGTTGCAGCAGGCAGGCTTGCATCCGGCACGCCCGTGTACCAGTCAGGGGCCGGTGCGTCTGTTGCTGCTACGTCATGCAAACTACGATCAATACCTGATCGGCCATCCCAATTTCTACACCATCACCCGTTACAACCACAGCGCCTATTACGCCATGGCCGTCCACGAACTCGCGCAGGCTATTAAACAGAGGTTGTAACTACTTTGGTGGGAAAGTTGGTTGACTCCTTAGTTGGGAGTTCTTAATATTTAAGAATGGCTATCAGATTGGTTTCAGGAGTCGAGGATGCAGATCACAGACAGTTCTAATCCTAAAATGGCATTTGGCGGTATTGTGTTGCGATCGGCCAATGAACAGCCGCAGCTGGCGGGTGAGCTGATCAGTAAGGCCATCGAGAGCATGACACTAACCCAAAACGTGCAGTTGCCTGCGCAGCCGGTTACAGCTTCCGGAAATATTGAAACCGGCATAATTATAAATACTACAGCATGATCGCATTCCAGGAAATACTCTGAAGCGATGAGTATAATCTGGGCAATAACACGGAGGTTATTATGAGTATAAACAGCGTTAGTGGAGCAATGAACAATCAGCTGTATCAGCTGCCTGTCCAGAAGAGCGGTGGGCAAGTCGTTCAACAGCCGCAACCGGCAGCAGCCCAAGGACCATCTGAGGAAAGCAAGGAAACTGCAGCTGCGCAGAGTAAAGAAGTTGAGGGCACGGAGTCAAAATCCATCAACTTGTATGCCTGACAAGGAGAAATTGTTTTGCGAGTATCGGCCTAGCTAGCCGACTGAAGAAAAAATTTAAGGTATAAAAGGGCGTTTCGAACATTCGAGACGCCTTTTTTTTTGCCTGAGATATTGGAGCAGAGGGCTGATAGGGTGCAGCCAGGCCGCCTAGGGGCACGGTGAGGGTGTAAGGGTTGGTCGAGGCCAACAGGAAGAGAAAGGGGCTTGGCAGTTTGTTGTGGGGATCAGCCACCGGCTCGTTTGACAGTGTATCCGAGTCGTTGCAGCTCCTCCACGAGGAGATCGCGGTGATCGCCCTGGATTTCGATGACCCCGTCCTTGACCGTGCCGCCGGTGCCGCATCGTTTTTTCAATTGGCTTCCCAGCTCTTTGAGCTCGGCCGCGTTCAGCGGCAGGCCGTTAATGGTGGTCACGCCGCTGCCCTTACGGCCTTTGGTTTCCCGGCCGACCCGGACAATGCCGTCGCTTTTGGTGGTGGTTGGTTTTGCTTTGCAGGTACAGGCCGCCACTGGTCGGCTGCATCCGGGGCAGATGCGGCCGTGTTCCGAAGAGTAGACCAGTCCGGTTTGCTTTTTCTTTATGATCATCTCAGCCCTTTCCCCCCTTTTTACCTGCCATTGCCCACCTGAGTTCCTGACCTGCTAGAAAGGGGCGTACGGAGCCGTACAATTCTGGAACTCGCCATGGCGTGCACTGGAGTTCTACCGATTTTTGCGGGGGTGCGATTCGGTAGAATTGCCGGGCGTTATCACTGACAAAGGCAGGCAGATGCTCCAGGCAATCAGCCTCCTCAAAGAGTTGCACCAGCATGGGCAGGGCCACCGGGGCCGAGAATATCCCGGCTGCGCAGCCGCAGCACTCTTTTTTATGGCGGGGATGGGGGGCGGAATCCGAACCGAACAGCAAGCGCGGATGGCCTCGGAACACTGCCTGGCGCAGGGCTTCGCGGTCACGGGGGGTTTTGGCTATCGGCTTGCAGAACAGATCGGGCTGCAACAGGCCGCCGGCAATATCGTCGAGGGTAATCATGAGATGGTGCAGGGTGACGGTGGCGGCGACTTTATCATATTTTTCCAGGAAATCGACAGCGTCAGCAGTGGTGATGTGCTCCATGACTATCCGTAGCTGGGGAAAGGTCTCGGTCAGCCATTGGTAGACCGCCAGAAACTCGCGTTCCCTATCCATGACAAAGCCGCTTGTTTCCCCGTGCACCAGAAGCGGGATATCGAGTTCTTCCAGTAAAGCCACGGTGTCGCCGATCTGGTCGAAATCGGCTACCCCGGCTTCGCTTTGGGTGGTTATTCCAGCCGGATAGAGTTTGATGCCGATGATTGACCCGCGGGCTGCCTCCAGTTCTTGCCGGGAATAGTCGCGGAAAAAAAGGGTCATGTACGGAGTGAAGATCTCAGCACTGCAGGCTGCGGTAATAGCGGCTCGGTAATCATAGAGCCGTGCCAACGAATCCACCGGCTGCACCAGGTTAGGCATGACCACACCGCCAGCGAACTGGGCGGCGCTGAAAGGAGCAACCAGGTGCAGCATCTCCTGCTCGCGCAGGTGCAGGTGCATATCCAGAGGGGTATCGAGTGAGAAGATCATCGGCGTGGCAAAGGAGTGCTGTTATGGGGAAAGAGTTGTTGCCTGCTGCTATCGTTTCAGCGGCAGGAGATCGGTGCTCGAACCGTTGACCATCTCGGCAGCACAGGCAAAGGTCTCGGCAAGGGTAGGGTGGGCATGTACGGTTTTGCTGATGTTTTCGGCATTGGCCCCCATCTCCAGGGCCAGCATTGCCTCATGGATCAGCTCGCCCGCATTGTGGCCACAGATGCCTGCACCGATCAGGCGGCCCGTGGCCTGATCAAAGAGAACCTTGGTCACCCCGCCTGTAACCCCAGCGCTCAGGGCCCGGCCGCTGGCTCCCCAGGGGAATTTACCCTTCTGGTAGGCAATGCCCTGCTGTTCCGCCTCTTTTTCGGTGATCCCGGCCCAGGCGATCTCGGGTGCGGTATAGGCCACCGAGGGGATGGCCATCGGGGTGAAAGTTGACGGGTGTCCGGCAATAACTTCGGCCGCCACTTTGCCCTGGTGGCTGGCCTTGTGGGCCAGCATCGGTTCGCCGACCACGTCGCCGATGGCATACAGATGGGGAATCGCGGTGGCCTGACGGGTATTAACCGGGATGAAGCCCTGCGGGACTAGTTCGATGCCGACGGTCTCCAGTCCGATCCGCGACGAGTTGGGGCGTCGGCCGACTGCCACCAGCACTGCATCGAAGGAGTCGGCTGTCGGTGCCTTGTCGCCTGCAAATTGGACCACGATGCCACTTGGTTCTGCCGTGATAGTCGTTACCTGGGTCTGGGTGAAGATCCGGTAGCGTTTTTTCAATTTCAAAAACAACGGCTGCACCAGATCGCGGTCCGCAGCGGGGATGATTTGCCCCTGCATCTCGACGATAGTGATCGCCGAGCCCAGTGCGTGGTAGACTTGGGCCATTTCCAGGCCGATGATGCCGCCGCCGATAATCAGCAACCGCGGGGGAACCGTGGTCAAGGCCAGAGCATCGGTGGAATCCCAGATGCGGGGATCGTCCGGACAGCCGGGCAGGCGAAAGGGGCGGGAACCGGTGGCGATGATGCTATCAGCAAAACTGACCCTGGTTTCGCCTCCCGGGCCGTTGACCAGGATAGTGTTTTGATTGATAAAGGTGCCGTGGCCAATGAGCCGAGTGATTTTGCGGGCCTTGCACAGGCTGTCGAGGCTGGAGGTCAATTGGGTGATGATCCCGGCTTTATGACTGCGCAGGGACGCAAGATCGATGGTCGGCGGCGCGAAGACAATCCCGGTTGCGGCAGCGGTCTGCGCCTCTTCGATCACGGCGGTGGCGTGGAGCAGGGCCTTGGAAGGGATGCAGCCGACATTGAGGCAGACCCCGCCGAGCCATTGGCCCTGTTCGATCAGGCAGACGGAAAGGCCAAGGTCGGCCGCCCGGAAGGCCGCAGTATATCCGCCTGGGCCGCCGCCAAGTACCGCGACCCCGGTTGTTAGATGTTGCACCATGCGATGCCTCCTTTGCGCAGAAAGTGAGCTATCATTGAGCAGGAATTCTCTTGTAATATTCTCAAGCGCCGTGAAGCGCCTGCCAACAGATACTGGTTTTACGGTCAGTTGTCTTCTATCTGTTTTCTGAACCAGGCCAGCTGGTGGTCGCGAATTTTTTGCAGGTCGAGACGATAGATATCCGGTGGAAAGAGAAATTCGACCACCCCGGTATCAAAGATGCGTTTGACCTCGTATTCGTCGTGGGCAACATCACGTTGATAGATGTAGTTCAGGTAGGAACGGTTGGTGTGAATGATGAATTCGATCCGCATGCCGCCGGTCCGGGCAAAAAATTTGAGCATTGAAGTCTTGCCCGAGCTGCCGGTAGCGGTACTGGCATATTCGCCGCTAGTGAGGGTGTCGGAGATATCCTCCAGGGTCATAAAGGACTTGGCTCTGGCTGCACTGCGTGTGAGATGGCGGACGAATCGTTTGACATCGTTCACCGAGTCAAGTACCGCCATCAGTCCCAGTTCATCGTCCACCGCGGTTGCCGGGTTTTTCTCGTTCTTACGCAGCAGTTTGAGGACCTTGGCCGCAGGCGGTTTTTTGCGGATGGTGACATAGATGGGGATATCAACATCGTTATCGCGAAACCGTCGCCGTTTGATCAGGGTGAGTTTCTCGCCTGCAAACGGTGTCACCGAGAGCGCTTCTTGTTCCGAGAGTACATTGACCGTGGTGCAGCTGAAGTCTTCTTTGTTGTGAGTGCTGTAGAGATAGCGGATGTCCAGGTCGCCAATCTTGTAATCGGGACTCCAGACGTAGGCATTGAGGAAATTAAGAAACCCTGAAAATTTCTCAGCAATCCGTGTTTCCCGTTCCCTTTGGTCAATCGATCCTGCCAGCCCCATGAGCGCTAATTTTCTTTTCGCTTCAAAGCGGGCTTTTTTATGATAGCGATCATCAAAAAGTGCCAGCAGCAACTCGACCGGATCCCAGGCGGTAACAATTTCGTTGGTTGTTTCAATGTGGGAACTGTAGGGAGCGAGCACTTTGGCGCGCAGTGAGCTGATAACATCATCTGCGGTCCTGGCGTAGTCATTGAGATGGCGAATGACTTCCCGGCTCGAGCCTTCAATGCCGAACATATTGCCGAGTAGGAGGTGGGCTCGTTCCGCTGCTTCAGCCCGTAGAGTTTTGTCATGGATCAGCACCAGGATCTCGTCAAAGGTATTGATACCCAGGAGATCGAAGATCTGATTGCGTACGGAGCGGTATTTGGTTTTCAGTAGCTGGTTGTTATGAATTTTCTTAACCCAGGCCTTTGTCTCGAGAGAGAAGGGATGTGCCAGAGGCGGGGCATTTTCTATGGCGAAGGGGCCCTCTTGCAGCATAGCCGAAAAAACCGATTGTTGGGGGGTCAGAATACTACTCATGGCAGGTGCATCGTCGGATAGCGATGATTAGAGGATGGTAGCGGGCGATTATCGGCTTAGAAAATATTAAATGAATAACAGGGATGAAATCGCGCGTATCACCTAGTTAAATAGAGCCTATATGCTATAGATTCGTAGGAGACTCAAATAGTTGTTACTTTGCCGTCCAATAAAATGAAGCAACTTTTATGACAACATGCTTTTACTACCATGCATTCCTTCGAGGTCGCAAGTGAAACCATGTTTCAAGGTTGCTGGGTCGAAGACATCTGCACAGGCTAAGTGGACGAAGGTGAAAAGGGAGCACCTGAGAAACAGGGGTGTGATCGTTTTCATTTTGACGAACCGGTTCGGCATTGATACCATGAATCTATAAGGGGTATTACAAGCTTGTCTTGTATGGCAGAGGGGCGTGGAATACTCAGTCGCTAGCCATCCAGCAGGACCATGTTTCTTGTATTGAAACGAATTTTGTACATTCAACTAAGGAGAGAATCATGGATTTCGGGGCGATCATCGAGCCCATAGGGCGTTTTGTGCAGGAAACAAACCTGCCGAAGCAGATCAAAGATGTCGATTATATGGGATTATTTATCAATCCCTGGTTCCTGGTGCCATTTGTATCGGGCACTGGATATCTTCTCTATAAACAAGCCTTTCGTGACCTGATTATCCTGGGGATCATCCTGGGGGTCTGGTATGCCTCGGGAACGCCCTACATGCAAACCTTAGTGGTCGGTGGAGAGTTGCGGGTTGCCAAAATATTGCCGGTTCTTTTTGGGGGGGCGGGGATACTTGGTGTTCTCATCTATCTGCTGTTAGGCCGTTCCGATTAATCATCCTGATAAGTCTTTGTCTTGTCGGAAAATCACGGATTTTTTCTCGTGAAGTTCAGCAGATTCCAGGAGGAGTTGTTGAGTGGAGTACCGTAACGCAATATTTATTATCACCGAAGAACGATCCTGTCCGATTTACAATGTCGGCGAGGAACTCAAGGTGGAGAACGATGCATTAACCGTCCCTGAGGCTAAGCCCGCGTGCCTGATGTTGGTGCGCGAGTTAATGAAGGTGGTTGCCGACAAGCAGAGCTTGGAACGGTTTTCCCCTTCAGGTGTCAAAAAATTTAAGTTTGAATGCGGTGGATGCGTTGGTCTAATCCGGTTTGAATTCAAAAAAGCAAGAGAATTTGCTACGTTACAGATGAAACTGTTGGCTGTCGCCGAGCAGCGGGCACGAATGCGCCATCTGGATAAATTTTTTGATGTACTCCGTGGCCTAGACATTTTTGAGCCGCTGGATGAGGACAGTCTTCGCGATCTTTCTGCCCAACTGCAATTAAAGGAGTTCAGTGAAAATAAAATAATTCTGAAGAAAGGTGACCCAGGAACCAGCCTCTATATTGTGCTCGAAGGTCGGGTCGCAGTGATCGGCGATGAAGGGCAGACCCTTTCCGAGATGACCACCGGAGAAATTTTTGGCGAGATGAGCCTGTTGTCCGGCGAACCGGTAACCACCTCCATCCATTCCCGGGAAAAGACCAACCTCGCGATTCTATCCAGTAAGGATTTTAAACATGTTCTGAATAAATACCCGGTGTTGCAGGTGTTTTTCTACAGAATGCTGGTGGACCGCTCGCAGGCCAATACCATACGGGCAGGTACCATCAGTTCAGGCATGACTGGCAGGCTGTCGGAAATCAATACCGTTGAATTGTTTCAACTGATCAATTCCAGTCAGAAAACCGGCAAGGTACAGTTGGTTCTTGATGATGGTAGTGCCGGAATCGCATTCAACGAGGGTGAGTTGGTCAAGGTTCACTACAAAGGATTAACCGGAAAAGAGGCATTTTTTGCCTTGCTGGCAAAAGGAGAAGGAACGTTCACCTACACCTCCGGGCTTTCCTCCGAAGAAAAGGAGCTTCCGGTGATCGGTGGCTTCATGGGTTTGATCATGGAGGGAATGCGGCGAGTGGACGAACAGGAAGTATAAGAGCTATTGCCGTTTCTGCCGATGGTTGGTGCTTTCCCTGATCCAGGTTAATAAGATTTTCTTACAAGGAGGCCTGTTTTGGCAGATGATATCGATCAGGTCGCTCGGCAGGAGCGAGTAAAGGCAGTCAGTGTATGTTTTTTATTTTTGTTGTTCTGTGCGCCAGTTTCCGCAACTGCCTCTGGTTTTCGAATAACCAACCAGTCCCTCGGCGCAGTCGGTCTGGCTGGGGCGCATATTGCCTTTACTCCTGGACCGGATGCCAGTTATTATAACCCTGCCAATATGTGTGATTTGTCGGACAACGGGCAGGTGGAATCCAGTTTGACGTTCCTTGGTCTGCCTCCTGTCAAATATCATGATTCCCGCAGTCCCCTGCTTGATGGATCCTCTGAAAGCGAGTTGTTTTTCATGCCGTTGCTGCATACGGTTTCTCCCCGATACGGTGCTCTGCGTTTCGGTTTTTCTCTGACCTACCCGTACGGCCTGTCCAAGCAGTGGCAGCAGCCCTTTCCCCAAGCCAGTGCTGAACAATTTTCTCTTTTTGTGGTGGAAGGCAACCCCACCCTGTCTTATGAACTGGCTGAATGGTTACATATCGGCGGCGGTGTACGGGTACTCTATGGCAAGGGTAAGGTGGACAGCACCTTGGGTAATCCGCCTTTTAGTCAAGTAGCGCCACTGACATCGCTTAACCGTTCCTCGGATGGTACCGATATACAGATGGGATATAACCTTGCCCTGACGGTTCGACCGCAGCAGGCTTGGAACATTGCAGCGACCTACCGTTCCGAGGTCGATATGAATTTGTCCGGCAATGGCCATTTAGGGGCTTGGATGGGCACTTCGTCGCTCGCATCGTATTCCGGGGCCACTAAGATCGGGGTGCCGCTGCCGGCGGTTTTCAGTCTGGCCACCTCTTACACGATAGATCGTCTGACTGTCGAAATCGGCTGGGATCGAACATTTTGGTCATCATTTAAGGTGTTGGATTTCGATTATGGTCAAAATTTTCTTGGAACCGTTTTCGATGGTTTTGATCGACCAGTTGCTAAAAACTGGAGGGACACCAATGCCTATCGGATCGGCCTGAGTTATGAGTGGAACGAGCGTTGGACAACCACCTTGGGATTTGCATACGATCAGACGCCAGTACCGGACGCCACCCTGGGATTTGAACTGCCCGATGCTGATGCTCTGATTTATTGCGCAGGCGTACGCTATCGAGCTTCTGCCGCGACGGAATTTGGCCTGTCGTATATGTACCACCGCACCGAAAGCCGCACCATCGCCAATGAGGGTGTTGCCGGTCTGCCCGGAATCGCCGGCACTTTTACCGAAGGCGGTGCCCACGCGGTGACCATCGGAGTGATCACCAGGTTTTAATGCAGTTTTCTTTAAATGAGTGTTTACCAAAAAGCAATCCGGCTGGTCATGGTTGCTAGTCAATAGGAGCATTATGTTAATCCAATCACCCAAGGGTGAAACAGCTTCTGTCCAATCTCCTGGCATAATCCCTCTACTGGAGCGTGCTTTGGACTTCGCTATGGTTCGCTTCTTCAATGCTGGCGAACCAATTCTCGCGCCGGGAGAGGCTACGACGGCCTTTTATTATCTGATCAGCGGCACGGTCGAGGTGAGCTATACCGATCCCTTTGCGACTCGGATCACGGTTGCTTTGATTGGGGCTGGCGAATTCTTTGGTGAAATCGGCTTTTTTGATGGCGAATCCCGGGTCCGAGATATCCAGGCGGTGGGTGAGGCACGGATTGGCATTTTTGACACGACGGTTATGGATGCTCTGCGTGGGGAACATCCTGACCTTTATATGGATTTCATCCTGCTGCTCACCCAAAAAATCTGCGGCAAATTCCGCCGGATCGCTGGTGAACGCGAACCTATCGCTGGTTACGCCGAATCGCTTTCCACCCGTCACTCCAGCCGCTATACCGAATCCAAACCACTGCCAGCGCCGCTGGTCCGCTCCTCCCAGTGGCACAGCATCAGCAGCCGGATGGAGGAGTTTAAGTCCGAGCTGTTCAACCTCTCTCACCGGTTGCAGAAGGTCGAGGCCGAAGGGGGGCAGGATCCGGAAAGTGAGGCCCGATGCCACGCAGTCCTCGGTCAGCTCAACGGCGCTCTGAGCGAGTTTGAGCAGACCATGCAGGGGAGCGGTTATGAAGAGGTGATGTGGGGGTATGTCTTTAAGGAGATCTTTCCCTATTTCATGCGCAGCCGGTTCGCCGAGCGCGCCTATTTTAAGCCCAAGGGGTATGCTGGCGATTTTTTGATGATGGAGCACATCTATGCCAATCAACCCAAGGGCGAAGGCAAGCTGGGCGAGATCATCGATCAATTCTGTCTGCAGCGGCCCGGTGCGTTGGCCATCCGCGGCCGGCGGGTGTTGCTCAAAAACCAGTTGATGCGGCTCAGCGGGGCGATCGCCGCCCGTGGTGGTATCACCCGGATCATGAATCTGGCCTGCGGCCCCAACCGGGAGTTGTTCGATTTCCTCACCGAATGTGAATACAGTGAAAGCATCGAGGCTTTGTGTGTCGATATCGACTCCGAGGCCCTGCAATACACCAATCAGTACGTCAATATTTTCCCGCATCGTGCCTCGATCCGGCTGATGAGCGAGAATGTCATCAAATGGTCGCTCGGCCGGGCGCACCATCACATCGAACCGCTGGATATCATCTATTCTTCAGGGCTCTGCGATTATCTCGATCCCCGTCTGTTCCGCGCCCTGATCACCCAGTGCTACCGCCATCTCAAGCCCGGCGGCACGCTGCTACTCGGCAATTTCACCTTCTACCCCGATAGCCTCTTTCTCGACAAACTCCTCAAGTGGGAGCTGATTTATCGCACCGATGAGGACTTACGGGAATTGTTCGCCCCTACGCCCTTTGGCGAGCGGGTGACCATCATCGCCGAACAGGAAAACGTCAACCTCTTTGCCATGGCCACCAAGGAATAATTCATGGGCGTTGCTGTCGATACTTCGCCGGCAATCCAGGCAGGTGAATTGCACGACCTGTTTTATCAACGGACGCGGATCTGTTTGTGGCTGGGGGTGGTCTTTTTCTCGCTGTTCGCCCTGCTCGATTTCATCTGCTACCGTGTTGAGTTCGCCCTTTTTTCCTCGTATCGCCTGGTTTCGGTGCTGTTTTTTCTCTGCTGCCTGCAGGTTCTCGAATATCCTGAGTGCAAGGCCCACGCTCGGCCGATCATGTACACGGCCATGCTTCTCGGAGCCCTGGCTATTTCGTTGATGACGGTCAAGCTCGGCGGTTATACCTCAGATTATTACGTCGGTATCCTGCTGATGATCGCCGGAGGGTTCTCAGTTCTCCCTCTCAGTGTTGCCCAGGCGCTGTTCCTCGGGGGGGCAACCTATCTGGTGTACGCCTTGGTCGTTTACTTCGGATCTCCCCCTCTGGATGACCGGGGCCTGGCCTATCTGGTCAACAACAGCTTTTTCTTTTTTTCCATCGTTGTGGTTACCTCGGTACAGTGTTTCGATGAAATGCAGACCCTTCTCAAATCGTTGCGAGCGAAAAATAATCTGCAGGCGATGAGCTATGAATTCAAGCATTACAACGATAATCTGGAAGAGCTCATCAGGATGAGGATGGCCCTGCTTGAGGAGTCAGATCTCAAATTCTACGATCTGTATAACAGCATTCTCGATTTAGTGGTGCTGATCGATCAGGATGGCACCATCCGGATGGTCAACCCACATGGCGCTGGGCTCGTTGAGGGGACTCCGGAAGAGCTTGAGGGCAAACTGTTCACCGATTTCGTGGTGCCCCAGGAGCGGGAGGGGGTATGTGGCACTGTGATTAATCGTCTGCATCTGGGAGAAGAGATTCGGGGAGTGCAAATCCAGATGCGGACTAACCGAGGTCGGGATTTCGACGTGGAGTTAAGCGGCAACCGGGTTGATATGGCCGGGGGGGGCGAGCATTACCAGTTGATCATCCGGGATATCACTGCCACCAAGGAAATGGAAAGAAAGGTCCTGGAATCGATGCAATTGATCGATTCCTCACGGCAGTCTGCAATTTTTGGACTGTCCCGCCTGGCCGAGTGCAGGGACGAGAACACTGGCGCGCATCTACTTCGAATCAGGGAATACACCCGGATTCTTGCTGACGAACTTGCCGGAGAACCGGACTTCGAACATCTGGTTACTTCTGATTTTGTCAACGAAATTTGTCTGTCTTCGGTTCTTCACGATATCGGCAAAGTCGGCATTCCCGATGCCATTTTACTTAAACCCGGTCGCCTGACCGAAATTGAATTTGCGGCCATGAAACGCCATTGCGAATATGGCAACATGGCCCTTTCGTCATCAGAACAGGATGCTGAAAGCTTTTCCTTCCTCCGCATGGGCCAGGAAATAACCCGATTCCATCATGAACGCTGGGATGGTACCGGCTACCCAAGCGGTCTGGCCGGGATAGCAATACCACTTTCTGCTCGGATCGTTGCACTGGCCGATGTTTATGATGCTCTCACTTCAAGCAGATCCTATAAACCAGCCTACAGTCATGAGGAGGCGCGTAGGTGCATAGTTGAAGAGAGTGGTCGCCAATTCGATCCGAAAATTGTTCACGCTTTTCTCAAGCGCGAACAGCAATTCAAGGATGTCTGGCAAAAATTATTTCAGGCACAGCGCCTAGACTTATGAGGAAGGCTGCTATGCAGTATCTTGAATTGTTTCGCGTGGAGTCCCGCCAATTGCATCATCGCCGGGTGTATATCATCCTTTTGGTTGGGATAGGGATGATGCTGTTATTCTCAATCCTCGATACTATTTCTGCACCGGGACTTGCCTCCGAATTTCTGTATTATCGACTGGTTGCAGTAGGACTCTGCGGGTTACTCATTGGGACGAACTATTGCGATAAAGGGCAGCGCCGCGCCTGGTTGATCGGTTTTTCTGGTTATCTGAGTGCAGGCTTGGTCATTCTCCTGACAATCCACCAAACGGGAGGTCTTCTCTCCCCCTACTACGTCGGCTTGATTGTGGCCATGACCATCTATACGGTTATTGCACCACTCACGACCTCCCAGACATTGATTAGCGGTTTTGCCTTAGTCGCGATGTATCTGCTTTCATTGGTTTTGGTCGAGTCGCTCACCCACGATCAACTGATGAGTTTGTTAAGTAACCTGTTTTTTATGGTCTGTTTCGTTTTCATCGTCGCCACCCAAAGTTGGGCCGACACCGCTGCCAGAAAACAGGAATGTATGTTACGCATTGCGGAAAATGAAGCAGCGGCAGTTTTGGCCCGGCAGGCGGATACTCTGGAGGATGAAGTCAAGCGGCGGAGCGAGGAACAGCAGATCACCGAAAAGCGGTATCGGATACTGTATGAAGCCATTGCCGACGATGTGGTGCTGGTTACCCCTCAAGGCGCGGTCCTACAAGCAAACAGTTCTTATCTGTCGCATTTTTCTGATGGAACGGTGCCCGCGCGCGCGTCATTTTTTAATGCGGTTAGAACGGAGGATCTGGGAAAAGTTCAGGCCGGTTTGCTTGACGCTTTCGAGCGTGGAACGCCGGTGGCCGCCTGGCATTTGACACTGCTGTCAGCTCAGGGATGCCCCATCGACGTTGAAATTAGCGGTACGCTCTTGCAGCGCGGAGAAAAAATACTCGGTCTCCAATTAGTTATTCGCGATATTGGTATACGCAAGCAGTTGGAAGAAAAGCTGGTAACCTCTCTGGGCAAGGTCAGGCAAACCGAGAATGCCGCAATTCTTGCCCTTGTCAAACTGTCGGAATACCGTGATCGCCCCGCCGGACATCATCTTGAGCGCATTCGGGAATATTGCAAAGTGCTCGCTGCCAAGTTGTCTTGCCTTCGCGAGTTTAGAGATGTGATTACCGATGAGTTTGTCCAAAATTTGTATCAAGGATCAATTCTCCATGACATCGGCAAGGTCGCGATAGCCGATGAAATTCTGGAGAAAATCGGGCCGTTGACTGAACAAGAAGAACAGAGCTTGCGGCATCACACCCTGTTCGGTGGCAACGTCATCAAGACCATGGCGGAAGAGTGCGGTGGTAGTAGCTTTTTATCGTTAGCGCAAAACATCGCTTATTTCCACCATGAAAGGTGGGATGGTCAAGGATTCCCCTACGGTCTGCGCGGAGTGGAAATTCCGTTAGAGGCCAGAATTATGGCTTTGGCCGACACCTATGAAGGATTGACTTCCCCTAAGGATAAGGAGAACACGATGCCTCATCGACAGGCCTTGGGGCTGATCGTCGAAAGCGCGGGCTATCAGTTGGATCCGGTGATTGTCCATGCCTTTGTCTCGGTTCAGGAGATATTTGACGGGATACGTCGCGAACAGGCTGAAACCAATTGATTGTTCTCTGGAGGAGAAGCTTGCGTGTAGGTACTATGGCCTGGCGCTGATCGATTCTTTCTTGTCGTCAGCTCTACAACATTTCTCTTGCCGTTCGAAAGTAAATACACTAGAAACACAGAATTACCTCATACAGACTGCACCTTGCGGTGCATGTTTTTTTTATTTTTATTATGCGAGATGGGGCAGCGAATTTCCTACCGGAGGAGTGAATTATGAAAGAGAATATGATGCGTACTCCGCTTATCAAATCAGCGGTTGTGCTTCTTGTTTTTGTGCTTTTGGCCTACTTTACTAGTGTTTCGTCCGAGGGGAGTGTCCTGAACTCAGTCGGCACGATCATCATTGGTGCTTTTCGGCTCGTTCAGTGGGCCCTTGCCATGGCGATAGGCTTGACAGTCTGCATAGCCGTTCTTGTTGGGATCTTTCTCTTTGCGGTTTCTCTTATCAGTAAGGAAACCTCTACAACGATGTATGAAGGCGTGAAACGATCGGCTCTTGCCCTGTGCGCCCCGCTTTGTTCCTGTCTGGGTTCCCTTAAGTGTTCAGATTCACAGTGCAGCCAGCCTACCCAGGTTTCTGCCGGCAGCGAACAACTCAAAGACGAATTGCAGGCTATTATTGCCTGTGAGGTTAAGAAGATCACCGATAATCAACAGGCTCTGAATGATCAGTTCGTATCACTAAATGCTAAAATACAGTTCATAGAGGAAAAGAGTTCGGGTTTTGCCGCTACCAGCCAATTGGAGATTATTGCCGGTGAAATAGCCAATTCCGGCAAGGCCCTCGGCACGGTCCAGAATTCCGTTGCTACTTTAGAGGGTAAGCTCAGCGATACTCTGCAGCAGCTCCAGGCGATCACACCGGAGAAAATGCTCAGCGACATCCCGGCTCGTTTGGCATCGCTTGAACAGAAAGGAGAAGTCAAAGGATTTGATCCTCAGCCGCTGACCGAGTCTCTGCAAATCTTGCAAAAAGAAGTGGAAGAACTCAAGAAAAAGAATTCAGGGAGCACAAGAGCCAAGAAAAAAGCCTGACAAGGGTCTCCGACCAAGGCCGCCCCTTGATTTTAACACCCATTCCGTTCAAGCCATCCCGTTTACTGCGGGATGGCTTTTTTTTTCACGACCGCTCAGTTATCGGGGTAGCAGTTCTTTGAAGTATTCGATCGAGGGGAAATGACAGGAGTATTGCACCCGTTGCCGGCTGCTGGGGCGGGCAACAAAGAGAAGATGCGCCAATCCGTAATTCTGCGCTGAAAACAGGACTTTTTCGGTATCATCGACCAGTAGTGTTCTGGCCTTGTCAAAGTGCAGCATCTGCTCGAGACGTTCCCAGAAGAGCGGCTCCTCCTTTGCAAACCCTACTTCTTCCGCGCAGACGATTCGATCAAACCAAGGACCGATAGCGGTCTTTTCCAGCTTGATTGACAATGTGTTTTCGTGGGCGTTGGTAATCAAATAGAGTTTTTTCCGCGTTTTTATACAATATTCTAAAAACTCGACGACATACGGATGAACACCGATAAGGTGATTGATCCGGAGTTTGAGTTCCTGCAGATCCATTTCCAGTTCACGGGACCAGAAGTTCAAATCTGCCCAGTCGAGAGTGTTCTTGACTTTCTGATAACGGATCAGCAATTGAGCCTTGGCCTCTTCAATGGAGATATCCTTGAGCAGGCTGTAATGTTCCGGCACATACTGTTCCCAGAAGTAGTCGTCAAAATGTTTGTCCAAGAGGGTGCCGTCCATGTCGAGGAGAACGGTATCAATCTCTTGCCAGGGGAGTGCCGGGAAAATTTTCTCACAAGGTGAATGTGAACTGTTCATTGTGGTTATTCCTTCAAGGTTTGCAATATGGCCTGAATTCGGGCAAAGAGCTCATCGTGGCTGTTTATGGGAACGACGAGCCGTTGATCGGGGGTCAGGCGGATTGGTTTGACTAGTCGTTTCTTGTCTGATTTTTGCTGAATGAGATTGAGAAGTCGTTGCGGTTCGACCGGTGCATTGGGGATAAACGAAAAGATCAAGGCGTCTGGCCCCTGTTCCAATTTATTGATACCGAGGTTGCGTAATTGTTGTTTGAGAGCGATGATCACCAGCAGAGTTTGGGCTTCACGGGGCAAGGGACCGTACCGGTCGACCAGCTCTTCTTGGAGATCAACAAGTTCTTCCTCCGTACTATTACCTGCAACGGCGATGCGGCGATAGGCCTGGTAGCGTTGGCTAGTGTCTTGAATATAGCTGTCAGGCAGGAAGGCTGCAACTTTGAGTTTGATTTCGGGGTCGATGTCTGTAGGGGTGATCGATTCGGTGCCTTCCGCTGCTTTTCGTTTCAGATCCGCAACCGTTGATTGGAGTAATTCCAGGTAAAGATCGTAGCCAACGGCGGCGATATGACCGGACTGCGAGACGCCAAGCAGATTGCCGCCGCCTCGAATCTGTAGATCGTTCATTGCCAGTTTGAACCCGCCGCCCAGTTCGGAGCAATCCATCAGTGCGCGTAAACGCTGTTGGGCATCCGGGGTGAGGTGGTCCAGGGAGGGCACGAGCAGATACGCATAGGCTTGCCGTGAGGAGCGGCCGACCCTGCCTCGCAGCTGGTAGATATCAGCGAGGCCAAGATGATCGGCGCGATTGATGATGATTGTGTTGGCGTTGGAAATATCCAGTCCCGATTCGATAATGGTGGTACAGACTAAAATGTCCAGCTCATGGTTAATGAAACGCACCATGATGTCTTCGAGTTGCGGTCCCGGCATCTGGCCGTGGGCAACACCAATTCTGGCTTGTGGGACAAGGGCGGCTATGGTGTCGGCGATGCGGTGAATAGACGAAACGCGGTTATGGACAAAAAAGAGCTGACCGCCGCGCTCCAGTTCCCGCAGGACAGCCTCACGAATCACCAACTGATCGTGACGGGCCAGGAAGGTCTTCACCGAACGCCGTTGCTGGGGTGGCGTGGAAATGACAGAGAGATCGCGAATGCCCAGAAGTGACATTTGCAGTGTCCGGGGGATGGGGGTGGCGGTCAAGGTGAGAACATCCACAGATGCTTTGATTTTCTTAATTTTTTCCTTGTGCGCCACACCGAACCGATGTTCCTCGTCGACGATGAGCAGGCCGAGTTTATTGAACTGGATATCTTTGGAGAGGAGACGGTGCGTTCCTATCACCAGGTCGACCTTGCCGGCGGCTAGAGCCACAGTGATATCTTTCTGCTGGCGGGTGGTGCGGAACCTGTTAAGGCAGGCGATTTCGACTGGAAATGATGAAAAACGTTCCCGGAAGGTTTGGGCATGCTGTTCGGCCAGAACCGTGGTGGGTACAAGAATCGCCACTTGGAATCCGTCTTCAATCGCCTTGAAGGTCGCGCGCGCTGCAACTTCGGTCTTGCCATACCCGACATCGCCACAGATGAGGCGATCCATAGGCTGGTCACAGGTTAGATCGTCGATGACGTCATCAATGGCCTTGGCCTGTCCGCTGGTTTCATCATAGGGGAAAGATTCCTCCAGTTGCCGGTAGAGATCACCCGGAGGTGAAAAGCGGTGACCATGGCGCATGGCTCTGCGGGCGTAAATCTCCAGCAGTTCTTGGGCAATCTTCCAAACCGCCTCTTTGACCTTTTTCTTGGCAGCCTGCCAGCGCTGAGAGCCGAGGCTGTCGAGCTTCGGTTCCTGGTCGGTGAGGCCCTGATAGCGACTTACCCAGTGGAGACGGTCCACCGGAACATAGAGTTTGTCGTCGTCACGGAAGGCAATCAGCATGAAATCGCCCTGTTGCCCTGAAAATTCCATATTGACTAGCCCTTGGAAGATGCCGATGCCATGGTCCCGATGTACCACCACATCGCCTATGGCAAGCTGATCAATCTGGATGGGGGGGGCTTCGTCACGAGGTCGTTTTTTTTGCCGGCCGCTGCCCAGTCGTTTTTCCCCGAAGAGTTCTGAGGCCGAGAGGAAATGAAGTCTTTCAGCGATAAGGTCAAACCCGCGCGACAGAGGGTGCTCATAGCAGAAAATCAGGTCGTGGTCGTGAACAGCGGTCGAATCAAAAGGGGGGATGCGTAATTCGGTGCGCAGTTGATAGTTGGTGAACATCTCACGTAAATGTGATGCTTGTCGGGCAGATCGGCAGGCAATAACAACCGTTTCCTGCTCCTGCTGCCACTTGAGAATACGTTCGACCAACGGGGCAAGTAGCCCCCTTTTTTTGCGCTGCAGCTCGATTTCCTGCGTAAGGAGACTGTGATCTCCTGTCTGCACCGTTAGGGCAGGTGCGAGATGATCGGGATCCGGCAGGTGTGGTATCCTTGCCAGTAAGGATTGACTGCAGGCCTGATGAAATTCGGCCTCGGTTAGAAAAAGGTCGTCTGGGGGTATTGCGGGCACGTTGTGTGCCACTGCTTCAGCATAATTTGCCTGGATGCGCTCTCGTACCAGCTGCATCCGTTGATTGACCGCTTGGGGATCGTTAATGATCAGCGCAGTATCGGCGGGCAGGTATTTGAAGAGGGTTGGCAATCGTTGCTGACCACCATACAGGAGCGGCAACATGAATTCCATGCCGGGGAATCGTTGTTTGGTGACAAAACGCTCTCGGAGGGTTCGGAACTCGTCGGAGGGCCAACCGTAGTGTTCGGCGGCCGTATCAAGGGTTGCTAGCAGGGTGTGTCGGTCAGCTTCTTGGGGAAACAAAAGATCCGAGGCAGGTATGAGGACCACTTCTTCCAACTGTTGCCGTGAACGCTGGGTAAGAGGATCAAAAAGTCGGATGGATTCCACTGTATCGCCAAAGAAATCAAGACGCAGGGGACCCGCCCTATTACTGTCAAGCACCGGTGGGTAGACATCGATGATGCCACCACGTATGGCCAGGTCGCCTTCCTGACGAACCATGTCGCACAACTGGTACCCAGCCGCAACCAACGAGGTTATCAAACGATCAGGATCCGTTTCCTCGCCGGCAATCACCAATTCGCAACGGTTGTTCAGTTCGCTGGCTGGAAGAACCCGGCGCAGCACTGCCTCGGCGGAGGTAAGGACTATGCATGGCTCGTCGTTATCCTGCAACTGATAGAGCGTTGCCAGTCGGGCGCAGACGGTTGCGGGGTCAGGTGAAAGCGGAGTGTAAGGTGGGATTTCATAACTCGGGTGGATCAGTACCCGGATTTTTGAAAAAAAGGCAATGTCCTGAGCGAGGATGTCAAGCTGTTCGTCGGCGGGAACAATACAACAGATGGTACGTCGTAGTGTTGCCACCGCCCTGCTAAGCAACAGAGCGGTGGATGCACCATGGAGACCGAAGATGTCGTAAGGCGGACTGTTATCACGCAGCCGCGTAAGGATCGACTGCATGTTGGGCGGTTACAACCTCAGTGGAGTAAAAAAACTTAGAAGTTCCCGCCCATGCTGAAGTCCCAGGTGGAACCGGCTTCGCCAGTTTTTTGGTCAAGATTGAAACCCCAGGCCAATCGAAGTGGCCCGAGCGGCGAAGCCCACATAAGGCCAAAACCAGCCGCTTTTTTATAATCACTGAAATCCCAGTCCTTGTCGGCTGCATACACGTTACCGAAGTCGGTGAAGATCTCGCCATCTATGCCCATATCCTTCACAATCGGGTGGATAAAGGAGACCGTGCCGAACCACATCTTGTCACCACCGATCCGATCTTGGGTCACTGGATCAAGCGGACTGATAGTAGCCGACCTGAATCCGCGGATCGAGTTCATACCGCCCAGGAAGTAGTTTTCATAGACAGGGAGATGGCCGGCCTCGTTTTCAAAGGCCTTGCCGGCGGAACCGCGAACGTGAAAGACCGTATCAAAGAACAGCGGGAAATACCAGGAGGAGTCTCCTCCTACCTTGGTAAACTGAGCATCGCCGCCAAGGGGCCCACCCGCATACGAGGTGGTGATGCTGTTGCGCGAACCTGAGGTTGGCGAGAAAAGCTTGTCGCGGGTGTCGCGGACCAGCGAAAGTTCTGCCTCACTGGTCAGGTGGATATCCTTAGATCGCAGGATGAGGTCGGAAGCGCCGACAGCGATATTGGTCAGATTGGTATCGGAAATGGTGTATCCGTAGTAAATGCGCCACTCTTCAAAAAGTGGATGGCCCAGGCGCAGGGTGGTACCGATGGCTTCCTTGGTGAAATTGTCATATTGACGCTGCCAGTCGAACAGATCGATGCTGCCGGAAACCTGGGAGTCGTAGAGGCGAGGGTTGGTGAAGTTCAGGTTGTAGCGGGTGGCCTTGCTACTGGTATTTGCTGCTAAGGATAGTTTGTTGCCGGTGCCGAAGATATTATTTTCGGAGATCTCGCCCATGAATAGAACATTTTCCGAAGATGAGTACCCGGCTCCGATACTGAATTGGCCGGTTGATTTCTCTTTAACGTCAACCACCACATCCATCTGATTTTCAACAGTGGAAGGTTTGGGGGTGACGGTGACCTCTTCGAAAAAGCCAAGTCTGTTCAACTTTTTAGTTGAGGTCTGGATGGCCTTGGAGTCAAAGCGGCCGCCTTCTTCAACCTTAAGGTCACGGCGGATGACGTTGTCACGGGTGCGGTTATTGCCTTGGATTTCGACCCGATTGATATAGGTCATCGCACCCTTTTCAGCTTGCAGCACGATGTTGACCAGTTTGCCGTCCTCCGACTTGTTGATCTTGGGACTGACCTCGGCAAAGGCATATCCTTGTTCAGAGTACAGACTGGTGAGTTGGGTGACATCATCACGCAACACCTGCCTGTTGAAATATTCTTCTTTACTAATTTTGAGGGTGGTGAGCAGTTCTTCCTTGTTTTTGATAAGATCGCCCTGAATGTCGATGGTGCCCACCCGGTAGCGCGAACCTTCATCAATGGGGAAAGTAACAAACAGCGCATCTTCTTTCTGCTCGATGATCGGTTCAGCAACTTTGACCTCAATAAAACCGTGATTGAGATAGAAGGTGGTGATTCGTTCGGCGTCCTGTTTGATGACGTCTAGCTTTAGGACGCCGGCATCGGTGAGCCAGGACAACCACCATTTGTGGGTACTGGTCTGGATAGCATCCCTAAGATCGCCTTCGGAGTAACTGTTGTTTCCGGAAAAACCGATCTTCGCAATAGTGATTTTTTTCCCTTCCTTAATGGCAAAGCTGACTTCGGCATTGGCTTCGCTCGGATAGCTGATAGTGGCGTTCACCGCGGTGTTGTAAAAGCCTTTGGCCTTGTACATATCCTTAACTTTTTCAACGGCTTCGTTGATCTTGGTGGGGTTTAGGATAGAGTTGGCTGGGATGCTTGCAGCATCACGGACATCCTGCTCTTTTATCTCTTGAGCACCGGTAATGATGACTTTACTGACGAGGGGTTTTTCTTTGACTCGGAAGATAACTTTTTTGCCGCTTTCGCTGTCGGTGGCTTCGATCTCAACATTGTCGAAATACCCCATGCCAAAGACAGCTTTGAGGTCTTGTCGTAAAATGGTCGGATCGTAGAGGTCACCTGGTTTGGTCGATATTTTTTGCAGGATAGCACCGACATCGATACGTTCGTTACCTGCTGGGGCAATCGAAGCGACAGCGAGGCTTCGATTGGAATAGGTCAGCATGGCGGAGACGATCTCCCCGGTTACCTTTTCCAGCCCTTTGATGGAATCTGCTTCCCGGAAAGCGGAATGTGGATTTTTTGGTGCCAGGACATCAATGATAGTGCAGTCTACACTGATACGGTCACCGAGTTTATTGACACTGCCGATAACAATATAATGGGCTTTGGCCGCTTCGGCGATTGAACTGAGCTTGGATGCCGGGGGAGGCCAGGCACCGTTGTAATCAACTAATTTTTCGGCCTGGTTGCGGGGCATCAGGGTCAATTTTTTGGCGACGACTTCCTGCTCCAGCGCTTTGTCCACCTTACCGGTGAGGCTGGAGGCGTCCGGAGCGTTGATCTTGAACGGTAAAAAAGTTGTGTTTTGTTCCACCGCCAAGGAGGTGCATGGGAGGAAAGCTATGCCGTTGAACAGCAAAGCACAAAGCAAAACCGGAAAGATCAGAGGTATACGCCGGGTTCTTGATGTCGACAGCATAGGGAAGTTCCTGTTGTAGAGTGTTCCTTTGGCCAGTTGAGCGGGTTAGTACCATCACCTGCCGAAAGAGGGGATTAGCGACCGCCTTGCGGCAGCCGGTCGATCTACACATAAATTGGGAGACATTATGACATGTTTCGTTGTTTTTGCAAGGGATTCTGTCTAATTTTACCGGCGTTTGCTTGGCAAACGATGAGTGGTTATCAAACAACATTTCCCTACTGCATTTCTAAGAAGAGAATACGTAGAGAATTGCAACCAATTATTTTTGAACATATCGTTCATCTAACAATTTTTCAACAGCAGCATGCAGATTTCGGGCAAGCTCTTGTTTGTCGCCGGCTATACAGTGGCTGATGGGGATTGGAGGGCCGACGCGGATCGTAATTCTGCCGCTTTTTGGCAGTAATTTTCCTTTTGGTAAGACTTCGTACGAGCCATTAAAGCCGATGGGGACAATAGGAACGCCGGCCTTAATGGCCAGCAGCACCGCCCCGGTTTTGAATTCATGTAATAATCCGTCGGCACAGCGAGTTCCTTCGGGGAAAATGAGAACGGATGTGCCGGCAGCTATTTGTTTGGCTGCTTCGTCAAGACTTTTCAGCGCTTGGCGACCATGGGAACGGTCTATGGGGATATACCCAATCCGGTGCATAGCTTGACCGAGGACAGGGATACTGAAAAGTTCTTTTTTTGCGATCCATCGAAAATTATGGGGAAAATAACCTTGGAAAGAAAAAATGTCATATTGGCTGCAGTGATTGCCAACGAAGATATAAGTCTGCTGTGGATCAATATTGTCAATGCCTTCCACGGTCACCCGTACACCGGCCAGCCAGCAAAGTATCCGGCCCCAGTAGCGGGGGAATATCTGTGCTTTGGTTTGCGATTTTCGCCCCCATAATAGGTCGATTAGGGAAAAGGTCGAAACAAAAAAGGTCAGGATCGGCGTAAGTGCTAACGTGATCATACCACGGATGGTTTGGAGCGGTGCCATGAAATAGTTTCCTTGATGACCGGATGCGGTTTCCGGATGATGGTGCCGCAAAATTCCCTTGGCAGCTTTCACCCAGACCCAATCAATGGGGGGCACGGTTGGGATATAGCGCAGTCGAGGAGCATAGTGCAAAAAAAGATAGAGGTTTCATAGCAGGACGACAAAAGAAGCGCAAGGAATTCTCTGGACGAGGCCGGCATCGTTGCGGCCTTGTGCCGCCAGTGCGGCAGGATTGACGGAAAGGTTACAATCGAATATATTTTGCCATCATTTTCTTGTTTTGTCTTACATTTGTATGGTGGGGACGCTGTGCCCCGTTATTCTTGTATATGTCTTCTTCTTAAGGAGTCTGTTTTGGCTGAAGATATTATTTCCATCAAAGTTGATGGTGTGTTGAATGTGCCGGCAAACCCGGTTATTCCTTTCATAGAAGGCGATGGTATTGGCCCGGATATCTGGGCATCGGCCCGGAAGGTGCTAGATGCCGCGGTGGCCAGATGCTATGGTGGCGCTCGCAAAATTGAATGGTTGGAGATCCTTGCTGGCGAAAAGGCCTTCAAGGCGACTGGTGAGTGGCTTCCACAGGAGACCATTGATGCCTTAAGAAAATATGTAGTCAGTATCAAAGGGCCCCTGACAACACCGATCGGTGAAGGTATGCGCAGTCTCAATGTGACGTTGCGTCAGGTGCTTGATTTGTATGCCTGCGTTCGTCCGGTTCGCTATTATGAGGGGGTTGTCTCTCCGGTTAAGGATCCTGGGCAGGTCGATATGGTTATTTTTCGGGAGAACACCGAAGATGTCTATGCCGGCATTGAGTGGCAAGCAGGTAGTGAAAAGGCCAACCGGGTCATTGAATTTCTTCGAAACGAAACAGGCGCGCTTATCCGCGACAATTCGGGTATCGGCATTAAACCGATCTCGGAATTCGGGACTAAACGGTTAGTGCGTAAGGCGATTCAGTACGCACTTGATAATGGCCGTGAGTCAGTGACTTTGGTCCATAAAGGTAACATTATGAAGTTTACCGAAGGGGCTTTCCGCAACTGGGGCTATGAACTGGCTGCGGAAGAATTCGGTGAGGTCACTGTCACCGAGGCCGTCTTATGGGAGCAGTATAACGGCAAGGTGCCTAAGGGCAAGGTCGTGATCAAGGACCGGATCGCCGATGCCATGTTCCAGCAGATACTGCTGCGGCCTAGTGAATATTCGGTTCTGGCGATGCCCAATCTCAACGGCGACTATATGTCCGATGCCCTTGCCGCCCAGGTAGGGGGGCTGGGTATCGCCCCCGGGGCCAATATTGGTGACGGCGTTGCCCTGTTCGAGGCTACCCACGGTACAGCCCCGAAATATGCGGGACTTGACAAGGTCAATCCCGGCTCGATCCTCCTTTCTGGTGTAATGTTGCTGGAGTATATTGGATGGCAGGAGGCGGCCGACCTGATTAAAACTGCACTTGAAACGACCATTTTGAAAAAAACGGTTACCTATGATCTGGCCCGCCTGATGGAGGGTGCAACCGAGCTCTCCTGCTCTGCCTTTGGCCGCGCCATCATTAATAATATGTAGGGGCTTACGGCAGAGCAAGTGACCTCTTACTTCGAGGCCTTAAAGGATCTGCTGTTTCCCCCTCTGTGCTTGGGCTGTGAGCGGCGGCTGGAATTTTCCCGGCCTCCGCTTTTCTGCTCTGACTGCCTAGACGACCTTGCTTTTATTCGATCCCCTTGCTGCCTTTGTTGCGGCGTTCCTTTTCCCACAGGCGTTGATCATCTCTGTGGCGACTGCCTTGCTCATCACTATGTTTTTGATTTTGCCCGTTCCTTGCTCTATTACCAACTACCCATCTCTACCATTATCCGTTCGTTGAAATTCGGCGGTCGACTGACCGGCATCGCTACCGTGGGAGCAATCACCGCCCAGTCAGGCCTTATAGGACTGTTTGGCGAGCCTGATCTCATTCTACCGGTTCCCCTGCACTTGGAGCGCTTGCGCGAACGGGGATTTAATCAAGCCGTGGTCATCGCCAAAGGGTGTTTCCCGCAGTGGAAAAACAAAATCGAGACGGGTCTGTTGCTCCGTCTTCGTTCAACCATTCCCCAATCTCTTCTCGCTGGGAAAGAGCGGCGAGGCAATCTGAAGAAGGTCTTTGGTCTTGCTGATGTGTCCAAAGTGGCGGGGAAACGGGTGCTTCTGATTGACGATGTATTCACCACCGGAAGTACGGTGAACGAATGCAGCAAGGTCCTGCATTCAGCAGGCGTTGCCCGGATCGAAGTTTTTACCTTGGCGAGAAGCCTGTCAGGGTGACGCTGCTGGAGTAGCGACAAGAGGGAAAGCATATTATATTTACGTTGCGACCTGTTAAGATGGCGGTAACAAAAGCAACGTGTCTGCCTGATCGATTTGACAGGTGTGCTAATGGAATCGTCTTGACGCCTGAAAGCTCTGTTAGTACCTTGGGGCATATTATTTTTTTAAATAACTGTTCTTTTGGGAGAAACAAAAGAATTCTGTATTATTATGACAACTTTCCTCCAGGCATTATGATAGATCAGGTGCAGCCTTCGTTTATTCGCCGTTGTGTCAGTGATATCCTCAATGGGCTCAGCGATGGCCTGACGCATTTTTCTGGGACAAGCCGTACTGCAGTCATTTTTGCCTTGCAACCTGACAGTCCGATGTTGCTTTGCGATCCGCAGAATCTGCTCAAGGGACACGAGCCAATATTTAACACCCTGTATCTGGACAACCAGAAATGGAGGATCAACGAAAAGGTCCAGCTTGATCGGAAGAAATTTGCCGATATCATTCCGGTCAAGGATCTAGGCCTTGCCGGACTGCTCTCCCATGGCGGGTACTCCGGATCGGTATTTTTTCAACAGTGGTTCACCGAACATCATCCCGATCTTTGCTCTACCGGGCCAACTGAGTGCTGGTTGGAGCATGCGGTTTGGCGGTTTTCCCATGATCTTGCCAATGATCAAGATCTCTACACTGGTATTTCTGGACATTTTCTCAAAGAGTTTGCAACGCATGCGGTGCGCGATCATATCATCGACCAGATGAATCGGTTGCTCGGCTGGGACAGTCAGATTCGTATCTACCCAGTTCTTGATGCCATTCTCATGCTTTCCGAAACTCGCGAGGAAGGTTCATGGCCAGAGGGGCGATTGCTCATTGTTGACCCGAGCATGGTTAGTGAACTCGATTTTTTGGTTAAATTTCAGGAGGAGGTCCGGCCTCAACTGGTAAATTACAAGCATGTACGCAAACTGCTGTTGACCGTCGAACGCTCGAGCCGACACCTGGTGAGTGACGGTCGGGCAATTTTAGGCATTTGTCGCGATACCCTGCCATCTTTTTCTCTTTGCGCCGATTTCCGTGGCCGCCATGGATTTCTCAAGATCAATCGCAACAAGGTGTGCAGTTTTGCCGATGGGCGGTTCAGTTCAACCACGTATCAGGCCAAGCTGGTGCAACTGGAAGAATTGCTACTCGAATCAAGCCTTGACCGGTCGGATATTTTTTTCATATTCAAGATAGTTGTGAGTCTCGTGCATCACTCTCAGGAGCGTAAGCACGGTTGTACCATTGTTATCGATCTCAATTCTGAACCCGTGGCTATCTCGGGACAGACTCTTTCCCCACCATTGGATTTACGCAAGCCGTACATGTTGAAAATGGTGAAATCTCTGGCCAAGGTGGACGGCGCTCTGCATATTGGGGCGGACCAGCACCTGCACGGCTTTGCCTGTCTTCTCGACGGAAGGTCTTTTTCAGGTGAGGATCGTGCCAGGGGGGCACGATATAATTCTGCGCTCCGTTTTACTGCTGAGCATGCGAATATTATCGTTGTCGTTGTTTCCTCGGATCGACCGGTTTCGGTGATTCATCAGGGAGTCGATGTGCATAGTACCTGTGCTTGGGATCAGAAGGTTGGGTGTGTTTATGATCTGGAAAGGCTCGATTACTGGGTTGGTCTGTAGATAGTTCAGGAAAAGTTGCCTGGTCCTGCCTGGACCATTGTAATGTGGGGAAAATTAAGTTTCGGTGGCAAGTGCGGCCCGAGATGGGGTTTTTCTCCGAGTTAGACTAGCCGCGTAGCCGTTTTTTAATTATTTCACAAAAGCAGAAGTCCCGACCTTGCTCAGCATCGCTACAGCAACCCGCTGAAATTGATTTATTTCGTGACCAATGGGTGTCGTTCAGAGCTTTTTCATTCTACATCATATCAAAATAAGCATGTTTATTATGTCATTATGGCCTTTGCATCCACCCGAGAACAGATAAAACTTTTAGTTAAAGACTCTGCTGATATTGTTCAGGTAATTGGCGAGTATGTTGAGCTGAAAAGAGCGGGGGTGCGTTTTTCCGGTTTATGCCCCTTCCATGCTGAGAAAACTCCGTCTTTTTCGGTGAATCCCCAGGGGCAGTTTTTTCACTGTTTTGGCTGCGGCGAATCCGGGGATGTTTTTTCCTTTGTGATGAAATATCATCAAATGGATTTCCCGGAAACTTTGAAGATGCTGGCGCAAAAATTTAGCATCGAGCTGCCTGAGCCGCAATTGAGCGAGGTGGAGCAGGCACAGTTACGGCAGCGGGAACAGCTCTTTGAGGCTAACGAGGCGGCGGTGACCGTCTATCAACACTGCTTGCAGCACCCAAAACTTGGGAAAACAGCCAGGGTGTACCTCGAACAGCGGGGGGTCCCATCTGAGATCATCGACCAGTATCGGTTAGGGTATGCTCCTGATCCTGATGAGGCTGGCTGGAGCTATCTTGCCGAACAGTTGCAAGCGAAAGGATTGTCGCCAGAAGCGTTAGCAACGGCCGGGCTTGCTGTCAGGAAAGACCGAGGCGGGTATTATGATCGCTTTCGTTCGCGAATCATGTTCCCTATTACCGATATGACCGGCCGTGTAGTGGCATTTGGGGGCCGTCTTCTCGGTGATGGTAAACCCAAGTACATGAATTCTCCGGAAAGTCCGATTTTTGAAAAGAATCGCCTGCTCTTTGGCCTTTATCAGCACCGAGAGGCTATTCGCAAGCAACGTCGCGCCTTGGTGGTCGAGGGCAATTTTGACTTGCTTCTCCTCGCGGTGCATGGTGTCGATAATGTGGTCGCGCCTCTTGGCACCGCGCTTACCCGAAATCATATCCATTCCCTTCGAGGCTATGGCGACGAGGTGGTTCTTCTTTTTGACGCCGATGCCGCCGGTTTGAAGGCAGCCATGCGGAGTATCCCTTTTTTCCTGGCTGAGCAGGTTAAAAGCCGGGTAGCTCTCCTGCCGGCGGGCCATGATCCTGATTCCTATGTTCGTGCCGAGGGCCCGGAGGCGATCGCTTTGCTGGTGGAGAGTGCTCGTCCTCTGGCCGAATTTGTCTATGATACCCTTGTCCGCGAGCACGGTTTAACCCTGGCAGGCAAAAACAAGATTCTAGGTGAGTTGAAACCCCTGATCACTGAGGCAGCTGATCCTGAACAACGGGCTTTGATGATTGCTCATTTCTGTGAAAAATTGGGAGTCTCTCCTGCGTATTTTCAGACTGGTCGGGCCGTATCGGCTAAAAAGCCAATGCAAGAGGCCACCACCGGCCCCTCTGGTCTCGCCTGTTTGTCGAAGCAGGAAAAGCAGTTGGTCGATTTTTTGATACTGTATCCTGAATTTTTTGGCGAATTAAAGGCGGCAGGTCTTGGCCTTTTCGCCCAAGCGCCAGCTATGGTTCGTATCATAAATCTGTTGGGCCAGGCTTCTGATGAAGCTCCTTTCCAGCCTGAACAATTGCTTTCCGCCTCCTTGGATGCTGACGAGCGGGACTATCTCATCAGATTATTAACAAAAAATCAGCCCTTTGAGTTTGGAGGAGGGGATGATTATGCCCGAGGGATGTGTGATTCTCTCATCAGTTGGATGCAATCGGAATTGCAGAAACGCACCAGTGCCGACCTGCAGCAACAGATTCAGGAGGCTGAACGCCTTGGCAACACAACCTTGCTCATGGAATTGATGCAGCAGAAACAAGAGACAGGAAAAAAGGATAGGTTTTTAATATAACATGTTGAAAAAAGCTAAAAACATGATAAGTTCAAAAAATTGTATTTAGGGTTGCAATAATTGTATCTCTTGTGATATTAATAAGTTGGGTTTTGAGTGCAATTTATTTCTTCGTATCCATCTGATATTCTTCATGTTTCTTCGGGTCGCTTTTGACGTGGTCTCATGGGGGGTGTCCAAGAGTTTTGCTTTTACTTTCTTTGATGGCTGTTCTAGGGAGGGGTGATGGGCGCAGATGCTTTTGTCTATGAGGATGGGCTGGAATCAGAAGAGTTCACCGGCGTGTGTCGCCTGGGTCAGGATTTTGAAACAATTGAGCCAGAAGAAGATTGGGCGCAGCAGGATGGTGTAGAACTTGGTTCTCCTTTGGAGCGCCGCCTGGGCGACGATCGTCGTAGCGATGATCGTCGTGGTATGGGCAGCAGCATCGACCCGATGAATATCTATCTCCAGGAAATGGGGAACCAGCGATTGCTGAGCCACGCAGAGGAAATGGAACTGGCTCGTATGGTGGAGGAGGGAGAAACCCGTATCCAGCATGCTGTGTTGCGATTAACCTTAGGCATAACCGCTCTCAACGATATTGCAGAGAGTCTGCTACGGGGTAATCTGCGGATCAATTCCGTTATCAGGGGGCTTTCCGAGAATGATGAAAACGAACTGGTCACGGTGCGCGACGCCTTTCTCGATCAGATTGAAATAGCCAATGAACTTGACGGCAAGCGGCGTGATCTTTTTGTTGAGCTGAGAAAGGTTGCTGGCAAAAGCGTCAGGGAACTGCAACTTGTCGATGAGATACTTGCCTTGGGAGTTAAGGTCTCCGACCTCTTTCAGGGATACCGGTTATGTTCCAAAGGCATTCTTTCCGTAGCTGATGCCGTCAAGGAGTTAGGGCAGAAATTCAGTAAGGTGCGGGTGGTCGCCAGGCAGCAGGAACTGCTGCTCGCAGCTCGGCGCCATCAGGTTGCAGTCGAAGATGGTGACATCAATCCTGCTGAAATTGAACAGCGCGTGACCCTTGAGCTGGCAGAGACCATCGGCATTTCCTGGCCTGCTTTTATAGAGGTGCAGCAATATATTGAAACGGGTCGGGAAATGGCAAAACAGGCGAAAGAAACATTGGTACGTGCCAATCTTCGTCTGGTTATTTCGGTTTCGAAGAAGTTCATGAATCGAGGCATGCAGCTTCCAGATCTCATCCAAGAGGGAAATATCGGTTTGATGAAGGCCGTGGAAAAATATGACTATAAACGTGGTTATAAATTTTCTACCTACGCAACTTGGTGGATTCGGCAGGCTGTGACCCGCGGTATTGCGGATCAGGGGCGAACTATTCGTCTGCCGGTGCACATGATTGAAACAATCAATCGTATGCTTCGTTTTTCCAAAGATTTTCAACGCATTGAAAGTCGCGAGCCGACTCCCGATGAGATGGCCGCACAGTTGGGCACTGAGGTCGAGAAGGTGCATGTGGCCTTGAAGACCGCGAAGGACGCCATTTCGCTTGATGCTCCGGTAAACGATGAAGAAGACACCATGCTCAGCGATTTCATTGAAGATCATGCCCATCCAGATCCCCAGGAGCAGTCGATTACCGAAAGTCTGAAGCGATGCTTGTGCAAAGTGATGGGTTCTCTAACGCCACGGGAAGAAAAAGTCTTGCGTATGCGCTACGGGATCGAAATTGGCTGCGATCATACTCTGGAAGAGGTCGGGCAGTGCTTTGCAGTCACCAGGGAACGTATTCGGCAGATTGAAGCCCAGGCGCTGAAGAAGCTTCGCCATCCCGCCAGAAGTCAAGACTTGCAGGCCTTCATGATCGATTAAGGATACCTTGTCTCTCTGTCAGGATGCCGAAGACTGGCTGACCCTGTCGTTCCTGCCCGGCCTTGGCTGCAACCTGATCAATCGTCTGGTGCAAGAGACGGGAACACCAGGGGCCGTGCTACGGGCGGGGGCTCTTGTTAAGAATATCCCAGGTGTCGGCCCACGCCTCTTAGATCTGCTCACCGATGCAAAGCAGCTTGCAGCAGCCCGTCAACGGGCACAACGTGAGCTGGCCATGCTCACAGCACTCAATGTTTCGCTGCTATCTTTGAGCAGTCCCGAGTACCCTGATTCTCTTCGTTCCATCCCCGATAGCCCAATGCTGCTTTATTTTAGCGGCAATCTTGATTGGTTGACGCATCCCGCAGTGGCGATAATCGGTGCACGAACCGCTACCGAATATGGTCGCCGCATTAGTTCCATGCTAGCTACCGATCTTTCCGCCATGGGCATAACCATCGTCTCCGGAGCTGCCTATGGCATTGATGCCGCCGCCCATCGTGGTGCTCTCCAGGCTGGTGGTGGAACTGCCGCTGTGCTTGGTTGCGGTGTTGATGTTATTTATCCCAGTTCTCATGCAGGGCTATTCCGAGAGATTGTCGATAACGGCGTCCTTTTGTCTGAATATCCGCTAGGTACGGCCCCTGAAGGGTTTCGCTTTCCGGCAAGAAACCGCATTATCAGCGGACTTGTCAAGGGGGTCGTGGTGGTTGAGGCTACCGAGAAATCGGGATCGCTGATAACCGCCCGACTGGCCTTGGATCAGGGCCGTGAAGTGTTCGCTGTTCCGGGCCGTATCGATTCGCCGAAAAGTGCAGGCACTCATAAACTTATCCAGCAGGGAGCCCATCTCGTTCACACGGTCGCCGATATTATTGAAGGGCTTTCCTGGGGCAGTGGTAGCCCTCTTCTGCCGCAGAAACCAAAACAAACGCCCGGCGCCCAGTCTGTTACCCCGCAAGAGCGTCAACTCCTGGAATGTCTTGATGTGTACCCTCGCGATATCGATACCATCGGCCGAATGACGGAATTCGCCATTGTCGAAATCCACACCTTGCTTCTACAGTTGGAGCTCAAGGGGCTGATCCGTCAGTTGCCGGGGCAGCAATATGAGCGGTTGGCGGCCGATAGTTGATTTTCCTTTGTTCTCCTTTTGAATGTCCGGCTTTTTCAGGTGGAATCTGTTATGTTCTACTGAGCTTGATACATTTTCAATCCCTTTTCTAACAACCCACTTCTCTTGTTTTGGATGATGCCGATGAGATCCGTAATGATTGCGCCCTCGATCCTTTCTGCCGATTTTTCACGGCTTGGTGAAGAAATCCGGGCTGTTGAAGCAGCTGGAGCAGATGTCATTCATGTCGATGTAATGGATGGGCATTTCGTTCCAAATATTACGATCGGGCCCTTGATCGTCAAGGCGGTGAGGGCGGTAACCAGTTTGCCGGTCGATGTCCACCTGATGATCACCGATCCGGACCGATATGTGAAAGATTTTATCGATGCCGGTGCCGACTGGGTGACCGTGCACGTCGAGGCCTGCCCCCATCTTCATCGAACGCTCGGCCTCATCAGGGAAATGGGAAAGAAGGCCGGAGCTGTTCTTAATCCCGCCACTCCCTTGACCACCTTGGAATATGTGCTTGCTGAGGTGGATCTGGTAATGTTGATGAGTGTCAATCCTGGGTTCGGCGGTCAGTCGTTCATCGAATCCTCACTCGGAAAAATCAGACGATTGCGACAGATGCTCGACGCTGTCAATCCTGGGGCAGGAATCGAAGTGGATGGCGGTATCAGCCCCGTTACGATCTCCAGAGTAGCAGAGGCCGGGGCGAATATCTTTGTTGCAGGTTCAGCGATCTATGGGCAGAGCAATTATCAGATGGTCATTCGGGATCTGAAGGCACTGGCAATGCAGTAATCAATGACATGATGGAGGGACCTATGCAGTTTCAGGATTTTTCCAGCTTCAAAGCCGTGGCGAGACTTGCTTTTCTGGCACGTGAACCTCATGACTTGACGACAGTCGATGGTTTGTCTGCTCAGAGAATTCGTGAATTCAGCGCCTCGTCCAGCGGTTTTGACCTTCTTTACGGGACCCAGCGTATTACACCTGAGGTGCTGTCTGCACTTCAAGATTTGGCGGATGAAGCTGGGTTGATCAACATCTTCAAGGCAATGAAACAAGGTGCGGTGCTCAACCGCATTGAAGGGTATGCGTGTGAAAACCGCCAAGTTCTCCACACAGCCTCTCGAGATATCTTTGAGGAGGCACCGGATTATCCTGATGCAACTGCTAAAGCCAAGATAGAATTGATCAAGCTCAACGCATTTCTTGATGATATTGACAGTGGACGGGTGGTCAATGCAAAGGGGCAAACCTTTACGACCATGGTCCAGGTAGGTATTGGCGGTTCCGACTTGGGCCCTCGAGCCCTGTATCTTGCCCTGAAAGCCTATTGTCTTCCTGGCCGTTCGGCACGGTTTATTGCCAATGTAGATCCTGATGATGTAGCCGAGGTGCTGCAAGGGCTCGATGTGTCAAGAACCCTGTTCAATATTGTCTCAAAAACCGGCACCACCCTGGAAACCCTGACCAATGAACGCCTGGTGCGGGCAGCCTTAATCAAGGCAGGGCTTGATCCGGCGCGTCATCTTGTGGCGGTAACTGGAGAAGGTAGCCCTATGGATGATGCTGCCCAGTACCGGGCCATTTTTTATATGTATGATTATATTGGTGGTCGGTATTCGGCGACTTCCATGGTGGGCGTCGTGACTTTGGGTTTTGCCTTGGGATATGCTGCTATCATAGAAATGCTCCGGGGGGCGCACGAGATCGATCGGTCTGCCGAGCAAAGGGATATACGCAAGAATATTCCTTTGCTTATGGCGCTGCTGGGGATATGGAATCACAATTTTCTTGGACATGCCACGATCGCGGTGCTGCCCTACAGTCAGGCCCTCGCGCGATTCCCTGCTCATTTGCAGCAATGTGATATGGAGAGTAACGGCAAGTCAGTTACGCGGCAGGGAAAATCCGTGGGTTGGCAAACCGGTCCGGTGGTATGGGGGGAACCCGGCACCAATGGGCAGCATGCTTTTTATCAGTTACTCCATCAGGGGACTGAAGTCGTTCCTGTTGAATTCATCGGTTTTCGTCAGAATCAATACGGCCTTGATCTCGAAGTTGAGGGGACCAGTTCGCAACAGAAATTGGTTGCCAATATGTTGGCCCAGTCATTGGCGTTGGCCTTGGGGAAATGGGACGACAATCCCGGGCGGTGTTTTTCAGGAAATCGACCTAATTCGGTATTGATCGCCGATCGACTGACACCTCGATCTGTGGGAGTCCTTCTTGCCATTTTCGAGCATCGGATCGCTTTTCAGGGATTCTGTTGGAATATTAATTCATTTGATCAGGAAGGGGTGCAGTTGGGTAAGGTTTTGGCGTCGAAGCTTTTGCAATTACTAGCCACAGCCTCACCGGCTCATTCGGAAAAACTTGATCAAGAATGTCTGGAAAAAATTTTGCTGCAACAAGCTCAAATGATGTGATCTGAGGGAGTGCAATCATGCCTGTTTTCTAGGCGGGACAGCGGGTTCTGATTTTTTGTTGACAAAGACTTTCCAGGCGTTTATGCTCGCCCTCTGAATGAGTATTCAATATAGAATTGTGCGTTCTTGCCTGTATTGACGTGCAATTCTCGTTCAGGTTATTTTAATAAACAGGTTTTTTTAAAACCACATAATCTCTAGGAGGAACACTGATGGCAAAGCATGAAACGCCTCTATTGGACGAACTGGAAAAAGGTCCATGGCCGAGTTTCGTCACCGACCTCAAACAGCAGGCTGAGACCAAGCCTGAGTGCTGGGACATTCTTGGCCAGCTTGAGCTTTCGTACAAAGATCGGATCACCCATTGGAAGCATGGCGGTATCGTCGGTGTTTTCGGATATGGCGGTGGTATCGTTGGTCGTTACTCGGATGTGCCGAAACAGTTTCCTGGTGTAGAGCATTTCCATACCGTCCGTATTGCCCAGCCATCCGGTCTTTATTATTCTACTGAGAACCTTCGGGCCCTGATGGACCTGTGGGAAAAATATGGATCCGGCGTTACCAATATGCACGGTTCTACTGGTGACATGATTCTCCTTGGTACCCGCACCGAGAATCTCGAGCCTCTTTTCTGGGACCTGACACACGATCTCAAGCAGGATCTTGGTGGTTCCGGATCTAACCTGCGAACTCCTTCTTGTTGTCTCGGTAATTCCCGTTGCGAATATGCCTGTTATGACGCTCAGGAGCTCTGCAACAGTCTGACCCAGAGGTATCAGGACGAGATTCATCGCCCGGCTTTCCCTTACAAATTTAAATTTAAATTTTCCGCTTGCCCGAATGACTGCGTAGCCGCAATCGCTCGTTCTGACTTTGCTGTTATCGGGACCTGGAAAGACAATATCCGCATTGATCAGGCAGCCGTTAAGAAATACATCGCAGGTGACGCCGAGTATCCAGCCAACGCTGGCGCTCACAAAGGCGGCAAATGGGGTAAGTTCGACATTCAGAAGGAAGTCGTTGAGAACTGCCCGACCGATTGTATGTGGATGGAAGGCGGTGAGCTGAAGATTGATGATGCCGAGTGTACCCGTTGCATGCATTGCATTAACGTTATGCCCCGCGCTCTTCGCCCTGGTGCACAGCAAGGTGCTACCATCTGTATCGGCGCCAAAGCTCCGATCCTTGACGGAGCTCAGTTTGCTACCATGGTTATTCCGTTTATTGCCATCGACAAAGAAAATGATTTCGAAGATGTCGTTGATGTAATAGAGAAGGTGTGGGATTGGTGGATGGAAGTTGGTAAAAATCGTGAGCGTGTTGGTGAGACCATGCAACGCATTGGCCTGCCGACGTTCCTCAAGGTTATGGAAGTTGAGCCCATGCCTCAGCATGTAAAAGAGCCGCGTTCTAACCCGTACGTCTTCTGGGCCGAAGAGGAAGTACCTGGTGGCTGGGAGCGTGACGTTGTCGAGTTCAGGAAGCGCCACGCAGCCTGATAACCGTCATCAATATACTCTTAACGGAATTACTTTTTAAGGAGATAATATAATGGGTTACGATCCGAAAAATCCTATGGTAGGTCGGATTACCGACTTGGGACCGAGATATTACGGCGATTTTTTACCACCAGTCATTAAAGAAAATAAAGGTACATGGCTCTATCACGAGATTCTTGAGCCCGGTGTCCTGATGCATGTATCTGAGTCAGGTGCCAAGGTGTTTACCGTTCGTTGCGGTTCTCCCCGTTTGTGTACCGTCAATTATATTCGTGATATGTGTGATATCGCTGACAAACATTGCGATGGTTTTCTCCGTTTCACCACTCGGAACAACGTTGAGTTCATGGTCGATGCTCAAGAGAAAGTTGCGCCTTTGAAGGCGACTCTCAAGGGATATGGCAACAAATTCCCGATTGGTGGCACCGGCGCATGTGTGACCAACATTGTTCACACCCAAGGCTGGGTACATTGTCACACTCCAGCTACCGATGCTTCTGGTCCTGTTAAAGCTGTTATGGATGACCTGTTCGAGTATTTCGGTTCCATGACACTGCCTGCACAGGTTCGTATCGCTCTAGCATGCTGTCTGAATATGTGCGGTGCTGTGCACGCTTCTGATATCGCTATTCTGGGAATTCATCGTAAACCCCCGATGATTGATGATGCACGTGTTACCGGTGTCTGCGAGATCCCACTGGCTATTGCTTCCTGCCCGCTAGGCGCTGTAAAGCCCGCCAAGGTAACCATCAATGGCGAAGAAGTTAAGTCCATTAAAGTTAATGCCGAGCGCTGCATGTTCTGCGGTAACTGTTATACTATGTGCCCGGCAATGCCTTTGGCCGATCCGGAAGGTGACGGGATCGCTATTCTGGTTGGTGGCAAGGTCTCTAACTCAAAGTCTGCTCCTAAGTTTTCCAAACTGGTTGTACCGTTCTTGCCAAACACAACTCCACGTTGGCCTGAAACCGTAGCTGTTGTACGTCAGATCTTAGAAGCATACGCTAAGGATGCTAAGAAGTACGAGCGCATCGGTGAGTGGGCTGAGCGAATTGGCTGGGAGAAATTCTTCGAGAAAACTGGTATTCCGTTCACGATTAAGTCGATCGATGATTATCGCTTGGCTTACGATACATGGCGGACAACCACTCAATTCAAATACACCAGTCATACTGCTGCATATACCAACAAATAGCAGGAGTTTCTTGATCGGTCCTGGCTTTTGCCCCAGGGCCGATCATTTTGTGTTTTACCACACATCCCTAGGAGCACATTATGGCACTGAGTAAAGAAGATTTAAAACTAGCCATTATTGAAAAAGCTAAAAAATCACCTAAGCCACAGTTGTATATTAAAGATTTTTATGAGTGTGATGTGGATTCTAAACCTCGTGAGATTAAAAACGTGGCGAACGAACTAGTCAGAGACGGCGAACTGATGTTTTGGTCCTCCGGTTCCACTACTATGTATGCTCGGCCAGATCGCATTCAGAACGAGGAAAAGTAAAACCTAGTACCGTATAGATTCGCATTTCTAAGCAGAGATCCACTCATGGATCTCTGCTTTTTTTATTTATTGCGCAAACTAATTTTTTCAAAATGTCACTGATCTTAATAAGTCTATGATCATCTACTATGATCAGATCGATTCTACCAATAGGATAGCCAAGGAATTAGTCTTGGAGGGTAAGCCTTCTGGTACTGTTGTACATGCTGGGAAGCAATTAGCAGGAAAGGGTCAATATGGGAGAACCTTTAATTCCCCTAATGGAGGCTTATATTTTTCTTTGCTTCTTAAGCCAAACCTTGATCTTGAGCATTTGCCACTAGTCACTCTGGCAACCGGTCTTGCCTGCCGTGATGTTATCCATTCGATATTTAATATTCAGTCGCAAATCAAGTGGCCCAATGATATCTATCTTGGTGACAAGAAACTTGCAGGAATTCTCTGCGAAAATATTGATTTTTGTACAGCAGGGAATACTTTAGCGACTGTAGTTATTGGAGTCGGTCTTAATATAAATAGTTCGATAGAAGATTTCCCGGTAGAAATTCAACCAATTATTACTACCCTGTTTGAACATTTAAAAATCCAGGTTGATCTTCATTCTCTTCTTTCGCTTATTGTCACTGCGATCATAAATAAAGTGCTGCTCCTGAGTGAAAATAGACAGATGCTACTCAACCAATGGCAACAGTATGATTGCCTATATAACAAATCAGTCGTATATACAGCTGGTTCAAAGACCTTTCAAGGCACGGGTTTGGGTATTTCATCACAGGGGTTTTATCGAATCAGAGATACTCAAGGTGCAGAACATTGTGTAGTTGGTGGTCAGCTTCGCCTATTAACCACTTGAAATTAGACGGTTATTTTTTTGTAAAAATACTTCGAGCTCGCAGTGTTTTTTGGAAGAGCCTAATCCTTTCAATTTTGTACTTATCGTTCGTGGTGGTTTCTTTGACTACCAATTATATTCCATTAATAAAATTGTAAAATATCAGAGCTTGCGCGCTTTAGTAAAGTCGTTGCCCTATACCAGTTTGAAGAAAAGATTCTTTTTATGCTCTCGGGTGGGACAAAGGTGTGTTGTGTTGTTGAACTGGAGGAAATAGTGTGACAATTGCACTTGCGAAAGAGGTGTTATCGATTGAGGCTGAGGGACTCCTTGCAGTAAGAGACAATCTTGGCGTAGAATTCGAGCAGGCAATTGATATCATCATGGCCTGTCCTAGCCGTCTTGTTGTAACAGGCATAGGTAAATCAGGACTTGTCGGGCAGAAGATTTCAGCAACGCTCAATTCAACAGGTACCCCCTCTTTGTTCCTTCATCCAGTGGAGGCCATGCATGGTGATCTGGGTATGGTCGCCTCCACCGATGTTGTTCTCGCCATTTCCTATTCTGGAGAAACCACAGAATTAAATCGGTTATTGGGCAGTTTCAAAGAACGAAATATTCAAATTATTGCCATCAGCGGAGTGGCCACTTCAAGCTTGGCCCGTCATGCTATCGTGACGCTCAATATCGCTATACCTAAAGAAGCCTGTCCGCTTGGCTTGGCACCGACAACGTCTACCACAGCGGCCCTTGCCATGGGAGATGCTTTAGCGGTTGCTTTGTTGAATAGAAAACAGTTTCGGGCCGAGGATTTTCGCCGCAACCATCCAGGTGGGAGCCTTGGCGAACGACTTAAGGTGGCTATTCGGGAAGTGATGCTCATTGGGGACAGGGTGCCTGTGGTTACAATTGGGGTATCAATGGTAACCGCTATTGCAGAACTGAACCAAAAAAATCTTGGCGCAGTTTTTGTTGTCAATGGATCAGGGGTGCTACAGGGTGTCGTAACAGATGGTGATATAAGGAGAATGCTGTCATCCGGGGAACGGGTCAATGATATTCCTCTCGATCAGTGCATGACGCGCAATCCTGTGGCGATTGCAAGTTCATTGATGGCTGTCGACGCATTAAGTCTCATGCAACAGCATGAAGTCACCGTACTGGCAGTGGTAAACGGGCTGGATCATCTTTTGGGTATAGTGCATCTTCACGATCTTCTCGGAAAGGGAGAATTTAGATTTTTGATTTAGAGCAATTTAGCAGTCGTTGTTTGTTGTTGAAAGGGTTTTCAGGCGAATCCCTTGGTCTCTCGCGTGTGTTTGCCTTGATTAACGTCCGCTGTATAGGGACCATTTTCCCGTGCCACTATCAAACATATATGTCAACTCGAGCTTGGAAGAGGTCCCTTGGCTCCGTTCCAGGCAATTCAGTGTAAAAATTGTTTTGTTATCGATTTTTTTGAGCAAAACAGCTTTCGGTTGGAGCAGTTTTGATCCTTGTAGGGTGGGGTAGTTAGAACGGAAAATCTCTTCGTAATTTTCTTCCAGCCAAACAATTCTTTCCTTGAGTGTAACTTGTTCCTGGTATTTGTCGATCTTATCGTTAATCTTCTGTAATATGGTTTTAATCGAAGAATCATTTGCATGTTTGCTCGAACGAATCAGCTGCTGGATTTCCTTGCAGTGAGCAAGTGTTGCTACTAAATCAGCACTACTCTCAGCAATCAGTACTTTATCCTGAATTTGGCTAATCTTGACCATTAACAGCGTTTTTTCAATTTTTGAGATGGATTCGCCCAGCGTATTTTCCATAGCAACCGATTCGCCTGCCACTAAGTTCAATGCATTCTGGTATTCCTTGATAGCTAGGTCCCATTTTTTTTGCTGATAGGCCTCTCTTGCAGTTGATAGCATTAAGTATAGTTGGGAATTAACTAATAACCTGTTGAGATCTTGACGTTCTTTGTCCGTAGCTATGTTAGGGTTGGCGTTCACAGCCTGTTGAGCGTGTTCCAGAAATTTTATGGTTTCCTGCCACTGAGATTGAGTGAACGCCTTTTGAGACAGATCCATCTCATGGCGAAAGGTTGCGGCTGTTAATCGTTGAGTGATATCATTTGTTGTGCCGAGATCTTCAATATTTCCAGAAAAGTTGAGCGCTTTGCGGTAAGCTTCTGCCGCTTCGTTCCATTTTGCCCCCTTTTCCGCTTTTTCGGCTAACATCAGTGCGTTTCGAAGCTCAAGTGACTTTATGTTTTCCTGCAGAGCAGGTTGTTGTTTGCCAAGACCCTGCTCTGTCGCAAATTTAAGGGCCTGACGGTATAAGGCCAGGGCTTCTTCAAGCTTGTTCTGCTTGGCTAAGCTCTGTGCTTGATCAATCAGCGTCGCTAATTCAGTCAGTGAGGTAGCTTTTCCAGTCGTGATATATTCACCCTGGTAAAGAATACGGCCTTTCAACCCCTCCTGCAGATCAGTCGAAGCTACCAGAGTGTTGATTGCTTGCTCCAGAGAATTTTTCTGGAAGCGGAGAATTGTTAAATCGGAAAGGGTGATCTTCGCTGTTTCGAGTGTTTCGAGAGCGCTGTCGAACTGTTTCTTGTCAATTAGTAACTGACCTTTAAGCAGATTGGCCTGAGACTGGCTCAGGATGTTTTGGTCTTTAAAATAGAGGGAAATCGCACCAATGCAGATACCGAGGATCAGGATGACGGCTAGTAGCGGTTTATAGGGCACGATATTCCCTATGAAAGATGGTATTGATCTCGATAGGCTTGGAGTTGATTTAGTTGTGTATTCTGATTGCTTCTCGCCTTTGACGACCTTCTTATTTGGGGGGGGGGCAAGGGCGAGATCTATAGGAGGAAATGATTTCTGAATTCTGGTCCGCAGGGTGTCGGCCCCGGGAGCATCAGGGGCAATAGTCAAAAGATTGTCAACGACCTCGATGGCCTCGTCTCGTTTTCCTAGATTTTCGAGCTGTTCTGCTAATCTAAAGAGTTTATCGGTTTTTTGAAGTACCTTGCCGATATCTTGCTGCAATTTTTCTCGGTCTTGAAAATGGGTGCTTTCAGGTAATTCAGCGAGTAGTTTATTAGCAGTGAAAAATTTATTTTCCGATATAAGTTCTCGTATGTGCGCGATTTCTGAAGATGCGGTTTGCTTTTCAGGTTCGAGTAATTTATTCTTTTCTAAGTTGAGGGAGGTATAGGTGTCCTCTTCAAAGTAATCAAGTTCAGTGGCGGATTCTTCAATATTGGCAATGTTGAGAGAATCGAGGGGTAACTGGTGTTGATGCGTTTGATACCAGTCTGCTGCTTCTTGATTAAAAGGGTCTTTTAGGTTGAAGATATTACCACTGATCATTTCTCCGACATGGAGGACAAGTTCGGCAAGGGAAGGGTTTTGTTGCCATTGATCCGCGATGTGTATAGCCGCTGGATCGAAATCGGGATGAAAGACTGGTGTGAGCGGTTTAACTGTTGGGGCAAAATGGGGGTAGCCAAATGGGAGGCTGAAGCTTATTCTGTGGTTTTCACCTATGATAATGGCATTGGCGGCATTTTTGACATACCCACGGATGTTGTATGCTATTTCGTAGTTGTCGGGTGGCTCTCCAACAGTTTTTATGATGGATATATTGGGATATAATTCAAGAAGATCATTAAGTTGTCTGAAATCTTCAGCAAGCTGCTGTGAACTCATGGCCATAAAAAGGTCCTATGTTGTTTTGCTGTTGCTCGAAGCACTCTATTAAAATGCGATTCTTGAAGGGAAGAAATCGGAAAGTTATATGCTGCTTGGTTATGCTTACATCAATTATAGCCTAATTTACTCTATAGTATTTATTAAAGGGAAACAAGCGAGCTTTAGTAAACTCTTGGAAATATATGATCAATACCTGTCTCGTGACAATACATTGATCGAGCCTTAATTGATGTGTACTCTGTTCAGCTAAATATTATCGTATCTTCATTCAGGAAATTGATGGACACTTTTAGAGCACCATTTGAAATCATAAGCGTTAGGAATTGTCCATTGTACTGCCAGGACGATTGTTTTTTGCTGACCGAAAAGGCGTTAGAGCTGCCAATTGGCCGGTTGTCCTGCCTTATTTTGGTGCGTGAATTGACAACCCTGCTTTTTTCTTTGATGCCACAGGTCGCCACAAATTTTGCTGAACAGCGGGACTCTATTTTTACCTGCGGTGGCTGTACCGGTCTGATTAAGTTCAGGTTGACCGATAAGCCTGTTGCAAACGTTGCTAAGAACGCCTTGTCAAGGCTTCAGGAAAACAATGAATCCGTGATGAGTGGTAAAATTGAGGCAATTGTCCCGGCGGAACTGCTCCAGGTTTTTCATATGCATCAGAAGACCGGCAGGCTGATCATGGAATTCGAGAATGGCTCAGCCCGGGTAACCTTCAGAGAGGGGGGGCTACTTGCTGCCCGATTTGAAGATCTTGATAACCATGAAGCTGTTTATGCGATGCTTTCTGAAAAAAAGGGCACTTTTCATTTTATTCCTGGCCTGCCTGATGCCCTGATGAAGACGCGGGAAATAGGTGATTTCATGATGATTCTGATGGAAGGGTTGCGACGGCTAGACGAAAACGAATAAGAGCGGCCGATAGAATCAGCGAGAACTTGCCGTTTGTAATGGCGGTAAATTGAGAATGTCCATAAAATTGTCCACATGATAGCGGGCTGTTAGCTCTATATTTCTGAATGCGATCAGATCTACACCTACACTGGCACAATGATCTCGGTCAATCACCGAATCTCCAATATAGATAGTTTCATCCGGTCGAATTTTGAAACGATCAAGAATCATCAGTAATCCGTCCGGTGCTGGTTTGGGTCTCGTGGCGACCATGGCGGTGACCACCATGTCGAACCAGGGGCGCAGTGCAAATGTATCCATGATGGTCTCCATGGTGTCAGTGCGGTTGGTGGAAATTGCGGTATGGTATCGGGGCTTGATGGTCTGGAGAAATTCTATTAGATCGGGTTCCATCGCCATGTATTGCAGATACGGACTGTAATCAAGCCCTTTGCGGTAGGTGTTTACCGTTTCAATTGATACATGGGAGTGATTGCGGAAAATGTGCGCAATCGAGTCGTTAACGTTATGGATGTGGACATGATTGAGTTGTTCTTCATCCATGGGCGGACAGGAAAAGGTCTGCAACAGGTGATTGTAATATGCACGATTGGCCTCGCGAGAACTGAACATGACACCATCACAGTCAAAAACAACAAGTTTCAGCATAAGTGGTAATATCCCTAGGCCCTTCACGGAACAATCCCGTTAGTTTCCTTGGTGAGTTGATTGAAAAATAATTCTAAAAAAGCGTGTCGTTGTTCTGCCAACTGTAGGCCGACAGGGGTGAACATTTGGTGCCTTACTTTGGACATCTTTACCCGGAACTCCCGATAGGCGGTATCTTCAAGGGAATAGGGACGACTCAAGGAGGGGTCCTGTTCGGGGTTGTGCAGCCGGGCACCAATTTGGCCGGCAAAGAGAAAGGCCCGACCGATACCGATGGCACCAATTGAATCCAGCTTGTCGGCGTCGAAAAGAATTTTGGCTTCAAGGGATTCGGGTTTCGTTGCTCCACGGAAACGGTGGGCGCGGATGCAATGGCAGATGACTGAAATATCGTCCTCAGCATAGTTCAGATCACGGAGTAGAGGGGCTGCGAGTTCAGCTCCTCGTTGGGCGTGGCAAATTTTCCCCTTACTTTGACTTTCTTCCTTGCGGCCGATATCGTGCAGCAGGGCGGCGGGAGCAAGGATGGCAAGACGCGCTGCCATTTTCTGGCCAATGGTTATTGCCGTATGCAGGACCCGCTCACTATGGTCTGGGCCATGCGAGCCCCCTTCCGTGAGGCAGAAAGATGAGCTGATCGCTCTGAGGTGGTGTAGATGTTCAGGGGCAAGCATTGGTTTTGTTCTGGTCATATGAGGTGATGCACGTTGGTATGTTATTCACCGAAAAATTCCTGCATCAGCCAGCGAAGACCAAGCAGTAGTAATTCTTCATCATCACCAGCAAAGCCCTTCAGTTGCTGCGGTGTAAGGGGATGATACAGGGTAATACCTCCGTCGCTCAATTTCCTGCGGAATTGATCGAGGTCATACAGCGCCAGTATGTACTGATCGAGTTGTTGCCGTGAGGGGCGGAATTCCTGCTGCTGTATGCTCGGGTGCTGGAGCAGCGGGAGCAGCATGTCATTAAATCGATTATAAAGTTCCATTCCTTGGTCGAGCAGATACCTGCTCACCGTCTGGTCGTTAGTTGCTTCAAATCCTCTGCAGTGTGGTTCCTGGATCAGTACTAGCGATTCAGTGGCAACTGTGTCGTTATTTCTGGATGCTCCCCGCCCCAAGGGATACGCTCGACAACTGCCGGGCCTATCCGTATAGACGGAACAGCCAGTCTTGCGCACAAAAACACAACTGGCTCTGCCGTCGTCAATCATAGTGAGGTAGCAGGTTGGGAAAAGTTGTTCTTTCTCCCATTCAATGATCACGTATTGTTCGAGAAACTTGCTCGACGAGAGATTCAGGTGCCGTTTCATTCGGAGAATGTCGTACGGGGTCAGTGCAAGATCAAGCTCCCGGCAGCACTCAGTGAAACATGGAATTTCAGGGTGACAGGAAAAGGTAAACTGTTGATCAGTGCTAACCTGCTGAAAATTTTCTGATAAATTGCCAGTCGTCACGAATTTTTACTCCATTTGAGGGTCAGGAGCGGACTGGCGACGAAAATGGAGGAATACGTACCAACCAGCAGTCCTATGAGCAGGGCGAAAGAAAAATCATGGATAGCAGAGCCTCCGAAAAAGAAGAGAGCGAGCACGGAGAACAGCACCGTCAATACTGTAATTATGGAACGTGCCAGCACTTGGTTGATGGAATTGTTGATGATCTCGTAGAAGCTGAGATGTTCGTTTTTCTCCATGTTTTCCCGGATACGATCAAAGATGACTACGGTATCGTTCAAGGAATAACCGGCCAGGGTGAGCAGGGCGGTAATAATCAGCAGGGTCATTTCCTTGTCGAGCAGCCAGACAACCCCGAGAACTGCCAAGACATCATGGAAGGTTGCTACTGCCGCAGCTAGCCCGAATCTAAAGTCGAAACGGATTGCCAGGTACAGCATCACGCCCAGCATAGAAATGATGATAGAGATGATGGCCTTGTTACGCAGATCAGCTGAAGTTGATGAACCGATCTCCGATTTGCTTTCCAGAGAAAAGTTTTTGTCGGCGTGTTCCTTGTTGAGCACGGAGGTGATCTGCCCGTCGAAATTGCCGACTTTTTCTTCGGATTTTTTGATTTTGATAATAAGCCGGTTTTCACCGGTTACTTCCTGGAGGTCGACGCCTGGATGACCATTGTTATGCAGAGTGGTACGTATCGCATCAAGGGAAAAACTTTGTTCCGCTTTATACTGGAGCAACGCACCTCCGGAAAAATCAACGCCCATATTGGCATTGCCCCGTAAGATCTGGACAAAAGCGACAGTTCCAAGGATGGCAAAAACAGCGGAAACAGCAAATGCGATTTTTCTGATCCGCATGAAATCGAAATGCGCATGGTGAACTAGTTGAAAGAAATTAAGTGCTTTTAGCTTTTTGAAACTGAACAAGGTGTCGTAAACAAGCGGGCAGCAGAAAAGCACCGAAAAGAGGTTGATACTCAGTCCCAAGGAAAGAGTGATGGCAAAGCCTTTTATGGGACCTGTACCAAAAAGAAAGAGAGCAACCGCTGTAATCAAGGTGGCTATATGACCATCGACAATACTCCAGAAGGCTCTGCTGAAGCCGGCATCGACCCCTGACCGTACTGATTTGCCAAGAGCGAATTCATCGCGCATGCGTTCATACACAAGGACGTTTGCGTCCACCGCCATGCCGATGGAAAGAATAACACCCGCGATGCCAGGGAGGGTCAATGTCGCGCCGAGCATGGCAAGTCCGACGAACAGCAGAAAAATATTGAGAACCATGGCCACATTCGCGATGATACCGGAGAGCCGGTAGTAAATTGCCATAAAGACAACAACCATCAAGGTGCCAAAGAGTCCGGAAAGTAAGCCTTTGTTGATCGAATCCTGGCCAAGGCTGGCCCCAACAGTAAGGTTCTGAACGATATCAACCGGAGCGGGTAGAGCCCCGACTCGTAGGACAATCGCCAGATCGGTTGCTTCTTCATGAGAAAAACTACCGGAAATCTGGGCGCTCCCCCCCAAAATTTTTTCCCTGATGACCGGGGCGGAACGAACGATTTCGTCGAGGACGATGGCGAGTCGTTTACCGACACTTTTCTCGGTGAGATTGGCAAAGACTTTGCCGCCGTGCCCGGTGAGATCCAAACTGACATACGGTTCATTGAAGGTGCCGCCAATGCGGACTTGAGCGTTTTTCACCATCTCGCCTGTCATCAGTACTGGGTTTTCAAGGAGGATCGGTATTTTTGATTCCCGTTTAGTCTGGTGGTCGACTATTTTTTCGAAATAAATTTCTGTGCCTTGGGGGAGTCTGCTTTGTAAGGCAAGGTTCAGCTGTTTTCGGCTTTCACCTTCTCGCCACTGGCCGGCTTTGACAACCTCGCTAACCATCTGTGCCACATTGAGACCAGGCGCATCCGCAACCATTTTAAACTCAAGTTGTGCGGTCTGGCCGATGAGGCTCATCGCTCGCACAGGGTCTTTGACACCGGGCAACTGCACAACAATCTGGTTTTCCCCTTGGCGAAGTACGATCGGCTCTGCGACACCGAACTGGTCAATGCGGTTCCTTATAATCTCAAGTGACTGATTGACGGCGTTCTTTTGGATGTAATTAATTTCTTCTTTCTTGAGTTGCAGGGTGACGCGAGGAAAACTCCCTTCTTCAGCCTCCACTTGCGTTTCTAGATTAGGGAAGTTGTCTTTCAGTAGCTGTTTGACTGTATCGATCGCTCCAGTGTTGGGCAGGGTAAAGAGGATTTTCTTGGGACTGCCGGAGTCTATTCGGACCGCATTGATGCTTTTTTCAGCTAAGGCAGTCTTGAGATCGGAGGCAGCAAGATCAAGAGAGTTCTCCGCTGCTTTTTCCAGGTCAACCTGGAGGACGATGTGCATGCCGCCTTGAAGATCAAGCCCAAGTTTGAGTCCGGCGGGAGCGAGGTATTTCTTCCACCAGTCTGGAAGGTCGTGGTACACCGAAGGAGCAAGGGCTATGCCGGAAAAACACAGAAGGAAGATTACAAACCAGATTTTAAGCTTTAAGCTGGAATTCATTGACTATATACCTGTGGCTGGATGAAAGAAGGGTCCATGGATAAAATGATCGCATAAAATGGATCGATTATACGTCGATACACAGCTTCCTGCAACGGTACGATAGCTATTTCGACGGAAAAAGACCCTGCATGGGAAGTTCTTGGTGGTTTCGCTAAAAACAAGAGGAGGAAAGAGGGGGAAATCAGGTTTTTCGGTTAATAGCAGCGGCCATGCAGGCCGCGCCGAAACCGTTGTCGATATTGACCACCGCCAAGCCGGGGGAGCAGCTGTTGAGCATGCCGAGTAGGGCCGAATAGCCCCCTGCACCCGTTCCATAACCCACGCTTGTCGGAACTCCGATCACGGGGGCACCGGTCATGCCGGCTACAACCGAGGGAAGCGCACCCTCCATGCCGGCCGCAACAATAATCACCTTACCCTGTTGTAGCAGGGCGGAGTGGGCCAGGATGCGGTGGATGCCTGCAACGCCGGCGTCATAGATGGTTTCCACCGGATGGCCGAACCACTGGAGGGTAATCTTGGCCTCTTCTGCTATCGGAAGATCCGATGTGCCTGCCGTGACAATGACAACTGTACCGCGGGCCTGATCTTTGGAGATGTGTTGATCGTTGCCGGTGAGGATTCGCGCTACCGGATGATAGGTTAGTCCCTTCAAGTGGTTGCAGACAATTGCCGCCTTTTCCGGAGATATCCGTGTGGCCAGAAGGACCGAGGGCGTTCGCAGCAAGGCCTCAAGAATTTCGATGAGCTGGTCGGTGGATTTGTTCTCGCCAAAAACTGCTTCGGGTAGACCGGTCCGGATGGTACGGTGATGGTCGAGCCGGGCGGATTCCAGAATCTCCACAGGCCAGAGCCGGAGCCGATCGAGTGCCTGGTGGACATCTAGTTCTCCGGTCTGCACCTGCTGCAGTAGCGATGTAAGGCTTTGTTCATTCATAGAAAGTTGTTATGTTTATAATTTATAATCTACTATGGGTAAATCAGCTCGTAAACAGTTTACGCTGGCACCATGTTCTGTTAGATTGCCGCCAACCTCAACCATAGTTATGCCACACACTGTAGCCGGAGATACTACTATGTCCAACGACAACCTGCCGCCCTTTCTTCAGGATCTTTTGCATCCGGATCGCTATGATCATCCAGTTCACGACCTCCAGCTTCTGCAAACGCATATTTCCTATGTGATCCTCGCTGGTAATTTTGTCTATAAATTCAAGAAACCCGTCAATTTCGGTTTTCTTGATTTTTCCGATCTGGAAAAGCGGCATTATTGTTGCCAGCAGGAATTGCTCCTTAATCGCCGGCTGTGCCCGGATATTTATCTTGGTATGGTTGAGGTAACCGTTGAGCCTGGAGGGCATTGTGCCCTCAACGGAAAGGGCGATGTTGTTGAATATGGTATCAAAATGGTAAGGATGCCGGAAGACCGGATGATGACCAATCTCATACGGGCAGGGAATCTTCGCGTGGAACACATCGACACCCTTGTTGAAGTTCTGGCCGATTTTTACCGATGTGCCGCTGGTGACGAAGAGATCGGCAGTTTTGGTTCCGCTGCGACAGTGAGTGTTAATGTCCTCGAGAATTTTGAACAGACCAGAACCTTTATCGACCAGGGAGCTCTGAGTCAAAGCCAGTTTGAGCTGATATCCAGTTATGCCCGTCAATTTCTAGGTAGGGAGAAACTTTTCCAACAGCGGATTGATGGAGGCTATATCCGCGACTGTCACGGCGATCTCTATTCAGCCAATATCTGCCTGGCGGAGAAGGTGTATATTTATGACTGCATCGAGTTCAATCAGCGGTTTCGCTACTGCGATGTGGCCAGCGATGTGGCTTTTCTGGCGATGGATCTCGATTTTTACGGACTTGACGATTTTGCCCAGCGGTTTATTGAAACATTTGCCCGTAAAACTGCTGATTCAGGCTTAGTTGAAATGTTGAATTTCTATAAATGCTATCGTGCGTATGTTCGTGGCAAGATAGGTCTTTTTACGGCGAATGATCCTTACGTCGATCCGGTGGTGCAAAGCGTCAACCGGGAGAATGCTGCCCAATATTTTATTTTGGCCCAGCGCTATGCTGCCCAATGATTCCATTTCTAGCATTCCTAATGACCCAATGAAAACGGTTGTCGTCTTTTTGGGAATGACGGCTTCGGGGAAATCGACTCTTGGCAAGGCTTGGGCCAAGGCCTGTCGGGCCGCCTACCACAACACCGATAGGGTGCGTAAGGAATTGGCGGGACTGGAGCCTACGGACAGACGACCTGATCAGGTCGCCCACGGCATTTACTCTGCCACTTTTACCGCAAAAACTTATCGGGCCATGCTGGATTATGCCAGAGAGGATTTTTCGCAAGGGTACAAAATGGTCGTCCTTGACGGCTCGTACAGCACACGTCAGGCTCGTAGCCAGGTCAGAAGTTTAGCGGAAGAGCTCGCTGCAAGGTGTGTCTTTGTCTTTTGCACCTGTTCGGACAGGGAGGTGCAGCGTCGGCTCGATCAGCGGACACGCGATCCAGAGGCGGTTTCAGATGGTCACTGGGAGATCTATCTGTATCAGAAAGCAACATTCGAGCTGCCGAATGTGTCAGAAGAAGGTGAGTGTATCTTCCTGGATACGGAACAGCGTGTTGGGGAGATTGTGATGTGGTTGGCGGCGCACCCCATTTTTCAAGATTGCCACCGCCAATAAAGACGCTATTGCGTATCCATCTGACTCTGTCCGCTCTCTTTTTCTGGTGCGGCTGGAGGCTTTTCTTTTGCCTCGGGTTTAACAGTTTCTTCTTTTCTGTCAGCGGGGGCGGTGGTCATAAACTCCGGTAGCCATTTTCTCATTCCCCAGACTGGGGGCTTTCCTGCCTGCAGCTGCTCCAACAAGGCCTTGGCTTGGGGAGCTAGACTAGAGTCGGGGTGCATGGCTAGAAGATATTTCAGCCGATGTTTTGCCTCTTCGTAGCGATTGGTACGAACATAAAAAACTGCGACGAGATATTCGTGGTTGACGATAAACTCCTGGGAGTCCTTAATCCTTGCCTTGGCTTCTTTCGCGTATGGAGACTGGGGATAGGCATGGAGCAGACGGTTAAAGGACTTGATGGCATTTTGTGGACCCGAAACGTCCCTGTCGATGCGATCACTGCGAGTGAAATCGCACATGCCGATCTGGAACATGACGTAGGGTGTGGCTTCATTGGTAGGATGATGTTCTTCAAATACTTTATAGAGGACTTTGGCCTCGGGATATTTTTTGTCGTAATAGTGGGCATCAGCGGTTTTCAGCTCGGCCAGCATGGCCTGGGAGCTGAACGGGTGCTCATCGAGAATGGCCTTGAAAGCCTTGATAGCCGTGCTATAGTCACCGACATTATAGGCATCCATACCTTGGGTGATCAATGTCTCTGGCGGGAGTGATTTTGGGTCTTCTGTCTCGCCAAAAGTAAAGCTGCTGAACATGCTTTTAACAGACGAGCACCCTGATAGCATGGTACCAGCGAGCAGTAGAAGAATCAGCAGGAGATGTTTGCAACCACTTGGTGATTTTAAATATTGAGACATGATATGACCCTCTATTCGTTACAGTTGAGAGGTTGGTCTGGTGCCTGATTGCCGAGATAACGCTCGGCGGATAGCTCGGCGACCGCGCCTTCTCCGGCGGCATTGATGATTTGACGGGATCTTTTACTACGGATATCTCCGGCGGCGAAGACGCCAGGGACAGTCGTGGCCATTTCTTCATCGGTGACGATAAACCCGGATTTATCCGTTTGCAATTGATCCAAAGGGAGGAGTTCATTGTTTGGGGCGATACCGATTAAAACAAAAATGCCGGTCACTTTCAGGATCGATTCTTCCCCGCCATGATGGCTGAGCAGGAGTTCGGCTACGCCGTTTTTGTCGCCCCTGATTTCTTTGACTTGGGTGTTCCAGATAAAGTCGATTTTCTGGCTACAGAAGGCTTTTTCTTGCAGAATTTTTGTTGCTCGCAGTTCACCCCGGCGGTGAATGACTGTGACTTTTGTAGCGAATTTAGTTAAATGCAGGGCGTCCTGAATGGCTGTGTTGCCGCCACCCACAACTGCAATTTCCTGATTCCGATAAAAGGGACCGTCACAGGTGGCACAATAAGAAACGCCACGGCCTTTGAATTCGTATTCACCGGGGATGTCTAGCTGTCTAGGTTTTGCCCCGGTACAGAGGACAATGGTTTTAGCGGTGAAAATTTCACCATTTTCCAAGGTGATTGTTTTTACATCGCCATCAAGTTGCAGGGATTTGATGGTAGCAAACTTTTTTTCCAAGCCAAATCGATCAGCATGGGCCGTCATCTTGTCAATCAGATCAAATCCAGACACCCCTTCCGTAAATCCCGGATAATTATCGACCCAATCAGTTACCAGCACTTGGCCTCCGGTGGCACCTTTCTCAATAAGTAGAACTTTGAGACGACCACGAGCTGCGTATAAACCCGCGGTCAGGCCGGCCGGTCCGCCCCCGACGATAATTAACTGATACTGTGCCTGTTGCATGGGGTCGTTTTTGCCAAGAAGAAGGAACGACCTGTTGCTATAAGCAAGTTAATCGTGCCGGAAAATATTTTTAGATGGCTTTGTTGATGAGAGCTTGCAACTGTGACTTGCCCACGGCACCGGTTATCTGGTCAACAATTTCTCCGCCTTTAAAGAGGATGAGCGTCGGAATAGCGCGGATACCAAATTTTCCGGGGGTGGCAGGGTTATCGTCCACATTCATTTTGGCGATGATTAATTTGCCGTCAAATTCGGAGGCAAGCTCATCAATAACCGGACCGATTGCCTTGCAGGGGCCGCACCATGGTGCCCAGAAATCGACCAAGCAGGGAAGAGCGTTGCCGACAACCTTAGTGTCGAATTCGCTGTCAGATATGTGCAATACCTTGTCACTTGCCATCTTCGTTTCTCCTTTTGAATAGCCACCGAAAAAATGTGGGGTGAAAATTTAATGAATTCTCGATGGTTATGTAATGGTTAGCAGCATCGGCGACATTCTACCTTGCACGCTCATCGGTGACAAGAAAAAATTGACATGTTATGAGTAACTGTTAAGGCTGCCACCTTCGAGTTCCTTTTGGTTTTGACATTCGAAAAATGTCCATGCTATATGTATCGATTATTATAATTTCAGCAATCAGGATACCAGCGCTCAGGTCGCTGCGAGGAGCCAGATGAATACCGATCGATCAGCACATCTTTTTGCTCAAGCGATAAAACTCATTCCTGGGGGGGTCAATTCACCAGTCCGGGCATGCCGGTCTGTGGGTTGCGACCCACTCTTCATCAAAAAAGCAGCCGGGTGCATAGTTACTGATGTCGATGGCAATGAATTTATTGACTTTGTTGGCTCTTGGGGTCCGATGATTTTGGGCCATGCCCGTCCGGAGGTTGTGGAGGCAATTCAGAAGACAGCCCTGGATGGAACTAGTTTCGGTGCGCCTTCACCATTGGAGGTCGAATTGGCCGCGATGGTTTGTGCCGCTGTTCCCTCAATCCAGAAAATCAGGTTTGTCAACTCCGGGACCGAAGCGACCATGAGCGCCATTCGGCTGGCCAGGGGATATACTGGTAGAAAGGTGGTGGTTAAGTTTGATGGGTGTTATCATGGTCATGCGGACTCTTTTCTGGTCAAGGCAGGCTCCGGAGTCATAACTCTCGGTATACCTGGAAGCCCAGGTGTCCCTGAAGAGATCGTTAAAAACACCATCTCCATTCCATATAACGACCAACGGGTTTTGGAGCAGACTCTACGAGATGAAACCCTGAATATCGCCTGTGTTATTGTCGAACCTGTTGCCGGAAATATGGGAGTGGTTGTTCCTGAAATTAATTTTCTTTCAAAATTAAGGGAGTTGACCAGTGAGCTCGGGATTGTTTTGATATTTGACGAGGTTATCACCGGTTTTCGTCTTGCTTTAGGCGGGGCGCAGGAACGTTTTGGCATAACACCGGATCTGACCTGTCTCGGCAAGATCATTGGCGGCGGTCTGCCTGTTGGGGCCTACGGAGGCAAGTCGGAGATTATGGATATGGTGGCTCCTGACGGACCTGTGTACCAGGCGGGAACGTTGTCCGGGAACCCCTTGGCCATGGCCGCAGGTCTGGCAATGCTCAAAATTGTCAACAGGCCAGGTTTCTATGCTGAATTGGAAGAGAAGAGTGCCTGGTTCGGTAACGAGATGGAGGGTATTGTGGCAAGGTCGCCAATTCCAGCTGTCCTGAATCGCATCGGTTCCATGATGACGTGTTTCTTCGTGGCCGATCCGGTCACGGATTTTGAGTCGGCAATGCGTGCTGATGCCAAAATATATGGTCAATATTATCGCCACATGCTGGCTGGTGGTATCTGGCTTGCGCCCTCCCAATTTGAAGCGGCTTTCATATCGGCTGCACATGATCGGGCTCATCTGGAAATGGCGTTGAGTATGACTGAATCGTCATTCAAAAAATTGATGGTTTAATTAAAAAAATATTGCACTTGCCGGTTTCACATGATACCTGTACCAGCGATTGTCAAGTCCTTGCACAGGCAGGGAAGGGGTGGCGGATGTCTGAAGAGCGCAGGGAAATGTTCAGGCAGCTGGCGGCATACAGCCATGTAGGTATGACGTTTGTCTTTTCTATCCTGATCGGATTTGGCATGGGATGGGCACTTGATAATAAAGTTTTTAATGGTAAAACTGCCCCTTATCTTACTTTTATTTTTTTTGGTTTTGGTATCCTCGCCGGATTTAAAAATCTCTGGGAGCTGACCAGGAAAATGAAAGATGAATAAACAATGTGAAGCAGTCGGCGGCAATGCTGCTGATGCGGAAGTCCATCTGGTTCGACGTGTGATGATCTTCAGCGGATTATTGACGGCCGTATTGGCCTTTGGTGGCTGGTATATTGCCGGTTGGTGTTTTTCCCGGTCGGTTTTGATTGGCGGCATGCTGGTCAATGGCAGCTTTGGGTTGCTTAAGACAGATATCAAGCAGTTGATGGAACGGGTAGGAAACGAAGAGGGACCCCAGGGAACAGCGTTCACATTGGAAAGAACTCGGTTTTTCCTGAAATTTTATGCCCGTCTGGTAGTGTTAGGATTACTGTTAGTAGTGCTGGCCTCGCAGGCGGCGATCGATGTGATCGGTTTAACTTTGGGGCTTACCACTGTTATGTTCAGTGTTGTTATTATCGGCTTGAGCACAGGAAAATGCTGGACGCCGAGCAAAGTTTGAGGAGAGTGTAGGTCATGGAACATCCGATATTATTTATCTCGCTAATTCTGCAAGCATTAGGTTTGCCAGTACCCCATACCCCGGTTGGGAGCGGCCTTCTCGAACAAGTGTGCGAACCGTACATGACGTATACTTGGATGGTCATGGCCTTCCTCATCATTGTCCCTAAATTGACCATGGGGAAGATGGAAATGGTGCCGGGTAGCGGACAGAATTTTTGGGAAGTGACGATCGGCGGCTTGATGGATTTTTTTGCTGAGAATCTTGGTGAAAAAGGGGCAAAGATGCTGTTTCCCATGATGGCAACTTTTTTCTTCTACATCATTCTTGCCAATATAATCGGACTTATCCCCGGCTTCATGTCGCCCACTTCAAATCTCAACATTACGCTTGGAATGGCAATTATTGTCTGGGTGACCCATCATGTGTTGGGCTTCAAGCACCACGGGCTGAGTTATTACAAACACTTCATGGGGCCGAGCCCGGTACTGGCTCCATTCATGTTTCTGCTGGAATTGATCAGTAATTTTGCCCGACTGATTTCACTCTCTATGCGTCTTTTTGGGAATATTTTTGCTAAAGAAGTCTTGCTGTCGGTGCTCTTCATGCTGGCAGGAGCCTTCTTCGCACCGTTGCCCATCCTGTGTCTTGGTGTTTTGGTTTCAGTGATCCAGGCTGTGGTTTTTGTGCTCCTTGCTGTGATTTATTGCGCGGGAGCCATGGAGCACGCCCATTAATAAGTTTTTAGATTTCCGTTCAACGGAGAAGAAGGCCAACTTTATATAACTTTTAGTACGGAGGAACAAAACAATGGATAAACTTAGTCTTGCTCTGATTTGTATCGGCGCTGCTCTCAGTATCGGTCTGGCTGGTCACGGTGCAGGTGTTGGTATGGGAAATGGTCTCCGCGGAGCTTGTGATGGCGTTGCCCGCAATCCAGAAGCAAAAGGTGCTATTACCACCACCATGATTCTTGGTATGGCTCTTTGTGAGTCCATCGCCATTTATGGTCTGGTTATCGCCTTCATCCTGCTGTATGCAAATCCCTTCAAATCAGCACTCGGTCTGTAATTCGGATAGATACAAGGGAAACGCTTTATCAAGGGCTGCGGCTATTGCCGTAGCCCTTTTTTATTGCTATTCTTTCAGCATGACCACCTGCGTTATCAATCCTCAAAGAAACAACGGAGAACCCCAGTTACCTCCCGTTGGCATCCTTGCCATTAATCCGTCAGACAGTTCCTGCTTCGCCGAACTCGCAAAAAAATTCGATTTGCAAAAGCATTTTCTTTTTAATTCTAATTTGTATTCTGGAAAATCCCTGTTTCTTGCCGGCCCAGCAGTTGGGGCTCCTATGGCAGCGATATGTCTCGAGAAAGTTATTGCTATGGGGGCATCGCAAATCATTCTTTACGGCTGGTGTGGATCGCTTATGCCTTCCCTTCGCATTGGTGATCTCTTCATGCCGACCAGGAGTCTAAGTGAAGAGGGAACAAGCGTCCATTACCAACATGCGGTTGCCAAGGGTGATGATTCTCTGCACATTTCTTTGTTTGATGTATTGACAACCAATGGAATCAACCCGAAACAAGGTGCGATTTGGACAACAGATGCTGTTTATCGAGAGACGAGGGAGAAAGTCGCGCAATACGGTTCCCAGGGTATAGTGGCGGTTGATATGGAATATGCCGCTCTCAAGGCTGTTGCGGGTTTCCGCCATGTTCACTTTGCCGCAGTTATGTTAGTTTCCGATGAATTGTATCATCAGGAATGGTCGCCAAGATTTGTTCAAAAATCTTTTCGCTCGGATTCAAAGAGAATTCTCGACAGGCTTTGTGCTCTGATTCAGCTCAATGAGGTTGTGCCAACATGAAAACATTATATATGGTCAGCTTGGGGTGTCCGAAAAATCTCGTCGATTCCGAGGTGATGCTCGCTGCTCTCGAACAGGTTGGTTATTCCGTGGTGGAGCAGCCCGAGGACGCCTCACTCTTGCTGGTCAATACATGCGGTTTCATTCGTCCTGCAGTGGAGGAGGCAATCGATGAAATATTGGCACTCGCGGTCTATAAAGAAGACGATCCTGATAAAATACTGGTCGTCACCGGGTGCATGGTCCAACGTTATGGATCGGAGTTGATAACTGAAATGCCAGAAGTCGACCTTTTTGTCGGGCTCGATGATTTTCGCCATATTGACCACCTGATCCAGAATATCTCATCAAGCAACCGAATTGTCACTAACCCCGGTCCTGCCGTTTATGTGATGGACAGTTCGGTGTCGCGACGGGTTTCAACGCCATTTTTCCGTTCGTATCTGAAGATTACAGAAGGATGCGATAACCACTGCGCGTATTGCATGATTCCCTCCATCCGTGGTCGACTTCGGAGTCGTCCGATAAAGGATCTGCTTATCGAGGCCAGCTTTTTGGAACAGTCTGGTGTTCGTGAACTTTCGCTGATTGCCCAGGACCTCACTGCCTATGGCAACGAGTTGGGCAGTCAGGGAAATCTGGTCAGATTGCTCGGGGGCTTGCTTGAGAGCACTGCAATTCCGTGGCTGCGCCTTTTGTATTTATATCCATCCAGTGTGACTGATTCCCTCTTGCAAATGATGGCGGAGCAGCCACGCATTCTGCCCTATCTCGATATTCCATTTCAGCATGTGAGCGATCGTGTTCTGCATGCAATGAATCGCCACTACAATCAGTCTGTTCTCGATGATTTGGTGCAGCGTATCCGCCACCATGTCCCTGGTTGCGCTATTCGCACCACAATGCTGATTGGTTTTCCAGGGGAGACTGAGGCTGATGTGGTATCGCTGGTTGATGCCCTGAAAATATGGCAACTCGATCATGTTGGAGTCTTTCAGTATCAGGACGAGGAGGGGAGCATAGCAGCCGGATTTCCGCAAAAAATTGGGGATGACGAAAAAGCGGCTCGGTATCAGTGGGTGATGGAAACGCAAGCGGAAATCAGTGAAAGCCTGCAACAAAGGTTCGTTGGCAGGGTGGAACCGGTGTTGATTGAAGGTTTCAGTCGGGAAAGCGACCTGCTTTTGGAAGGACGAAGCCGATATCAGGCACCGGAGATTGATGGCTGTGTGTATATCACTTCAGGACAGGTTCACCCCGGTGATATCGTGCCAGTGCAAATCACCGAGGCGCACACCTATGATCTGGTCGGTGAAGTAGTCCAAGGACAGAGAAACCTTTGACGGTCTGAGGCAGTAATTATTTGCTGTCTCTTTTGTTGACCTGTTCCCGGAGATCCTTACCTACCTTGAAAAATGGCAGTTTTTTAGGTTTGACTTTGATTTTCTCGCCGGTTTTCGGGTTGCGGCCGGTGTACGATTCATACTCTTTGACGACAAAGCTGCCAAATCCTCGGATTTCAATAGATTCACCCTTGGCGAGAGCGTCACTCATCGTTTCGATGATCGTATTGGTTATCGATGCGGCTTCACGTATGGGAATGTTCATCGCTTCGGCCAAGGCTTCAATCAACTCGGACTTGTTCATACTTGTCTCTCCCTGCACAATCCTCTTCGGATTAACTGATAAACACCAACCTCTTCGCCTGGAAACCGCTGAAAAATACCCCTTCAGGTATCCTAACGACCAATTCCAGGTAACTGTTGAAATTTAAGCAGGTATGTTTTTGATTGTAAAGGGAATTTTTCCAGAAAAAATCTTTTTTAGATCATTTTGTTCCAGGATCCTGTATTTTCCACTAGGAAGGGTACCCAGTTGGAGAGCGCCATATGCGGTTCTTTTCAAATACAGAACACGGTGGTTGATTGCCTGGAACATTTTTCGCACCTGTCGTTTCTTCCCTTCATGGATGATGACCTCAACCAAGGTCTGCTCTTTGAACCGCTTCAGGACTCTAATTGCCGCCGGTCTGGTTTTGATACCCTCGATCTCTATCCCCTGTTCCAATAGCCTTATTTTGTCCTGTGATGGTGAGCCGGTAACAGTTGCCTCGTAGGTTTTGTTGACTTCAAACCGGGGATGCAGGATAGCGTTGCCGAGTTCGCCGTCATTGGTCATGAGCAAAGCCCCTTCGGTCTCAAGGTCGAGTCGCCCGACGGGAAAGAGTCGCAGCGGGATATTAGCCACCAGGTCTGAGACAACTGGGCGTCCTTGAGGGTCGTCGAGCGTGGTGACATAGCCAGCGGGCTTATTCAGGAGCACATACATTTTTTGTTCAAGGCCGATCGGTTTGCCATCACAGGTGATCGTGTCGAGCCCGGGGTCAGCCTTATACCCCATCTCGTTGATTACTTGCCCATTGACCTGTATTCGTCCGTCGCAGATCATTTGTTCGGCCCGTCGTCGGGAGGCTATGCCGGCCTTGGCGAGAATTTTCTGTAACCGTTCTTCCATATTTTATTGGGTGTGATGCGCTGAAGAAAGAAACGTGTCGTCAATACATCGACAAATAAAGCATCGCTTTATCGATATTGCGGTGGCAGGATTGCCCCAATTCTATCGTCCACTTTCTGCTTGGTCGCGGGATCAACTTCGAGTACATCGGTGTACCAGGGCTTCATTCGACAGTCGAAAACGATGGGAGGTTGGACGCCCACGTGAAATCGATGCACCGTTTGTGCACGGCCATGGATATCGGCGGCAGGTTCAAAACGGGTAAAAAAGGTCCAGAGAAATTCTTGCAAAGAACAGGTTGCCGCCGAGGTAGAATCAACAAGCAGGATAACAGGCCAAGAGGCAACCCCGGGAAATTGAGCTAACGTGGCTGCCAGATCCGGCGAAGTCGTATATGAGGTCCCCTGGACAACAAGAGTGCCAGGGAGGTAGACGGTCGGTTGGCTGCATTGTTCCGGCAATGTTCCCGAAAATTCCTGGGGCAGGTCTCTGCATTTTGCCTGTCCCAGGCCGAGCATCATGGCTTTGGACCCTTTGTTGACGGATGGGCCTGTGTAATCCAGGGTATCCTGAGAGACATTGGCAAAAACAAAGAGATCCCGATCCCATTGAATGCGTTCAAGGATATGCTGCCAGAGCCGGGGGAAATGGGAGACATCAATGCTGCCATCGGTAACCAGGAGAAATTTTGTGAGAGAAAGCTGACCTTCACCAAGGATGCGAAGACCGGCTGCAAAGGCTTCCCTAGGATAGCGATCAGTAACCCGAGCCGCCGCCAGGCAATGGAAACCGGTTTCGCCAAAGGTTTTCAGCTGGATGACGCCTTTCATCACCAGTGGAAAGAGCGGGGAGAGGAGATCTTGGAGAAAATCGCCGATGAAATAGTCTTCCTGTCGGGGCCGCCCGACTACGGTCGCCGGATAGATGGCATCCTTGCGATGATAGAGATGCGTTGTCTGGAAAACCGGGTAGTCATGCTGCAGCGAGTTGTAGCCGTAATGATCGCCAAAAGGGCCTTCGGGTCGTCTGATGTGAGGAGGTACAATACCTTTAATGGCGAACTCAGCCTCCGCGACCAGTTGATGGCCTCCTTTGGGGTCGTCGACCATCTGTAGTTTTTTTCCTTGCAGCAGCGAAGCGAGAATCAGCTCCGGAATATTTTCGGGAAGCGGGGCGATAGCCGCCAGCATCAGAGCGGGTGGGCCGCCGATGTAGAGAGTTAAGGGCAGCGGTTGGTTTTTTTGTTCGGCATCAAAATAGTGAAAACCGCCACCTTTGTGAATCTGCCAATGGATGCCGGTGGTGGTGTCGTCATATCGCTGAATGCGGTACATGCCGAGATTATGACCTAGGCCATCGGGGTGCTCGGTGTAGACAAGCGGCAGGGTGACAAAGGCGCCTCCGTCTGAATGCCAGGAGGTAAGCATTGGCAGTTCGTTGAGTCGGGCCGGGTGTTGGCAACAGTCGAGGATGGGGCCTCTTCTTTCCCGTTTAAGCCCGACTTTGAGGCCTTGTGTCAAGAGTGAGCGGGCTTGCCACAGCGAAGAAAGTGACGGTGGCATCGAGTTTTCAACCAGGTCAACAAGGCCGCGGACAAAGTCAAGCGGACGGCGGCCAAAGGCTAATTCCAAGCGGTGGTTGGAGCCGAAAAGATTGGTAACTACAGGAAATGAGGAACCCTTGACTTTGGTAAACAGGAGCGCTGGACCACCTTGAGCGATAACCCTTCGATGTATCTCGGCTATTTCAAGATAGGGGTCCACCGGGGTGTCGATGGTGAGCAGTTGATCGTTTTTACGCAGCAACTCAAGGAAGTCGCGCAGATTGACAAGTGAATGCATGGATGGTAGCAGCCGGAAAGAGGTTACGGCAGGTGCCGGTGTTGGTCAGTCATGGTGATGATCTTCACCGAGAAAGAGGGTGTGGTATTCATCGCCGCTCAGGTGGTTTTTCATGATACCGGTCAAAAGATCGACGACTTGCAGAATCTCTTGCTCCGTCATGCGGGGGACAAGCGCACTGGTAAGGCGATCAGCACTGAAGTGCTGTAAAAAGGTGACAAGAGACTGCTCATCCGTGATACGATTGATTCCAAAGTACATGTTACTCCTGATTGCAAGGCGGTTATCCTGCTACTATCTTCCACCACATATTGCGGTTGCGTGGCCCGTCAAATTCACAGAAAAAAAATTCGTTGCCAGGTCCCAAGCTGCAACCGTCCTTGAGTGATGAATACTGTTACGGATGAGCCTGTCAGGGCGGTCATCAGATGGGCGGGAGAATTACCCTCGTCATGCTGGTACGGATAATCGGAGGGTACGATCTGGCCCAGGCCGCCGAGAATATCGCGTTGGACATCCGGGTCCGCCCCCTCGTTGATGATGAGTCCTGCTGTGGTATGGGGATTATACAAGAAACAAATCCCTTCTTCGATGTCACTTGCGGCGACAATCCGTTGTATCTGACCGGTGATGTCAATCATTTCCCGGCGACTGGTGGTGGTGACGGGTATTTCGCCTTTGGTCATCGTCATACTCTGCAGACTTGTTGTTTATCGCTGCAATTCCCAACTGCCGTACTGATCACGGCAGGCGGTGGTGTAGGTTCTTTCCCGTTTGCCGTCGATGACGGCGTCAATTTCTGCTTTCCTGCAGACCCGATGAGTCGTGGGATTTTGATAGGATGGCTGCGGGGTAACGGCGTATTGGTTGCCGTTATCTGGATTCACCCAGGTCGAACGTCGGTTGGACGGTCCCTGCTCATAGGCCCGGTTAAGCTGGTCCCGATCATATTTATCCATTTCATTGCCGATCATATACCCAAGCGCACCGCCTACAGCGGCTCCGATCAAGGTTCCTGCGGTGTTATGGCCGATCGCCTGGCCGATGAGGGCGCCGCCCGCAGCGCCTCCTAGTGCTCCGGTTTGGCCTTTGGTAGCGCACGAGGAAAGTGCCAGCAGAAAAAGCAGGGCAACAATGTTGAGATATTTCATAGTAGTTCTTCTTGTGAGGATGAGGTGTGTTTGCAGGAGTCTGGCAAGTTTTTACTTGTCTGTACTCCCAGATGTTTCAGTGCTTCGGCCTTGGCTATCAGATTGCCGTGGCCCGAGCTCAATCGGTTTTTTGCGGTGTGCCAAGCCTGTTGCGTTTGATTGAGACGTAGCCCAACTTCTTCAAAAGCCTCGGTAAAACCAACGAATTTATCATAAAGATTCCCCGCTTGTTTGGCAATAAGTAAACTGTTGCGGTTTTGTTCGTCTATACGCCAGAGATGGTGAATGGTTTTGAGGATGGCGAGCAGGGTCGATGGGCTTGCCAGGATGATTTTCCGGTGCATAGCGCTGGTCAGTATCTCGGGATCCTGCGTAACCGCGACCTGAAAGGCACCCTCGATTGGAATGAACAGGAGGACAAAATCGAGCGAGCCGGAATCCGTGAGCTGGTGATATTTCTTGGCGGCCAGCATGCTGATGTGTTTTTTTATCGATTGAAGATGTTGCGTGAGGTGCTGTTGTTTCTGGGTTTCATCCGGTGCTGCATGAGCATCCGTGAAGGCCTTCAGTGACACTTTGGCATCAATGACAACGGTTCGGTTTTCAGGGAGATACACCAGCACATCTGGCTGGTAGGTTGATCCTTCATCGGTCTTGAGACTGACCTGGACGGCAAACTCTTGACCGTTTCGCAGCCCCGAGGCCTCAAGAAGTTTGGTCAGGACCATCTCCCCCCATTGTCCCTGGATTTTGTTGCTGCCGCGGAGAGCTTCCGCCAAATTTGCGGCATCGGTGCTGACCTGTTGATTGAGCAGCTTGAGGTGTTCGATCTCTTTGATCATAGTGACCCGATCCCGTGAATCACGGTCGTAAACGTCCTCCACCTTTTTTTTGAAATCCAGCAGCTGGTCATGAAAGGGGCGAAGGAGCAGGGTCAGGGACGATTCATGTTGTTTGTTGAGCAATTCACCCTTTTCACTGATGATTTTTCCGGCCAGGAACTGGAAATCCTGTTCTATCTGTTTGCGGGCCTCTGCCAGCAGAAGCTCTCTTTCTTCAACTTGCTGCCGCATCGCATTGCAAGAGGTCTGCAATGAAGCGTTGTCGGCATCAAGTTTCCGGCATTCTCTGGCAAATTCCGTGCGCTCCAAACGGAGCCTTTGTATCTCTGCCTCGTCTTCCCCAGATTCCTCTTGCAACCGTTCCAAGCGCAGGGCAAGAGAAAGTTGCCGCTGTTGGGAACTGCTGCGCGCCAGAAGAAAGAGAATAACAGCAACCACGGTAGCGACCGTGAGCCCTAAGCAGAATGAGGAGAACTGCAGCTGGTCGAGAGGTGGAAGAAAATTCACGGGGCTGATGACAAGGATGTTGGACCGTTTCTGTGCATGGTCAGGTGCGACGGGAGAGATGACGCAATTCTTCGAGTTCTTCCAACAGTTCAAGAGCCAAGGCGCAACCGGGAAGATTGACCCGAAGATCCTGCTGCAACCTGAGAGTGGTTTGCACCCGTTTGATGGCTATAAAAGAAAAGCGCCATTCCTGCGGTGAGTGTCCGTCCGGGCTAAGTATACCCTCTTCGATCATGTCATGAACAAGTTCAGCGCTAACGCCACAGAGCCTACAGAGATCTGCAAGCGTGCAGCGGGTTTTTTCATTCAGGACCATCCCCTGGATGTAGATTATTTGTTCGGTCATATCAGATCCCCAGTTCGGAACGAGGGTTGAACGGCATTATTTTCGCCATGTTTGTGTAAAGTTTGCGCTGTTCTTCGGTATTCGCTTCAGGGACAACAATATGCAAGGTGACTATCTGGTCGCCCCGTTGATTGCCGGCCGATAATCCTTTGCCCTTGAGGCGAAGTTTTTTACCGCCCTGCGACCCTGGCGGAATTTTTACCTGGACGTTACCACCAAGAGTAGGGACGGTGAGGGTTGCCCCCAAAGCAGCCTCCCATGGAGCGATCGGCAGGGTGAGATGTATGTCGCGTTTTTCAGCATGAAAAAATCGATCCTCTTGAAAGGCAACTTCCAAAAAGAGGTCGCCTGGAGGGCTGCCTCCGTATCCTGGCAGCCCCTGCCCTTCAAGGCGAATCCGTTGTCCTTCGATAATTCCTTGAGGTATGACCACATGCAATGTGTGGGGCGTCGTCCTGACATGACCGTTGTTGTCGACTGTTGGACGGGTCAGGGTGAGGGTCTGTTTAGCACCGAAGTAGGCATCAGTCAGAGAAATCATGATCTTGGCGTGCTGGTCCTCCCCTTTCATTTTAAAGACATGCTGCCGTTGCCTGTCTGTATGGCCATGACCGAACAACGATTCAAAAAAATCACTGAACCCAGCGGCATCACCGCCTGTATACCCGGCACCCCGGAATTCGAAACCGGCATCCCAATTAGGAGGCGGTTCGAAATTCTGGCCATCGCGCCAGTTGGCACCAAATTTATCGTAGGCAGCTCTTTTTTCAGGATCTTTTAAAACTTCATAGGCTTCGCCTGCATTTTTGAATTTGGCCTCGGCATCACGTTCCTTGCTGACATCGGGGTGGTATTTTCGGGCAACCTTGCGATAGGCCTGTTTGATTTGATCCTGGGTCGCATCTCGGGGGATGCCGAGTATCTGGTAATAATCTTTATATTCCATAGCTTGTGTGGGGACACCGTAGGGGTAATATTTAATACTTAACAGTAAGAATAGAATATTAAAAAGAAAAGAAAAAAAGAGTGGTAGCTGCTTTCTCCTTGAAGAGCACAAGACGTTTCTTTTATGCTATAGTCAGTGATATGAATAATAAAATAAATAATATTGTCCTGACCGGCTTCCGGGCGACGGGAAAATCTCTAATTGGCAGGATGCTTGCTCAAAAGCTCCGATATACATTTATCGATGCCGACATGGTGCTTTGTGAACGCCTGGGCGCTCCCATTGCCGATATTGTCGTCCAACATGGATGGGCTTTTTTTCGGCAGGCGGAACGACAATTGCTCATGGAAATCCCGGAAATGGAGCAGACGGTCCTGGCTACCGGTGGCGGTGCGATAGAGCACCGAGAGGAATGGCTACGGATCCGGAGCTGTTGCTACGTTGTCTGGCTTGACGCCGATGCCGCAACAATCAGGCAGCGGATGAGTAACGATCCTAATTCCGCAGGGCAACGTCCGTCCCTGACCGGCAGTTCAGCCCATGACGAAATAGAAGAACTCCTGCTGAGACGTGCTCCTCTTTATGCTGCCGGATCGCACCTGCGTCTTGATACCGTTGGCAAGGAGCCGTCAGCCTTAGTGGAGAGCATTATTGAACAGGTGCGAACCGTTTAGCTGGTGATGGATGGAATGTTTTAGGTTGCCTGGAATAACGAATGAGATGGGCGAAAGGATAAAATGGAAGAGGACGTGACGACCGAAGACAAGAGCAGAAAGGTCCAGTCGGTGTGGATGGTCTCTAGGGAATATGATCGGCTGGCTGGTGCGGGCGGAGTTAAAGATGTGTGCCGCCAGCTTGCCGAAGTCTTGGCGGCCGATAGTAATTGCTCTGTTCGGGTAATTATGCCCCGCTACGGATTCATGGATGCCACCCGTCTCGGCTTTTCGCTCGCCGGTGTTGGGCAGGCAAGTGACCGTATCGGCGGTCGACGCTATGACCATGTTTTTGAGGTTGATATGAATTATGCCGCCGAGGAGCGGCGGGAAAAGGTGGCGATCTGGCAGGCAACTTTCAACAACGTCACCATCTTTCTAGTGGAGGCGGATCGTTTTGCCGCTAAGCGCGGCGTCTATACCTATACGGAAGAGGATGAACTGGAAGTCGCATGGCAACGCCGGGGTGGAGGCCATTTTGATTATTTTGCCATGAATATCCTTTTGCAGAAGGCCGCTTTGGATCTGATGATCCTCCTTGATGAACATCCAGATGTCATTCATTGCCAGGATGGACACGCGGCAACGCTGCCTGCAATGATGCGGGAGAATAACGGATACCGACATTATTTCCGCCAGACCGGGGCGGTGGTAACTATACACAATGCCGGCTTGGGGTATCACCAGGAAGTCGAGGATCTGGAGTTCGCCCAGGCTGTCACTGGCTTGCCGAAGAAGGTGATTATGTCTGGTCGTCTTAACGGGAGTTTTGATCCGTTTATAGCGGCCTCGAAGTATGCTGTACTTAGTACAGTCAGCGAAAACTATGGCCGCGAGTTACAGCAGACTCCAGACGATGCCCGAACCGGCTGGTTGGGGCACGCCCTTTTAAAAAACGGGGTACTTATAGCTGGCATAACCAATGGCATTGATACTGATGTTTTTAATCCAAGCCGCCCGGAACAGTTGGGGCTGGTAGCGGGGTATGATGTTCTGGGGGATATTGCCGGGAAGAAAAATTGTAAGGCTGCCTTGCTTGCGCAGATTGCAGCGAACGGTCCTTGGGAGCGGGTGAAGCAATTCGGGGTACTAGACGGATCTTATGAAATTCCGCTCTTTACGTTTATCGGCCGCTTAACTTCGCAAAAAGGGACAGATGTCTTGACCCAGGCGATCACTGAGGTGTTGCCGCAGGAGCCGACATGCCAATTCCTTGTTCTCGGTTCCGGAACACCGGAGTTTGAAAAACAGTTGGAGCTATTGGCAAGCTCTGGAATTGGCCGAGGAAGGATATGTTTTCTCAGAGGGTATGATTCCTTGCTGGCCAACAAAGTGTATGCGGCTGGTGATTTTTTTCTTATTCCCTCCCGGTACGAACCATGTGGGCTCACCGATTACATAGCCCAGTTACTAGGTAACCTACCAATCGTTCATCGCGTTGGCGGGCTGGTCAAGGTCATTGATGGGCAAACCGGGTTTTCCTATAGTGAGAATGTATCCACAATTCTTGCGGCCACCATGTCGCGGGCGTTGATGATCTATCAGCATGACCCTGACAGAATCCGGGCTATGCAACGGGCTGCGGTCGAACGGATTATTCATTGTCACACCTGGGAAAAGGTGAAGGATGCGTATCTTTCCCTCTACCAACAGGCGATGCAGATGTCCTGCTAGCCTTCACACCTTAAAGCTGTCCTTGGGGATACCCAGGGGATGCTTAATGGATAATGACCAGCACGTATCCGAAACTTTCTAACAAAGGAGTGGAATACTATGGCGATAAAAGTGGGTATTAATGGATTTGGCAGGATCGGGAGAAATATCTTCAGGGCATTGAGCAAGGATCCTGCCTTTGCCGACATTGAGATTGTAGGGATCAACGACCTTACCGATGTCAAGACCATCGCCCATCTGGTGAAATATGATTCCATCATGGGCGTTTCAACTCAAGAGATTAGCGCCGGGGAGAACAGTATTATCGTGGATGGCAAGACTATTCCAATAACCAGCCATCGCAAACCGAACGAAATTCCATGGGCGAGCCTCGGTGCGGAATATGTGCTTGAATGCACTGGGCTTTTTTGTGATATGGAGTCGGCCAAGGCCCATATTGATGCTGGAGCCACCAAGGTCATTATTTCAGCCCCTGCCAAAGGCGAGGTGAAAACTATTGTCATGGGGGTTAACGAGGACGAATACGATCCAACCGTGCATCATGTGGTGTCGAATGCCTCCTGCACCACCAACTGTCTGGCCCCGGTGGCTCAGGTTATTCTGGACAATTTTGGCATCAAACGAGGGTTGATGACAACGGTGCATGCCTACACAGGTGATCAGCGGTTGCTCGATTTTCCTCACTCCGATCTTCGCAGGGCTCGTGCGGCGGGGATGTCGATGGTGCCGACTAAAACTGGTGCGGCAGCGGCAGTTGCGTTGGTGATCCCGGAATTAAAAAACAAGTTTGATGGGTTGGCTGTCCGTGTCCCTACACCCGATGTTTCGCTTGTTGATGTGGTAATCGAGGTTGAGCGGGAAACAACGGTGGCGGAGGTTAATAAAGCCTTGGCCGCTGCTGCCAACCGATATCTGCGCTACACGGAAGAACCCCTGGTGTCGATTGATTTTCAGGGTGATCCCCACTCCTCAATCGTCGATGGTCTCTGTACCAAGGTGCTGGGTACTTCCGTCAAAATTATGAGCTGGTATGATAATGAATGGGGTTATTCCAACCGGATGCTCGACCTGGTAATGCATATGGAAGCCAACAAACCTCTGTAGCAAGAGTGCGACTAAGGATTCAAGGAAAGTACGCCAAGGAAGAAATGTTTTCTGCCGATCTCGGATGTTTTTTTTGCCTTTTGGCAGCGTGAGATAAATAAACCGGGTTATTCCCACCAAGCTTGTTGGCTTTGGTTTGTTGGGAAACCCGGTTTATTTATTAACAAGAGGTTGCCACATTGTTTTGCAGCACCTGATATGCCGTGTGCTATCAGTCTTCTACATATCCTTTGCCCTTACACGTCGGGCATGTATTGTCGGGAGTACACACCTGACCATCGTCGTTTTTTCCTTTCCACTCACTATTGGCCTCGCATCGACCCTCGATAACTTTCTTTCCCATGCAGGTAGGACATACATCTTTTTGAGCAGTCATAAGTAGCCTCCGTTAGTTAGTAAACATCAAAATATTCTTTGTTCTTTAAAAGGAAGATAAACTTATATTTGAAAAAATCAACGGGTTTGGGTGCAATACGTTTGAAGTCTTTTTCTGTCGGAACAACCACCGGTTGCGGAGTCTACGGTAGTACGGGTGAACGTAGCCCCGGGCCACCGTTGTAGAGGGCGTAGAGCCATGCCTCCAGAAAATACTGGCCTGTGGTGTTGATACATCAACGGGAGTTTTTTTCCTGCAGATAGTCGCGCAGATAGACAATACGCTTGTTGGACAATTAAAGACCGGAGTAAAACCATATCCATAGTCAAGGGGAGTTGCAAAGGCTCCCCCTGTGCTTGCGAAGCGATCAGCATCAATGCCGTGACAAAATAGAGAATTATTAAGTAAAAGTATTGTAATTGTTAGTTTTTTTATGAATATTTTATTGGCTGCCAATATGGACGAGATTGCTTGCGGAGCAAGAGTCTGCCCACATCTCGATGTGTTGGGGATTGGGTTGGACCCTGTTTCAGGAGTGTTTGGCCTGGGGGTTGTCGAGAAAAAGATTCTTTTGTAATGCCTCGCTGGCGGCTTCAATCGCCTGGGAAGCAAGTTTTCCGCCCATTGTGGGTAATACCTCGTTTCCAAGAACCAGTTGTACAACTTCACTGGCGCGCAGCTTCTCTGCCGAAGTTACCGGGAGCAGAATTTCTTCATTGTTACTCTCGCTTGAGCTCAACAAACGTCCCTTGATCAACAATGTTGCTACGGCATTGATGTCTGCGCATCTGGTCTTGGGAAATTTTTCGTTCAGCTGGGAGAAGGGGGTAGGAAGGCGGTTTTCGAAGTTATCATAGACGGTTTGCAGAATGTCGAAGGCAGTTTGGAGGCGTCGCTGAGGAGAAAGAGTGTTGTCGGCTACGTGATAATGCGGGTGGATCTGAATTGCATGGGCCAAGGAGGCACCAAGGAGGATGAAGGTCCAGCCGATTTGGAGCCAGATAAGGAAAAGCGGGATTATAGCAAACGATCCGTAGATAGCATTGTATGTGGCAACCTCTACTTGCAGAAAGATAAATATTTTTTGAAAAATGAACCAGAATATCGAAGCAAAGACGGCACCGACCAGGGCAGCTCCAGTCTTAACCTTAGCGTGGGGGAAAAAAAGATACATAATCATCAGGGTGGTAACGATAAACACAAAGGGTATCAGTTTGATGACAAAGGTAGCCACCCAGGCTGTTGGCACAATTAAGCTGACACGGCTCATAATCGTCTTGCTGGCAAGAATGGCTTCAGCGGCCAACGCGATATTCAGGGAAATGGGAAGCAGAATCAGCAAAGCGAGATAATCCATTACTTTCCGGAAGAAGGATCGCCCCTTGTGCGTGTGCCAGATGGCATTCATCGCGGTTTCTATCGAAGAGAGGACGAGAATAACGACACCGATCAGACCGATGACCCCTAGGATGCCTAGTGCGGCGAAATTGGTTCGGTTGGCGTATTGAAAGATGGTGTCAACGGCGCGGTGGAGATGGGGGGGCGTTGAGACTTGGCCCTGCCCTGTTGACGGTAGGGCTGGGGGAGGTGGGACTAGTTCGAGTTGACTTGCTTCCTCGCTGGTGTTGCGTCGTTCAATCGGCAAAGGGTTCGGAGGTTCAAGTTGTTCAATAAATCTGGTGGCGGCCAGTTTGAGCTGTTCATCGTTGCCGAGCCCTTTGAGAATTGCAGTGCTGAGGGCCAGGATGGGTACCAGCGAGAGTATGATGGTGTATGTGAGGGCGGATGCTCTGATCGCTAAGTGGGTTCGAAAAAACTCCTGATACATGATCAAAAGGACACGGAGGCAGATGCGTAAAAAATCAACGGCTTTATTACTTGAGGCGGAAGGGGAAAATGCCCATTGATTGATACGCCGTGATAGGTGGTCTGGTGGGGCGTTTACGTTAGTTGGAGACATATCCGAAAAGCTATTTGGAATTTTTGGTGAGTCGTTCATCTCCCCAACTCGTGATGTAACCATTTTTCGATGATTTCAAAGATTATTTCTCGTTTGACCGGTTTGGTAATGTAGTCGTTCATGCCCGCATCCAAACAGATTTCTCGGTCACCTTTCATGGCATTGGCAGTCATCGCAATAATAGGGATATTGGTGAAACCCATGGCACGGAGTTCCCTGGTTGCGGTGAGGCCGTCCATTTCCGGCATCTGGATATCCATGAGAATAAGATCGAAGTGTTCGGGATTCCCGGCGAAGGTCTCAATAGCTTTTCTGCCGTTATTGGCCACTTCTACCTTGTAGCCCGCCTTGGTGAGGATCAGGACCGCAAGTTTTTGGTTTACCGGATTGTCTTCAGCGAGCAGGATGCGGACCGACTGTTTAAGCTCTTCTCGGACGCTGTATTGGGTGATGAAGGTTTCCTTGACCAGGTTGGTGTCTACGGGTTCTTCCGGACCTATGAGTTTTTCTATGGTTTTGAAGAGGATCTCTCGGCGGGTCGGTTTGGTGAGAAAGGCGTCGAAACCCCCATCTTTGCAGCGCTGGGCATTCCTGTCCGTTGAGGAGGTGTAGGCAAGGAGCGGAATTTTTGCAGTTTCAGGGATTTCGTGGCGGATCATTCTTGCCAGCGCGTAACCGTCCGGTTCCGGCATCTGGATATCAAGGATGATGAGGTCGAACAGCTGATTCTCGGTGATTGCCTGCTGCAATACGGATTGGACCTTGCTGCTGTCCTGGATGGCAACAACGTCGAGATCTGCGGTTTTGAGGATATGCTGCAAGATGCTGAGATTGGTTATGTTGTCGTCAACCACTAATACCCGTTTATTAGCTAAAGCGACTTTGCTAAAAGATTTTGTGTGCTGTTGCTGGGCTTTTTTAAGCTTTGCGGTGAAATGAAAGGTGCTGCCTTGGCCAGGTAGGCTCTCAGCCCATATGTGCCCCTGCATCAATCCGGCAATTTTGCGGCAGATGGAAAGTCCAAGACCGGTGCCGCCGTATTCCCTGGTGGTCGATCCGTCGGCCTGGCGGAAGGCCTCGAAGATCGATTCCAGTTTATCCTCAGGAATACCTATCCCCGTGTCTCGAATATGGGCATGCAGAGTAATGCTCTCCTCCGTCTCTTCATCGACCATGAGCGCTAACTCAAGCTCTCCCGTCTTGGTAAATTTAGCGGAATTCCCCATGAGGTTAACCAAAACCTGACGAAACCTGCCGGGGTCCCCCATAACGTTGGCAGGAAGAGCGTCATCGATTCTGCAGAGCACCTCGATTGGCCGCGAGGCTACCTTCGGCCTGACAAGATCACAGACATCTTGCACCGTGATCTCCGGATCGAAGCTGATGCATTCGAGATCGAGTTTGCCGGCCTCAACCTTGGAGAAATCGAGGATGTCATTGATTAAGGAGAGCAGGGCGTCGGCGCTACGTTTGATGGTCTGGGCAAATTCGATCTGCTCTTCATCTAGCCCCGTGTCGAGCATCATATCGGTGAAGCCTATAATACCATTCATCGGGGTTCGGATTTCGTGGCTCATGGCCGCCAGGAACTCACTCTTAGCGATGTTGGCGGCCTCCGCAGCCTTTTTGGCTCCCCGTAATTCCGCAGTCTGCTGCTTAATTTCCATCTGCAGGGTGTTGGCGTAATTAAGTTGTTGCTCCTGTATTTTTCGGTAATTTTGCTCGTTTTCAGCCATGATGTCCTGAAATTTATTTTCCAGGACGGCGAATTTTCGATCGAACTGCTTTTTTTGGATGCGCAGTCTGTTCACTGTTTCCACAGTTTCTTGGTGAGAAAGAAAGAGTCGAACCGCAAGACGGATGATCGTCGAGATCCAGGTGCTGGTAGCGTTTTGTTCTGGTTGTTTTGCTGTAGCCAACACATAGCCGTGAAGATCCGGCACCGCCAGTAGGAAGAACGGGCGGTCTTTTACTGAGAAGGAGACCTCCGAGGATTTTTTTTCGTATTCTTCGACATAATGAATAGCCTGGCCGGTCTCAAGAGGGAAATGGTCGGAGGCGACTGAATGACCGAAATGATTCAGGCAGAAAAAAAGGAGATGCTCAGTTTCTTGTTCCAGGTGGGTGAGTAAAGCGGTTAATTCACCAATGGGGTCAGCAAGATCGGCAAATAGGTTTGTCATGGTCATGGGTAACCTCATCCGCCGTACATTTCTTTTGTCTTTTCAAGCTCTTCCGGGAGATCTTCCGCAAGCACTTTGTATTCTTCCACGTTGCTTTGGATATGCGCCGCGAGAGAGGGCAAGAGGGTGACCGGGATACCCTCTTTAAGGGCATAATAGCCAAGTTGGGTGATGATATATTCGCTCATCTGGAGAATCCCTGTCGGTGAATGCGGAACGATTGCACCGTTATCTTGATGGTGATCACGGATTGCATCGGCTATCGGGTCAGGTATGCACCATTCTTTGGCTAGTATGGAGCCAATCTGGCAGTGGTCAGTGTGAAACAGGTCCTGTTCCAACTCAATGATAGAAGGACCATCAATAACCAGTTGATCAATCAGCTTGAGGAATTTCTCTTCCTCGGTCTCCATTTCGACAATCAACCCTATATCATGCAATATTCCACAGAGATAGGCGTCATCTCCATTGATGGAAAAAATGCGTTCGGCAATCATTTTACAACAGATACTTGAGGCGGCGCTGTGTACCCACAAGCGCTGGGGAGAGAATTCGGTGGTGCCGGAGTCGCTGCGCAGCATGCCTTTGAGGGCATCGGTTACGGCAATATTGTGGAGGTTTTTCATTCCCAACAGGGCAACAGCTCGTGAAATAGAATCAACCTTGCGTCTCAGGCCAAAATAAGAGCTATTAACTAGGGTCAACAATCTAGCGACTAGTGCTGGATCTAATCGGATGACTTCCTCAAAGTCTCGCAGAGTGGAATCTTCATCGTTGACCAATTGAACAAGCCGGGCGACAATATGAGGGAGTGTCTTGATTTTTTTGAATTTTTCAATAAGCGTTTCGGCTGTGGTCATAGAAAAGCTCCTTGTGTTTGGCTGGCCACAGGGTAGACGCAGGTGGTTTGCTTACAGGACGATTTCATGTTTGCTGACAGTCTCGGCTTTGATCCGGTCAAGTAATTTGGCGGGTACCGGTTTTATTTTCTACCACAATTGAACCGTTCCCCATCAGGAGGAGACGACTTCAGTGAATCTTAAGTATTATGTCATAAACACCTTGTTATTCAAGTATTGTTATCGTAATCGTTGAATCCGCTCTTATTTGCGGGTTCGTTTCTATTTTTTGCTGATTTTGATTGGAATAATCAATTTGTCTCCAATCCGTATGGCAGTTTCTCGGTTTCTGCTGTTCGCCGCGAGTAATTCCTGGGGAGAAAGTTGGAACTGACGGGCTATGGAAAGGATGGTATCTCCTTTCCGCACCATATAGCGAACGTTTGAATTTGATGTCTTGGCGATAAGTTGAAATTTGGCATTATATTTTTGATTTTCCGGTTCTATTTTTGACTCGGCCTGTTTCGTCGCAGGTAGGCGCACCAGGTACCCTTTGGGAACTGATTTCTGCCCGTCTAGGACAGGTTGCATAATGGCAGGGTTCAGGCGAGCAAAATTTTGAAGGGAGATGCTGAATGAGGAGCGAATACGGGCTGTGGGAACATCTTCTTTGAGACGAAAAGTGACGGTAGGCTCGGGGCGTTCGAAAGGCACATTCGGACGCCCTTCCAAACGTGTTGCAACACGCACAGCGGCAAGGAACTCAGAGTAAAAATTACGTGAGGCGAATTTGAAATATCCCTGACTGTACGAGGCGAAGATATTTTCATAGCTGCCTTTTTCGGTTTTTGCCCTGACCATACCGGCCCGGCCATAATTATAGGCGGTTAGCGCGAGTGGCCAAGACTGGAGCTGGGAATAGTTTTCCTTGAGGAGCTTCACTGCAGCCTGGGTGGCGAGGAATGGGTCGTAACGTTCGTCGATCCGTTCATTGATGGTTAAGAAATCTTTTCCAGTAGACCTGGTAAACTGCCAGAGTCCGGCTGCTCCGGCTTTGCTGAATGCTTTCGGGTTAAAGGATGATTCCACATGGGGCAGATAGGCAAGTTCCGGGGGCAGTCCTTGGGCAGCAAAAAATTGTTTAAATTGGGCAAGATATTTCCCTGAGCGTACCAGACCCTCATGGAAGCGGTCTTTTTGGCCGATTTGCAGGCGAATGTTCTCCCGTGCCTCAAGATAGGTGGCATGAGGTTGCCGCAGAAAAAGACTGGATATGTTTTTTTCTTCCTGGGTCGTTGGCGGTTTGCCGGATCCAAGGTCTGAGAGGATGTCGCTGATCCGACTTTTGGCGGCCTTGATGCGTTCGCTGTTAATTTTTGTTGAACCGGGAGTGTCACCATCTACGAGATCGACAACAGTATAAACACGGCTGAGGTTGTCGCTATCGTGTAACAGCCCTTGTTGCGTGGAGTAACGGCCGTATACATCTTCCCAGAATTTCACGTTTGCTTTGATACACGGATAAAGAGGAAATTGTTCGGTCGCGGGCAAAGCTGAGCCGGAGAAGCAAAATGATGAGCAGAAGCAAAAGAGCATGATACAAAAGAGTCTTGCCCGTTGTGCTTTTGTTTTCGGTACGATACAAATCATGAGAAAGAGCTGCCAGAGGAAAGGTGATTGGTTGTTAGCCGATTAACAGAGTTGTAGTGTATCACATTGTGAACAACCCGGCGACAGAAGTTGCGGATTGTAGTTGTTTGTAGAGATAATATTCTTTTTTATAATTTGAAGAGTATCCCTTATATGTATAAGCCCATTATAGGTACACTCGGCTATATTCTATCTTCAGATGGATTACAGGTGCTGCTTGTTCATCGCAATGCCCGATCTTTAGATCCGCATCTGGGTAAATATAACGGCCTGGGCGGTAAAATGAAAGCAAACGAGAACGTCGTTAGCTGTATGAAAAGGGAGATTCGAGAAGAATCTGGCTTGGAATGTACCAAGATGGCATTGCGCGGTACTATTAATTGGAAGGGATTTGGGCCCGAGGGTGAGGACTGGCTAGGGTTTATTTTTTTGATCACTGGGTATAGCGGCACCGCTAAGCAGCGAAATGAGGAAGGCGATTTGATTTGGTACCCGCTTGCCAATCTTGAATATTTACCGATGTGGGAAGGGGATAGCTATTTTCTTCCTTTGGTTTTTGATGCGGATCCGCGTATTTTTTATGGTGTTATGCCGTATAAAAACGGGAGACCTGTCGCATGGGAATATGATCGGTGTTAGCTTATTTGGTGATAAAAAAGAAGTCCTGATACCTTGCGCCCTTGTAAAGTCCTTGCGTTCAGGAGTCGTGATCTGTATATTGATGCTCTGTCTAGTTCTATCATAATTTCGGAAGGTTATGGTTTCTTAACCTTTTCGGCAACTTAAAAGTCAGAGGAAGCGTCATGGAGAATAATGCGGAATTGGTTCGCTTGGAGGAGTTTGTAGATAAACTGTTGGCGAAATACAATAAATTGAAGTCGGATTATCATGTGTTGCAGGGTACGCTTCAAGAGCGTGATGCTGAATGTGTTGAGCTGAAAAATAATATTTCAGATCTTAGTACCGAGCGCAGCGAGGTAGGGAATCGGGTTGCCGGATTGATCGGCCGTATTGAGCAGTGGGAGAATGAACACGTTTCTGTGGCTGCAGAAAAAAGCAATAATAGCAGCGTACAAGGCTTTCTGTTCAGTGATGACGCTGAAAGTAATAGTAATTAGGCTGACGATCGATACCTATGCAGGATCGTCTTGTTCGCTTCCATCTGTTCGGACAGGAATTTACTTTTTATAGTGCCGCTCCTGATGATGAGGTGGATTCCGCAATATCGCTTCTTCGCCAGGAGCTTGAGGCCAATGATACAATGAGTCGAAGTTCTGTGCCGTCGAGCAAGATGCTAGTTCTGGGTTGTTTGCGCATGGCGGCTAAGTATGCTCAGCTAAATCGTGAATATAGTGAGTTTCGACAGGTGCAGGAACGTTCGGTCGCTCATTTGATAGACAAGGTTTCCTCGGAAATAGACTGATTAATCTGCATTTTCATTTTGTTCGGAAGCCCCTTCTGGTATAGTAAAAGTAAGAATACATAAGTCCCCTACTCTGTTGGTGATCAGCGAAGTATTGAGCCAACTCACACGATAAGGGTAGCTTCATTGCTGAACTATGAAATTCTTAGTTGAATTTCAGACGGCGGCAAAAAGCACTGCCCACCTAATTTCATTAGGTTTAATCATTTCGTTGACACGGCAGCGTGGGGGTTTTTGTTACCAACAGTTGAACTCGTTTTTTTATAATCTAGAGCTGTTTTTTGTTGAAAGAGGATGGTGGCGTTTGCAGTGTCGGACATAATAGTTGGTTCGGTGATAGAAAGATAACTCTGATGCGATCAGGTTTACTATATTTGAGTGACCTCCCCCACAAGCTGATTTCAAGAAAAGGTCTTGCTGGTTATTTTTTAGCGGCGCGAGTTTCTCTTGATATTCTTCAGGCTAAAGACAACCGGGTGGTACTAAGCAGTTACTATTAAGGCTTTGTTCTATCTGTCGCTGTTTGTGACGGCATTTTTGTTTTCTCATCGATATTTCCGCGCTTCACATCGACTCCCCTTCTCTTCTCTCTGCAATTCAGTCAATCTGAGCGATCGAATTGTCTGGTTGTGTTATATTTATATATTCGATTAGGTGTCTTGTTATGGAATTAACTGTAATGACGATGCTTTTGGCTCTGGCGAATTTAATTGCCGGGTTGGCCTTAGGTATTCTTCTGCGTAAAAGATTGGTGGAAGGGAACCGGAAAAATATTGAATTGCAAGGTCGGCAAATTATTGAGAACTCTATCAATGAAGCCGAACAGATCAAAAAAGAGGCGTTGCTACAGGTTAAAGAAGAGGCCTTTTTATTCAAGCAGGAAGCAGAACGCGAATTAAAGGCAAGTCGGCAGGAGCTTAAAGATGATCAGCGCCGATTGAATCGTAAATTTGATGAAATTCAGCGTGAATTTCAGATTTTGGAAGAAAAACAGGCTAGCCTGAAATATCGAGAAGAACGTCTTGAAGTAAATGAAAATGAGGTTGTTGAAAAGAATAAGCAACTGGATAGCCTGATAGATGAGCAGCGTTATAAATTAGAGAAAATTGCTGGCATTGACCGTGAAGAGGCTAAGGTCCAACTCATGCAATCCATAGAAAGTGAGGCACGTATGGATTGCGCGATACGGCTTTCACGCATTGAAAATGAAATGAAACTGGAGGCTGATCGAAAAGGCAAAAACATTATAGCTCTAGCTATCGCAAGATATGCAGGCGACTATGTCGCCGACAGAACTGTGTCGGTGGTCCCCTTGCCCAACGATGAAATGAAGGGGCGGATTATTGGCAGAGAAGGGCGGAATATCCGGGCCATTGAAGCCGCAACTGGTATTGACATTATAATCGATGACACTCCTGAGGCCGTCATTCTTTCGGGCTTTAATCCTATTCGCAGGGAAGTCGCCCGGCGAGCTCTCGAACAGCTTATTTCTGATGGCCGAATTCACCCTGCTCGTATCGAAGAGGTTGTGCAAAAGGTTGCTGAAGAACTTGAGGTCGGCATTCGTGAATCTGGGGAACAAGCAACCTTCGATGTCGGTGCCCATGGCATGCATGTGGATTTGATCAACCTGATAGGTCGGCTCAAATACCGCACCAGTTATGGACAGAATATTTTTCAGCATTCTCTGGAAGTTGCTTTTTTGTGTGGGGTAATGGCTGCTGAGTTGGGGTTGGATGTCAAAAAAGCCAAACGTGCTGGCCTGCTTCATGATATTGGTAAGGCGGTCGATCACGAGGTCGAAGGATCGCATGCCATTATTGGTCGGGATCTAGCTCGTAAATATGGAGAAGCTGAAGATATCATTTATGCCATAGGGGCTCATCACGAAGATCAACCACCCAAGAGTGTGCTTGACGTATTGGTGCAGTCGGCTGATGCCCTTTCAGGGGCTCGGCCTGGGGCTCGAAAAGAGATGTTGCAGAGTTATGTCAAACGTCTTGATGATCTTGAAAATATAGCCAACAGTTTTAGCGGAGTTGATAAGTCCTATGCTATTCAAGCCGGCCGCGATCTTCGTATTATTGTCGATAGCCAGAAGGTTAAAGACGAAGAAACGACACTTTTGAGCCGTGATATAGCTAAGGCAATTGAAGAGCAGTTGACCTATCCGGGACAAATCCGGGTGACGGTTATTCGTGAGACAAGAGCGGTTGAATACGCCAAGTAGGAGAGAGATGATGAGGTCCGTGGATGAACAGATTTCCCTGATAGGGCGGGGTGTTGTTGATTTTCATTCCAGAGAGGAATTGGTTAGGAAATTGACTAAATCACTTGAAACCGGTGTGCCGCTGACGATCAAGGCTGGTTTTGACCCTACGGCACCAGATCTGCATTTGGGGCATACTGTTCTGATTCAGAAGCTGAGGCATTTTCAGCTATTGGGACACCAGGTGATCTTTTTGATCGGCGATTTTACGGGCCTGATTGGCGATCCAACTGGTAAATCCGACACCAGACCTCCGCTTACCAGGGCGGATGTAGAGCGAAACGCTGAAACGTACAAGGAACAAGTGTTCAAAATTCTTGATCCGGAAAAAACCCAAGTGCAGTTCAATTCCACCTGGCTCGGTCAGCTTACCTCGTATGAGATGATACGTCTTGCATCAGAGCTCACTGTCGCCAGAATGCTTGAACGTGACGATTTCAAGAAACGATTCGAATCAAACCGGCCGATTTCCATTCACGAATTTCTGTATCCTCTGATTCAAGGGTACGATTCTGTGGCCATGAAGGCCGACGTTGAACTTGGCGGTACTGATCAGTTGTTTAATCTGCTGATGGGCAGAGATCTGCAGCGAAGTCGTGGTCAGGAACCGCAAGTAGTTCTGACTATGCCGTTGTTGGAAGGTTTGGATGGCGTCAACAAGATGAGTAAATCACTAGGGAATTATATTGGTATCTCGGAGCCGCCTGACAGTGTTTTCGGCAAGGTTATGTCGATCAGCGACGATCTTATGTTCCGCTATTACGAATTGCTCAGTGATCTGTCTCTGGCTGAAATAGGAGTTCTCAAAGAGAATATTTCGGCAGGCAAGCTTCACCCTAAGGTCGCCAAAGTTCAGTTGGCAAAGGAACTGGTTGCACGTTTTCACAGTCAAAAGGCCGCAGATGACGCAGAACGTAACTTTGAACAAGTTTTTGCTAGACATGAAATACCTGATGATATTGAGGAGATACGAATTACTGTTGCGGAACCTGAAATTTGGGTGCCGAAACTTTTACTGGATGCGGGGTTGGTGAAATCGACTTCCGATGGACGGCGCATGATTCAGCAGCACGCAGTTTCAATCGATGGTAATAAGGTAGAGGATATCAATGCGGTGGTATCGACTCAAGGCATGCTTCTCTTCAAGGTTGGGAAAAGAAGGTTTTGTAAGGTGATTTTTTCCTGAATTTCTGCTTGTACGAAAATCAACAGCATGAAAAAAGCGGCATTCTCCTGAGAGAATGCCGCTTTTGGTATTTTTGGGATATGAAATACGGGGAGTACGCCCCGTCTTCTCTTACTGAGTAACGGATTGCTGTTGTTGGCAGGGTTTGCAGATCCCGGTGAATTCGATATGGTGGCCAAGGATTAGATAGGAGGTGGTGCCAGCGGCTTGGGCAACAAGTTCATTGATAACGGGGACGTCAATGTCGTCAACCTTACCGCAGGCCGAACAACGAATGTGATAGTGAGCCTCTGTGGTAGCGTCAAACCGTTTTTGTGTTCCACCTACCTCGATTTTTAGAATCATACCGCTATCAGCCATCAGTTCGAGGTTGCGGTACACCGTGCCAAGTCCGATGCGCGGCAAACGTTTGCGGACCATATCATATAATTCGCTGGCGGTTGGGTGGGTTTTAACCTTTGACAATTCTTCTAGAATAATGTGTCGCTGGGTCGTGAGTCGGATCATTGGTGATGGAGCATTCATAGGTTTCTCTATCAGTACAATTTGTATAATATATAAACAATAATTATAAAAAAATACCACAAGGGGTGTTTTAATGTCAAGACAGAATTGGAGAGATCCGGTTATGGGTTATGATGGCAAGCCAACATGATTATTGGGCATAAAAAAATATGGCCGCCGCTTTTGTTGGCTCCAATGGCGGGCTTGACGCATTCAGCCTTACGCACCAATATCCTCGAATTCGGCGGGGTAGGGCTTTTAAGTACGGAAATGTTATCGGCGGTGCGCTTGCCAGGGGAGAATGCTCTATATTCACCCTATCTAATAAGAATGCCGCAAGAGACCCCCCTTTCCTATCAATTGCTATTGGTGGGGGAGAAAAACATTCCGATTGTGTTTTCGGCTCTGCATCGTTTCAAGGCTGATGTCGTTGATATCAACCTTGGTTGTCCGGCACCTTTGGTTCGTAAAGTGGGAGGAGGTAGCAGTTTGATGGATGACCCCGCAAAGGTGCGGAAGATTGTGCATTGCGCGCGGAAAAACACCTCCCTCCCTCTGACCGCAAAAATTAGGCTCGGTGAGACCTTGGATGCACAAAAACTTCGGAACTTTTGCTTGATGCTAGCTGGCGAGGGGATAGACATGCTTACCGTTCACGCCCGTTTGCGTTCGGAATCTTTTGCTAGGTGTCCTCGGTGGGAGTGGGTCGCCAAGGTGAAGGAGTGGATAGATATTCCGGTGGTTGCCAATGGCTCTATCGATTCGGTAGCCAGCGCCCGTACCTGTATCAAGGAAAGCGGGGCCGACGGGCTAATGATTGGGCGTGCGGCAGCAATGGCTCCATGGATTTTTGCGGTTCTTGCCCGAGACATTTATAAGATGGAAATTCCAGAGCCTGATGTTTGTCTACCGTATCTCTATCAGAAATTTGTAATGGCGTTGATCGAACGTTTTCAACCCGATCGTCGACTTGGACGTCTCAAGGAATTCACGCACTATTTCGCTAAAAATTATTTTTTTGGTCATCATCTAGCAACCAAGGTGCAAGCGAGTGTTTCTCTGGAGGAAGCCTGGTCACGGTCTGTTGATTTTTTTGAGGAGAACGATCCGAATGGCGCGGTCCGACTGACATCACCCTTTGCTTTGGCCGTCAGGGGTACAGAGGTGGATTGTAGTAACCAAAGCCGAGCGTCGGAAATTTTTCCTTAAGCCTTGCCAGCCAGTTCCTTATTCCGAGCGGCGGAGCGGTGGTGGTATGACCGATGACCCGTAGATAGTATTCGGGATCAATGTTCAGGTTGCGAAGTTGGATGAAGTCAGGGTGATATTCCGCAATGAGTTCCGAAAGAGCAGCAAATTCGACCGGATCGTCGGTGCAACCAGGGAGGATGAAATAATTAAGGGAAACGTGACGGTTATGTTGTTTCATCACCACAATGGAGCGGCAGACATCTGTTAACGAAAAGCCTTTGGGCTGATAATAGCGGTGGTGTATTTCTGCTTGAGCGCTGTTCATGGAAATGCGGATTGAATCGAGGCCGGCCTTGGCAAGATGATCTACAGCGTCAGGAAGGCTACCGTTAGTATTCAGATTGATGGTACCTCGGTTGGTCCGTGATCGGATAAGGTGAATGCTCTTTTCTATGATTTCAGCCTGCAGCAGCGGTTCCCCTTCGCAACCTTGACCAAAGCTGACAATGGGCTTGGATGCTGTTTGTAGATGATCTATTGCAATTTCGGCAATTTCTCTTTCCGTAGGGACAAAATTAATTCGATCTTGCGTGGAGGGGCAGCAACCGGAAGGCTGCAGTGAAATGCAGCCTGCACAGGAAGCGTTACAGGAGGGTGAGCAGGGCAGAGGTGCTTCCCAACGGCCCAGGAAATAGTTGCGGGCCGCTGGACAGCCATAGGTCAGGCAACATTTGCCTAAATGCTGGATAAGACGATTGCCCGCATGTCGTTGGAGTTGTTTCTTCGTGCGCCGTTCAAGGCGCCGTTGATCGAATTGATCAGCATCCTGCCGGCAGTCCATATCGCTACGGAAACCGGCAACCCAGAATCTACCCTCGGCCCACCCCACAGCGGTGTATGCGAAGAGCGGCAGTAGCGAATCTTTTGGTGCGCGATTTTCGTAGGCAGCAGTGTAGATTGCGGTATGGGCCGGTGCCATGAAGGCGGCAACTGCCTGAATAGATTCGCCAGGATTAAAAGGATTGGAGTCGAGCAGTGCTGGTTGGTCACTTTCCAATTCAATGCCGACAGGCAAGCGCCCTGGTAACGTGAACAATTCGCTCCCAGGGGGCAGTTCGATTAGGTCTTCAATGAGGGGCTTGAAAAAGCGGCCTGCGGCAGCACCGGCCATGTGCAGGCCGCTATAATTCAGTATCTTTCCTTTGTTGGTGGCAAAAAGCAGTGATGGAAGAGTCTTCAGGCGAGAAACAGCCATAATCGGAAATAGTTACCGGGGGCGAATTTTTCCGAGAACAGAATCAACCGCTCGGTAAATATCCATGTCATCGCCGAATACATCCTGGATATTGGTATGATTGATCAGGTCTTCAATGATAAATTGGGTAAGATAAAGGCTGATCACATTAGGATCCTGAGTCAGATTTCTAATTGGGGCAATTTTGAACTGCATGTCGAATTCTTCTAAGTCACTCATCTGCTGCAGCTGTTTTTCCATGACCTCTTGAATGGTCTGAACCGAATTAGTTTCGATGATATGTAGATCCAGTAGGCGCTGAACCAGTGATATTGCCAGTTCCTGGGAGAGTTCTCGGGCTTTTTTCAGCATGAATTGTCGTTCGCGCTCTCTTTTCCGGTCGATGGCGTCAATGGTTTTATTGGTTGAATTACTGGGGTTGATGTGGCGGGCCATGGATGTACTCCTCAGTCGGTGAAAGCGTCAGATCGGTTTCTGTTTTTATTGGGTCTTGTTATACAGACGATCAATCGGCTATTAATCAATTTTATATGCTGTCGCGGCTTCTTGCTTCCCGGGGCTGGTTGGTCAGCAATAGGTGCTACTGATTTCTGGTCGTAGTCAGCTGGGAATTATGTAATAGGTATTTTCTGGTAACGCGTCTAAAAAAATATCTCCAAACTGTTCACAACAGATGATTGGGCCAATCACCACCTCTTTTTAATTTGTAAGTTTATGGGAAGTGGGGGAGTGAAGGTTCTTATACTGTAACTCACAGTGATAAGCACTGCTTTTGTACAGGAAAAGGCCATTTTGGTATTCGTTTGACATTCCTGTTTGGAGGAAACGGTATAGGGGTGTTTGGCTATTCCGTAGATTGTTCGCTCTGATAGAGTCGACAAAATCGGTCTATATTAACCTCTAGCTGCGGATCAAGCCGTAGATCATACTGTTTAACATATTCGGCCGCCATTCGGTGAGTATTGAAGATGGGGATGTTGAGTTGCAGGTTACTGAGCGCTCGTGACAGAAATAATTTCGGCTGATTGTAAAACATTTCCAAGACGGATGGTAGCAGCTCGTAAAAAGCGTTGGCATCTTCCGTATAGAGCAGTGAATCTGGGTTTTCACTGAGATCAGCATCTTCAACCGTTCCCTCGTGCCCAAATTTCCAGCCTGTTTGCCCTTCATGATATCCTTCAACCCACCAACCATCCATAATGCTTATATTGGGGACACCGTTCATGGCCGCTTTCATGCCGCTCGTACCGCTTGCTTCAAGCGGTCTTTTGGGACTGTTGAGCCATGCATGCACTCCAGCGACCATGATTTTTGCAACACACATATCATAACCTGGAACAAAGATAAGTTTTCCCATCCCGTTGCTGCGGGTATAGAGTTCTTTTTGATTATCAAGAATTAATTTGAGGACAGCTTTCCCTGGTTCGTCAGCAGGGTGGGCTTTGCCGGCAAAGAGAAAATTGACAGGCCAGTTATTTTTGATGAGAATCTCGGAGAGTCGACCTATATCGTCAAAAATGAGATCAGCTCGTTTATATGTTGAAAATCTTCGGGCGAAACCGATGGTGAAAACGCCGGGACTCAGCCACTCTGTTTCGGGGAGACTGGATAGATGATTGGGTGGATCGATCCAGGTCTCTATCATCTGTTCTCGGTGGCTTTTGAGCATCGCGTTGATGTAACTGATTAACAGTTGATTGTCCTTGCTCCAGGCCTCCTGGAGGGTGGCAGAGAGTTGCGGGAGGTCTTGACTCGATATCGAGGCGAAACAGCCTGGATTCTCTCGCCAGTTGTGCAGGGAGGGCGTTCGATCAAAACAGGTAGAGCGGTTATCACTTATCCACGTAAGGTGGTGCACGCCATTAGTGATGGCTTTAATCTTACTTGAAAAAGCTGGAAATTGTTTTTTGGTGACATCACGATGGAGACGGCTGACGCTGTTGATGGCCCTGTTGATACGCATGGCCATGGCCGTGAAGTTGTATTCATGGCCAACCTCGTCGTCATGAGCGAGTAGGTTCAAAATCCGTTGGAAGGTCCTGTGACTTATCGTTGAATAAAGATCACGGGAAAAGCGGTCGTGCCCAGCCTTGACCGGGGTGTGGATGGTGTAGACGATCGTGCTGGCCACTCTTTCCGCTGTAGCATTGATATCGGCATCCGTCGCGATATCCAGAAAGTCCTCGCCAAAGGTTGCCTGTAGTTCTTGGAGAATGAGATGCAAGGTAACTGTTACGCCGTGTTGTTCGTTAAGGTGGATTGTTCCGGCGGTGAGCCCTAATGTCTCAAGAAGCGGCAATATAGCAGAACCCAGCATGCGTCGTTGATTTGCTTTGATAATCGTCGATTTGGCGTTGTATAGTTGGTGTGCAGAGTCTTTCACCCACACGGGGGCATCCGGTAGGCTGTAATCTAGGAGGAACTCCGGCACGAAATAATCAAGCCTGTCGGCAATCTCCATTTTCATCCAGACTTGTGCTTTGATCATCGTAGGCTTTGGTTGACCATTGTAGAAAGGGATGTCAATAGTCAACATCTGGTCTGGGGCCTGAGGGTCTCTAAGTTGAAACAGGGAGGGTGTGCTTTCGGGGCTCCAGCGGGTCGCATGATCGATTTGACCTACTTTGGAGTCAACAATCTGCGAAAAATAGCCTTCTCGGTAAAGCAGGCTGATTGCCAGAGCAGGGATATGGATATCGGCAAAACTTTTCAATGTGTCGCCGGCAAGTACTCCGAGGCCGCCGCTGTAATTGGGAATCTTACGAGGGCCATGCAAATATTTCTGTACTAGTGCGTTGAGTTGCGGATCGACGTTGTTGGTGGTTTCTTGTTGTTCAAGAAAATTTTTAAGAGGATGAAAGACATCAGGGTCGGCGCCGATTTCCATCGAGATGTAGGCGACCGTGTTCCCGGTGGGATTGGTTAGATTTTTCCATACGGTATCGAAGACCTGCTGTGTAACTCCAAAGAATGTGCCAAAGCGGTTGGAGCATAGTAATTCGTTCGCAGGGGGATGGGTGTCTGTTGCTTCTAATGTCATGTGACTAATCATTATTCTTAATAAAAAAGGGTGCCTTTCAGAAAAATATACAATTTTTAAGTTTAGAAAGGCTGCTTTGCTTTTGCAAGGAAATTAATTTTCCAGGAAAAAATAGTTGTATTTCTTAGTTAGTGAAGTACATTCACCTTTATGCTTTTTATTTAATATTCATTTATTTGGGAGGGAGTATGATCGGTAAAAAAATGTTGTATTTGGCTACTTTGGGGGTGCTTCTGTTGGGTTTGAGCCTGACGGGTTGCAGCAAAAAGGAGTCAGACGCATCGCAGGTAACTGGAACAGAAGGGGCTGGTTCAGCTGAGTCGCTAGATACTGCGGATTCAGGAATTATGGAAGGCCGGACCTCAGGGCCCATGGTCCCGGTTTACTTCGAATTCGATAGCTCGAAAATCGCTGGTGAGCAAGTTAAGCGCATCGAAACCAACGCGGATTTCATCAAAAAGAATCCTCGTCTTAAAATAAGAATTGAAGGAAACTGCGACCCACGCGGTACTCAGGAGTACAACCTTGCACTGGGTGAGCGTCGTGCACAGAGTGCGAAGTCATATCTTGTCAATCTGGGTGTGCATGCTGATCAGTTGAACACCGTAAGTTTTGGGGAAGAAAAACTGCTTCTGTTCGGTCATGATGAAATTTCATGGGCGCAGAATCGTAGAGATGACTTTGTTATTGTAAAATAATATTTTGTTCTAAATGATTAAAGTGGTTTTGTTCGAGGTTTAGTTATATCAGTTGTAAATGTTGCGCGTCAGGTATCGATTGATGCTTGAACCTGTTCATATGATATGCTGAGTTCGGCAACGCTTTTTTAATCTATCAGGACAATTCGGTAAAATCAGCTGAGCATTATTAAGAGCTACTATAATTAATAACCGGGTAGGGGCTTTTGCCCCTACCCGGTTTTGTGTTTACCCCTTCATCACTCCTGTCCTGTAGCAACAAGGTTAGGTGGATGACGCATAAATTTTTCTAGGAGCAACAATTATGAGTATTGCAAAAAGGGTAGTCGGTTGTATCGGTAGTTTGTTGATTGTAGCCGCTATTGGTGTCAATAGCCAAGCTGCGGATGCAACTAAGATTGGTGTTATTGACATGAAAAAGGTGCTTTCTGCCTCAACAGCGGGCCAGAAGGCACAGAGCGTTGTTGAAGAAAAAATGAAATCTCTGCAGGGTACGCTGAAAAAAGATGAAAATGATCTCGTTGCCCTGAAAAATGAAATGGAGAAAAAAGGCTCTGCTTGGAGTGATGCCGTAAAGCAGGAAAAAGGGAAAGCATTTCAGAAAAAAGGTCAAGAATTTCAAGAAAAACAGGATAAAGCAAATCTCGAGTTGAAAAAGGTGCGGGAAGATAATGTTAATCCCATTTTAAAGAAACTAGAGGAGATCGTTGAGAAAGTGGCAAAAAATGATGGTTATTCACTCATTTTACCCCGCAATGTTGTCCTTTACTCTTCAGAGACCACGGATATTTCCGATAAAATCACTTCAGAACTTAATAAAGTGATGAAGTAATAAGGGCGATAATTTAAAGGTTTACTGGCTAACTCCATGCAACAAACTCTTCGAGATATTGTTTCTCGCTTCACCAAGGCTAGAGTGTTGGTAATTGGTGATATCATTGTCGACCACTTTCTTTGGGGGACTGCCTCGCGAATTTCTCCTGAAGCTCCTGTGCCAGTAGTAAATGTGCAACGCGAGGACCTCCTGCTGGGAGGAAGTGCCAATGTCCTAAGGAATATCGTTTCTCTGGGAGGGCTTGGCACATTATGTGGAATTATCGGCGACGATCTCATGGGGAGAAAAGTCGTTGAGCTGGTTGAGTCCTTGGATGCGTCGATTGAAGGATTAGTCGTCGGGCAACGCCCGACGACTATCAAAACTAGGGTCGTCGCTCAGGGACAGCAAATTGTTCGGTTTGATAGGGAACAAACCGGTATTCCAGCAAAAGTCTCTCTCGATGCCCTTTTTGGGTATCTTGAAAGCCATGTGCATACCTTTGACGCTGTGATGATTTCTGATTACGCCAAAGGCGTTATTAGCGAGCAACTTATGGCAAAGTTGTCGCATCTCCTTAAATCGATCAGGGAAAGAGAGAAGCGGATTCTGCCTCTGGTTGTAGATCCCAAGCCTCAGAATTTGAAATATTTTATTGGGGCAACTGTTATAACTCCCAACCACCATGAAGCCACGCAGATGTCTGGGATGCAGATTGACGATGAACATAGTCTGCTGGCGGCGGCACGCAAGATTCGTGATGACCTTGGCTGCGAGGCAGTATTAATCACACGGGGGGAAGCTGGGATGGCTCTCCTGGAGGGTAACGAAAATATGGTTACCATTCCAACCATGGCTAAGGAAGTCTATGACGTCACTGGAGCCGGCGATACGGTGGCGGCAACTCTTGCTCTTGGGCTCGCAGCTGGATGTTCGATGAATGATGCTGCAGTCCTGGCCAATCACGCTGCAGGCATAGTGGTCGGTAAGGTCGGAACCGCATGTGTTTCGGCTACAGAATTACTCGACGCACTTTCCAGAGACGACCAATAGCAGCTGGTCAAATCAGTTGATTATGTGTTGACTGCGAAAATTTTTAAAAAACGAGTAGGAAAGGAAAAGGAATGCGACCACGAAGTATGACAGGGTTTGGCCGTGGCGAAGCGGCAGGCGAAGGCAGGACCTGGGTTGCTGAGGTTCGAACCGTGAATCACCGGTTTCTTGACCAGCGGGTGATATTGCCCCGGCTTTTTGCAGCGCTGGAGGAGCCTGCGAAAAAAATGGTCGCGGCTGCCTTGGACCGTGGTCGAGTCGATGTTACCTTCAGCTTGCTCGGTGTTTCCGCCGCGGTGCCACAACTCGTGGTCAATGAAAGTGTTGCGCGGCAGTATCATCGTTGTTTGCAACAACTGATTAGTGATTACGGTCTTGCTGCTCCAGTAAGCCTCTCGGACATGCTGACCTTTCGTGATGTTGTTACCCTTGAAGAACAGCGTCCGGATATGGATACAGAATGGCTCCTGATCAGCCAGGCATTGGCAGCAGCATTAATAGACTGCGACATCATGCGGGAAAAAGAAGGGCAATCTTTACAAGCCGATTTGTTGAATCGGCTGGATAAATTTGCTGGAATTGTTGAGCAGATCGAAAATCAGATACCGGAAGTGCAGGCGCAGCGTCAGTCTGAACTAAGGTTGAGGGTGGGCAGGTTGCTTGACGGGCTTGATCTCGATCCTATGCGGCTGGCTCAGGAAACCGCAATTATGGCCGATAAAAGTGATGTTACTGAAGAAATTACGAGGCTTGGTAGCCATATAGCGCAGTTTCGTGCTTTTCTTGTCAGTGACGAACCTGTAGGGCGCCGTCTTGATTTTCTTTTGCAGGAATTTCTTCGGGAAGTGAATACCCTCTCTTCAAAAATCGCCAGTGCGAACATTGCCCATCTGGGCGTTGAGATGAAAAATGAAATAGAGAAACTCCGTGAACAGGTGCAGAATATTGAATAGCAGCCTGTCGTGAGCAATTTTTTTCTCCTTCGGTTAGCTGTTTTCTTCTATTGAGAGCTTGAGCGTCCATGGACAGTAGATTGGTAAATATCGGTTTTGGCAACGCGGTCAAGATTAACCGTATTCTTGCTGTGGTCAATCCTGGCTCTTCACCTATCAGAAAGTTGAAAGAGGATGCTCGTGTTGAGAAAAAAATAATTGATGTAACCGAGGGACGGAGAACGAGAGCTATCATTATTCTTGATTCCGGTCATCTCGTATTATCTTCGGTCCAGCCAGAAACCATCAATCAGCGTCTCGTCACGTTGGACCAGGAAAAACGTAACCCTGCCTTGTTGCTTGACAAGGGTAAGAGCGAAGGAAGTCATGAATAAGGGGCTGCTGTTGGTTCTCTCCGCACCTTCAGGCTGCGGCAAGACAACCATCGTCAATCGGGTTATGAACAGCCTTCCTGGATTGATTTTTTCCATATCACATACAACCAGGCAACCGCGGCCTGGAGAAGTCGACGGTAAAGACTATCATTTCGTCGACAAAGACACCTTCGCTCAGATACGGGATCGACAGCCGTCAGGATTTCTTGAATGGGCTAACGTCCATGGCAACTTGTACGGGACCAGTGTTGAGGAGGTGGATCGGCATCAGCAGGCTGGTTATGATGTCATTCTCGATATCGATGTTCAGGGCGCGGAGCAAGTCCGAGGCCTGGCCAACCCTGTAACCATTTTCATTGCACCTCCTTCGCGGCAAGAACTGGAGCGTCGCTTGCGTGGTCGGGGTACGGAAAGTGAGGGTACTCTTCTCATGCGCCTTGACAATGCGAGAAAGGAATTGGAATGTGCCACTTCCTACGATTTTCTGATCATCAATGATCGGCTTGATGAGGCCGTGGAGAGCTTGCGGAGTATTATTATTGCTGAGCGCAGTCGCCAGCGGCGAACACCTGCCGGTCAGTCGATGCAGTGGGGTTTTTGATGGATAGGATGAAAAGTGCAGCGGGGAGAGGGAGGGGGAAAGATGAAAATCCACCTCCTAACGAGCCTGCCGATGACCTGCTCTGGGGGATTAATGCCGTCTGGGAGGCGCTCCAGCAGAACGCTGCTGGCATAAGTGAAGTTTTCGTCGAGCAAGGAAAGGCTGGGGCACGCATTCAGCAGATCATTGATCGAGCCAAAGAACTCGCCATAGCGGTTCGCTTCGTCGATGCCACCAGGATGCATGTTCCGCGTCATTGCAGGCATCAAGGGGTTGTAGCTCGACAAACCGAGGCTCGGCTAATGCCCTTGGAGACCCTGCTGGAGAATCTTGGCAGCGACAACAGGGCCGATGAACCAAGACTCCTGGTGCTTGATTCTATCCAGGATCCCCGTAATCTTGGCTCTATTCTTCGTTCGGCGGTGGCAGCGGGGTTTTTCCACGTCATTATGACGCGTGAGCGGAGTGTACCGGTAACCGGTACGGTTGCCCGCACTTCCGCCGGGGCGGTTGCCCATCTCAATCTCTGTCAGGTGGTCAATCTGGCGGAGACGCTCAAGATTTTGAAAGATAGGGGCTTCTGGATCTTTGGAGCCGTGGCGGAGAGTGACGCCACCTCTGTTTATGCCACCGAATTTTCCGGTCCGATCTGTTTGGTGATCGGTAGCGAAGGCAAGGGGATACGGCCTCTTGTCAGGAAACAGTGTGATTTCCTGGTCACTATCCCCATGCGTGCCTCTTTCAATTCGCTCAACGCCTCGGTGGCGGCAGCTGTCATCATGTTTGAAATCGCGCACAGGTCCTGCTGAACATTCCCCGAACATTAGTTCAAAATTTGAGTAGGGGCGTCCGCCTACCCCTACTCAGTCGATAGTCATCTTTTTTTCTTCGCCTGTTGTGATTTGAGCAGATCAGCAAAGGTACCCATGGAGGTCGATTCCTTGGTCACCGGTGGTGGTATGTATTTTTCCTCTGCCGGTTCCTTGCTTACATAATCCTCGGGTGCCAAGGCCAGCCGTTTCTGTGCGGTATCAATCGATTCGATTTTAATGGTCAGTTCCTGGCCGACCTCCAAAACTTCCCTGGGGTGATGAATCCTTCTCCCCGCCCCGAGCTTGGAAATATGGAGCAGGCCGTCAATGCCGGGTTCCATGGTGACAAAGGCCCCAAAGTCAGCCAGTCGGGACACCTTGCCCTGATGGACGGAGCCGATCGGGTACTTCGTTAAAACTTGATCCCAAGGGTTTTCAGTTGTCTCCCGCAGGCTGAGTGAGATTCGATCTTTCTCCCAATCCAGCCGTTTAATGATGACTTGCACCTGCTGGCCGCGGCTGAGAATATCCTCGACCCGTTCGGTCTGTCCCCAAGCGAGTTCCGAGATGGGAATGAGCCCGTCGACGCCGCCGATATCAACGAAGGCTCCGAAGTCGCGTAGCGAGGTAACTGTGCCGCTCACCTGCATCCCCTCGGTGAGCGTCTCTTTGAGTTGTTCGCGTTCCTGGGCGCGTTGGTCTTCCTGGGCAGCACGTGCCGAGAGGATGATATTTTTTCCTTGGCTACCAAATTCAATAATTTTAAAGGCAAAGTTTTTTTCGATATAGTCCTCAGCCTTTTCAACCTTGCGGATGTCCATTTGCGAGTAAGGACAAAATCCCCGTTGGCCGGCTATGGTAACGGAGAATCCACCTTTGATCTCGGCGGTAACCTTGCCTTCGACCGGAATGCCTGATTGAAAAGCTTCTTCCAGTTCCCGCGAAGAAGTCTGGCCTGAGCCGAGTCGAGTGGTGAACATCATTTCGCCGCCCCTTGCCGCACGGAAAAAGACCTTGATGCGATCACCTATGGCAACTGTCAGTTCACCTGCTTCGTTGCGCAGTTCAGAAGCGTTGAGCACCCCTTCGCTCTTGCCGCCGACATCAAGGAATATGTTCTCTCCACTGGTGCTGACAATAACAGCCTCTACGCGATCGCCTGGTTGAATGGGTTTGCTGGAAACGGTTTTTGCCTGGAAAAGGTCTGCAAAGGTTTCGTCACTCATTGTTTTCTACTGTTCCGATAAAAGTTATCCAGTATGGAGGGGGTTCAAATTATCCTCTTTACTAGTGCTGTAATCACATCCCTTAGAGATAGATCATTCGTCCAATATCAACTTGTTGCCGACTTCTAGGCGGCGTACTGAAAAATCGATGGTGTTATAGAGGGCAAAGGCCGGCGTGTCGTCTTTGCCCAAAAGGTCACCGGGGTTGAGCAGCAAGCAGCCGTCAAGCCGGTCAACTGAAAAAATATGATCATGTCCATAACAGACAAGGTCGTAGGCGCCTGAGAGAGCCAACTCACGTGCTAGTTCCGGATAATGATTAAAGGCGATGCGCAATGAGCCGGAGACAATAGTTCCATGTAAACCATGGTGCTGGATGTTGTCAAAAGCGGTGGCGCATCGCGAAGAAATAAGATGCTGGTCGCCGGCGTTGTTTCCATAAATCAAATGCACCGGGCCCTGAAATGCATGGAGATATTTCAGCATAAAAGGTGAGATAAGGTCACCGCAGTGAATCAGCAGTTCGGCGCCTTCCCGGTTGGCAAGACTGACGGCCCGTTGCAAGTTGGGGATGTGATCGTGGCTGTCCGATAATATGGCGATAAGCATGGGTGTCAGTGTGCATGGACGGCCAGGGCAGGGGAGGCGTCGCGGTTCCGGTACAAAAAAGGAGCTTGTTTTCTAGGTTAGCCAGTAAGCTTATAAACTGATCTTCTTTAACCCGGTTAGAGGTTTGCAGCAACTTTTTTTGTAAAATCAGGTGGTGGCCGTTGGGTAAGATCGTTTTTAGACTGTTATATTGAGACAGGGAATGATGAGAAATGTCTAGGTCAAGAGATCGGAATTGCCGAATGAATGAACACAAATCTACTGCCGGATAGTTTCGGTTCCGGGTACTAAATCGAGTTTGAGCAACGATTGCAGTTGTTGCGCATCCCCGGTCGGGAGGGTGTTGAAACGAACCCGGTTGAAAGTGAGTTCGGTAAGAGCTCCGAAATGATCTTCCATGAGCACTCGGTGGATGGTCATATCGCCACCCAGCCAAAGTTGGATCCGTTTGACCTGAGGGTGAGGCTTTCTGGGGGTGAGGAGAACAGCATCAAAGCCGGTTGGCGGGTTATTGAGGACAAAAAGTTTGTCCGGAGGTGCAGTCTCAAATTCATCGAGTAGACTTTTTGTTCCAGTGAAGATCGCATAGGTGATGTCGGATTCAATGTCTTGGGCTGGCGAGACAATCAATTGTTTGTCTTGAGGCGTGTAAATGGAGAGTTCCTTGCCATCATTGATAATCGTTTGGACTGTTGGCTCCAGGTAATTCCAACGCATGATGCCGTTAACAGCTAGAGATGAACTTCCGGGTTGGACGGCAGGGCGGTAAAAGAGGGCGTTGCCGCTGCCTTGCTTTATGCGGCCGTTGGTTAATGTGGATTGGGAAAAATCGAATTCAAGGCTTCGTAAGTGTTGATATTTATTTTGTAACTGTACAACCTTGTCCCCGAATCCTTTGGAGGATTCAGCGAAGAGGGAAGAAGATGTTGCCCCCATCGTAATGAGCAGAATCAGGAATACATAGAGAGTGCGGATATTGCTAGACATCGGTTTTCTCCAAAAGGACCGTGCGTCCAAAAATTTTACTAGCGAGAGCATGCACCGGTGCCGGAATGTCGGAGACAAAAAAACGGCTGGGGGTGTCCGGCGCATAGAGTGTAGTGCGGAGCCGTTCATCCGCCTCGAGAATTTTCTTGAGGTGCAGAGCCACCTCGACTGATGAGTCAATGATGTGTACTCGACGACCTATGCGTGGTGCGATCGTGCTCTTCAGAAGAGGGTAGTGCGTGCAGCCAAGAATAAGAGTGTCGATTTGTTTATCACGCAAGGGATGGAGATATTTTTTAACAATCATTTTCGTCTCCCTCCGTTCCAGCCAGCCCTCTTCAACCAGAGGTACCAATAAGGGGCAGGCCTGGCTGTACACCCTGCACCCAGGGAGAGATGCTTGCAGGCGTTGTTCGTAGAGGCCTGAATTAATGGTGGCTCTGGTGCCGATAACGCCGATTCGACCATTGCGACTGACCATAGCTGCTTTAGCCACTGCCGGGGCAATGACATCGATAATCGACTGACTGTAATGATTTCTTAGAAAGGTCGAAGCAGTGCTCGCTGCAGAATTGCAGGCTATGACAATGAGTTTAGCCCCCTGTTTGAGGAGGAATTCCGTGTTACGGTGTGAGTACTCGGTGATTATTGCCGGACTTTTTGAACCATAGGGAGTCCTGGCAATATCGCCAAAGTAGACCAGGGGGAATCCTGGGCATAATTGTTCAATTGCACGGGCGACGGTCATGCCGCCTACACCGGAATCAAAAATACCTATCATCTTTTATTATTTGCTTATTGGGTAATGAGGAGTTGGAAACGAGAAGCGCAAACGTTACTGTCTGCAACGACTGCATTTCGGAAGAATCCAGGATGTGGATGGAAACGGTATTGGCTATACTCACCCGGCAGATTTCTAGAGGAGGAATACGCCCAGGCGGCAGCGATTATTTAAGCATGCTGCCGCCTAGAGCAAAATTTCTCCCTTGGTAGGTTCCGTGAGGGAGAAAGGTTATTTCTTTTTGGTTTTGTCTTTGGTTCGTGCTTCAATCGCTTTGCGGAGATTGTCAGGTAGGCCTCGTTCTTTACCCGATTGCGAACGTTTTTCAGAAAGGGCTTTGGCACAGAGCGGCTGTCGGGCAGAAAAACCATGTTTTCTTCGGTATTCCTTGGAGTTGAGGTCATGAGATTTCAGGTGCTTCGGGGAAAGCATCTTGAACTCCTGGCCGCATTCCAGACAGACAATTTTATTTTTCTGGATGGATTTTTTAGGATCCATAACTGGGTTTGATTCTTCAGGTTCCACGTCAATTCCTAGAGATTCGGAATCTTGAAGAGATTTAAGGGTTTGGAATGTATCGTTAAGCGCCGCTTTTATTTCTTCAGTGGTCATCTGTTTGCTGCTGATTTGGGATTGGATGATTTCGGCAGTCATTTCAACGAGTGATTTACTCATCGGTTTCTCCTGAGTGTTGAAAGTATATGGATACAGATCACATTTTAAAACGATTAATGCAAACATAGAACATGAGTGCAAGCAATGCAAATATTTTGTTTGTATCGAAAAACATGTATTCATTGCAGGTTCACTGCAATCCTAAGTTGATCTTTAGAAGAGATTGGCTGAAGCTATGCAATTTATTATCATTTTTCAACCCTTAATTTTATAGGGAAATAGAGGTGTTGTCCCCGTAAACTTTTCCCTATTGGTCAGTTCCACAATTTTCGGGGGCCAATTATAACAAGGGGTATGTGAGTTTATGGTTAACATGATGATAATACCGTTTAAAGTTACAGTTCGGTTCGGTAAGTCTAGTTAGTAGCAAGGTTTGTAGCTCAAATCATTTAGGTCGGGTCAACTCGCCTGGTTTTTTGACTCAATTGCGATGAACTCCACTATGTGTATTCATTATATCAATTGTCGCATCCATGACTAATCAATCATCAACGAAATTTACTGCTCGGCGAATCTATCAATAGTCGTTTCTTGAGTTCATGACCAGAATGAGCAGGCAGCGAAACGCTTCATGCAGGGTGAAATTACCTTGCATGGCAAAGGTTGAGATTACCTGGATTTTCGAAAGGTTGGGTGTTTTACACAGATCGTACACATTTTTCAAATGGGCAGAGACGTTTTTGTGATCATCTAAAATGTTTTTGATAACCATTAGGCTGTTTACTTGGGTGTGTGGGGTGAGTGTGCGGGGTAAATTTACCTTAACCGGTGATTAGCCTTGATTCCCGGGCGGTAGCAGTGTATTTTCATGCACTCTAAAATCAATGCTCCAGTAGCTCAGGTGGATAGAGCTCAGGATTCCTAATACCGCATTGCCACGCCATCTCACCAACGATTAACCATGTATT
>CAZSIJ010000002.1:0-116774 GCA_964607065.1 uncultured Desulfobulbus sp. | reverse complement strand
CATCGAGTTGCAGCGGTTCATAAACCGGCAGAGTATCAGGCTCAGCACAAACCGCTTTGAAGGCCTCGGCACTGTCATAGCCAAAAAAGTCTATGAGCTCATCGGCAAGAAAACCATCAGTTACCCTACCTTGAAATTCAATACCTTCGCTTGATACCAGGTATTGGTACATTTCCTGGGCAGTCATAGCTGCTAGCAGAAAAATGCCGCGTTGACGGTTGATTATTAGTATTTCTCGAACCCAATCCTCCCGAGACTCCGGCGGATGGCTGTAAAACTCCAGCAACAGCACGAGCCCAATCCGGTCCTCACGATAGACATCCAGGAGGTCCTCAGCCTCTGCCCGGAACTCTTCGGGGACTACAGATTCCATTGCATCCAGAATGGCTTTTCTCTTGTCGTGCAATTCTTCAAGCATCGTATCTTTTCCTGATTTTTATTTTTATTATCTGCACCAGCCACACCAACAAGCGATCATTTTACGGATTAAATACAACAAAAAAACTAACGGTAGGGTCCCCTTTCATTGCAAAGACAAGGCGTGATATCGTTTGTGTTCCGTTGCTCGCCCTCCATGCAAAAGTTTGCACAGCCTGAGTTGAATTTAGGCGTCAAATACGATAAGGTGCTATCAGTAGAATGATATCGGGGCGATACCAACCGGCAGGGACTCACCGAATCCGCTGCACGGCTTCTTGCCATAACACCTACAATCTTCGCCCGTACTCTAATGGAACGGTATCCGCCCATCATTGTTTTTCAGCAATTCAGCAATTCAGCAAGGCGACTTCCAGAAACTCCTCATTCATCGCAACCCGAACATCAGATCATCCCCCTTTGCAGGAGATAAACACGCATGCCTGACAACAAACATAGCAAAACAGCAGAGCTGATCATCGATGATAAAAAATATCAGCTGGATATCATTGAAGGACTCGAGGGCGACAAGGCCATCGACATTCGGGGTCTGCTCCGCAACACCGGCTACACTGTCTATGACACCGGCTATAAAAACTCAGCGTCGTGCAACAGTACAATCACCTATCTAGATGGCGAGAAAGGTATTCTCCGCTATCGAGGCTATGCCATTGAAGACCTTGCCGAGCGTTGTCTCTTCATAGAAGTCGCCTACCTGCTACTCCACAATAAGCTGCCGAACCGGGAAGAGTTGGAGAGTTTCAGGACCCTGCTCGAAGAATTCGCCCTGATTCACGAGGATATGATCCATTTTTTTGATCACTTCCCACCCAACGCCCCTCCCATGTCTATCCTCTCGGTCATGGTAAACAGCCTGCATAACTATTATCCGGAAATGAGCGCTGACCCGCTGGAAAATATTGATAAGACAGCCACACGGCTCATTTCTAAAATTCGAACCATTGCCGCCTTTTCCTATAAAAAATCCATCGGCCATCCGTTGATCTATCCGCGCAACGATTTGTCGTATTGCGGCAACTTCCTCAACATGATGTTCAACACCCCGGTACGACCTTATATTGTGCTGCCTGAGGTCGTGGCGGCCCTGAATAAACTCCTCATTCTCCACGCCGACCACGAACAGAACTGCTCAACTTCGGCAGTGCGCCTGGTGGGTAGTGCCGGAGGCAACCTGTATTCTTCGATATCGGCAGGCATCAACGCCTTATGGGGCCCGCTGCATGGTGGGGCCAACGAGGCTGTTATTCAGATGCTGGAAGCCATCCATAAGGATAACAACGATTACAAGAAATACATTGCCAAGGCCAAAGACAAAAATGATACTTTCCGGCTCTCCGGTTTTGGGCACCGAATTTACCGAACCTTCGATCCCCGCGGCACGATCATCAAAGAAGCCTGCAACGGTCTTCTAGCGGTACTTAACGTCAAGGACCCCTTGCTTGAAATCGCGAGCAATCTCGAAGAGATCGTTCTGAACGACGAGTATTTCATTAGCCGCAACCTGTATCCCAATATCGATTTCTATTCCGGCATTATCTACCGTGCCCTCGGCATTCCCACCAACATGTTCACCGTGATGTTCGCGTTAGGCCGACTTCCTGGCTGGATTGCCCAGTGGCGGGAAATGCGGGAGGACCCGGAGACGAAAATCTTTCGCCCGCGGCAGATCTATATCGGTTCACCGAGGCGAGAATTCGTTACGCTGGGTGAACGCAAATAAGAAAAGAATTCGTCATCGATGAAACAGCCCCCCTGCCCGCCTCAATGCAAAAACGGATCATGCGTGAAAGCACACGATCCGTTGCATCGTCTGCACGTTCCCATTTCCCGCACAATCGCTCTTTAGTACTTCACTCTGACCCGATAGGTCAAATTTACGGTTTCCATGGGCGGAACCGTCACCATCCAGGATGCTGTATGGGCGGACTCTTTTGTATGTCCAGCTGATTCCCCGAGTATTTCCCAGTCTCCAGGAAGCGGCTCCTGAATCTTGACCGTTACTTGTTCTTTCTTGGCGTTTTTCAGTTTAATTTCGTGTTCACTTTCAAAAACATACTGAAACGGACTAAACCCGCTAATCTTCTTGAAATTGGTCTGCCGCTTATCAGCAGTGACATCGAAGGCATCACCAAGATGCAGGCGAATCATTTCTTTCTCTGGGGTATGATCCACCTTATCCTCCCCCACAAACTGGAGAAAGCCACTACCATCTTTTTTATAAACGCGGACAATGCCACCCGGTATGGGAAGGCCCAGACCGGATTTCTTATCGTTCTTCAACTCCACAAACACGCCCACCTTCATTTTACGACCAATTTCTCCGGCCTGAGAACTGTAATAATACTCCTGTCCCTTGAGCAAAAATTCTTTGCGGCATTCGACTCCGGCGGCCTGGAGTAAAGACACCTGTTTTTTCTGATTTTCACCGATTGTGGTAGGACGACCAAGGGTATAGAGGTGATATTCAAACATGGACTCTTCGGCCATAGCTGGGGGAGCCGGAGCCATGGAAAGAGCCATGGCATCCTTCCTCATGGCGCGAGATTCCACTTCCTTCTGGACGATGTTGACATCACCGGCGACTAATTGCAATTGCGCCTGCGGATACCTCGCCCCGCTATCATTGGTCAGGGTAACCCAACCGCTCAAATTGAGACGATCATCTGCTGCATTAAGTTCCGCAACATAGTCCGCCTGCCAGGAAAGGCCACCGGTCAGATAGGACAATTCCACATCTCTGGCCCCTTCCTTGGTACTATCTACCTGCATGGTCAATGTCGGCCGGTCACGCAGGGTATCGGGGACATCAGGGTATACCAACCGTCCACTCACTTCGGTTTCGATACGATCCCCCACCCGCAACACCACTCCGTTACCTGCGCTCAACACCTTGGCCTGCACCACTTGCTCTTCGCCGGTGGTTGGATGCCGTCTGACCATAGTGACTTCCCGGCCCACATATTTCTGCAGCAACGATTGGGGGCTTAAGAGGTCGTATTCAAAATTCTGCTCCAGAACCGACAAATCGCCAGCATTCAACAAGGCGGTTTCCGGTTTAATCTTTGCACTGACCTCGCGGAAAGCAAGCGTCTGCATACCTTTGGGTAGAGTTATCTTACGGCGATCCTTCACCAGAGCGAGGTTTTTGTTATAGATAGTGACACTGACCGATTGTTGATCCCGGGAGGAAATGTTGATCTCATCGCTGGCCCATACCGAGGCAACACAGAGCAATAGTGTTGTTAGAAATAAGAAGGCCTGTTTCATGGGGAGCTCCGTTATCAGAAAATGTGACATACTCTGGGGAAACATTGCACTTCGTTTCCTAAAAATGAAATCAGATCAGTTCTCGACAACCGTATTGAGGGTAATAAATTCATCAAGCCGGGCTTGTTGCTCGTTTGACAAAGAGCCAAACTTCATTCTGAGCCGTTGCATCTGGAAAGAACTGAAGATCGGACTAGGGAGGATTTGCACATTATCGACGAGGAATACGGGGAGATTAGGCAGATAAAAACGTGACTGCGCAAAAAATATATCAAGTTGATCGGGCAGAGGTGGTTTTTTATCCAAAGCAATGCAGTGAATTGAGAGACCGCTTCTGCTGATATCTTGAATTGTGCCTGTATCTTTACCAAGAAAGACTAAGGCATCCTCTTTGACTCGGAAGCGCTTATGGCGACGACGTTCAACTCCGTCAAATGTACCTGGTTTGCTCTCCATGCTGGATAGATCCATGTAGGTCATTAAATTTTTTCGGCATTAAAACGCTGACAGAACCCCGTGCCAGTCACCAACGATGCGGCAGACTCAGACGAAAATACAACAACTAGTAAAAGCCTCTATACGGCCCAAAATGTTTCATGAAATAAGCTCGTACTTCTAAACACCTATCCTGTCCACACTAGGTTTTGTATACCCTGCTGATGAATAAAAGAAAATAAAAAATACTACGTTTCTTCTTTGCCTAAATTTTGACTATGGCTGAGGTGCACCACCAAAGGAACCCGCAACGGCATCGCAGCTTCCATATGGCTCTTGAGCAGCCGGGAAACTTCATCAAGCTCCTGCTCAGGCACTTCCAACACAAGTTCATCGTGGATCTGCAATAACATGCGAGCCCGCAACTTTTGCTGCACAAGTTCCCGATGGACCCGGAGCATGGCCAGCTTGATGATATCCGCCGCAGTTCCCTGAATAGGGGTATTGATGGCAGTTCGCTCAGCGAATTCGCGCTGGTTACGATTGGTACTGTTAATATCCGGTAGAAACCGCCTTCTCCCCAACAAGGTGGTAACGAAACCGTCCTTTCTCGCCTGCTGAATGATGATCTCCATGAAATCCTTTATTCCGGCATAATGAGCAAAATAGCGGTCAATAAAGGTCTGAGCTTCTTTGCGACTGACATGCAGTTGACTGGCCAGACCAAAACTCGACATACCGTAGACAATGCCAAAATTTATAGTTTTAGCTACCCGTCGCATCTCGGAGGTCACTAGTTCGGGAGCGACAAAGAAAATCTGAGCTGCTGTCCGTCGATGGATATCCTGATCACCGAGAAATGCCGACAGCAATTCACTATCCTCAGAATAATGCGCCAGAACCCTAAGGTCAATCTGGGAGTAATCAGCAGCTAAAAGGCAACATCCTGGATCGGCAATAAAAGCGGACCGGATGCGCCGACCTTCCTCGGTACGGATAGGAATATTCTGCAGATTAGGATTGCTCGAACTGAGCCGACCGGTGGCAGTACCGCATTGGTTGAACGAGGTGTGCACCCGACCGCTCTGTATATTGCGCAAACTGGCCAGCTTATCCACATAGGTTGATTTGAGCTTGGCCAGATTGCGATACTGCAGGATGAGCGCCGGCAGCTCATGAGTCAGACTCAGATTTTCCAGTACCTTGACATCGGTGGACCAGCCGGTCTTGGTTTTTCGGCCCTTGGGCAACTGCAATTTTTCGAAGAGGATTTCTCCGAGCTGTTGGGTCGAGTTAATATTGAAAGGCAACCCGGCTGTTCGGTAAATGGAATGTTCATACAGCTCCAATCTTTGACCAAATTCAACCGAGAGGCCATCGAGTTTCTCGGCGTCGACCCTGATGCCCGCATGCTCCATGGCTGCCAGCACTGGGATGAGCGGCCCTTCGACCTCACGCATTAGGGGCTCCAGATCCATCTGCGCAAGCCTTGGCATCTGCTCACGGTACAACTGCAAGGCCCCAAAGACATCTTCGCAGCTGTAATTTTTGGCCGCCTCCAGGTCTACCCGACAAAAAGCGTCTCCGCGTTTATCATTGTCAGTTACCTCGGCAAAGGTTGTCATTTCCAGGTCGATCTCCCGGCAGAGGTCGTCGAGTTTATAGGTACGCCGATCCGGCTCGAGGAGCCAGGCGCCAATCATCGTATCATAGAGCGGACCGACCAGTTGCAGATTGCCGTTTTGGGGCGCGGCCAGAATGGCAAGATCAAACTTAAGATTATGCCCGATCTTGGTGACCTCTGGATGTTCGAACAGGGGCCGCAATACTCCGCAGATACTCTCAAGCGATAATTGCCCTATAACCAAATCGTTGTTTTCGTCACGATGACCACACGGAAGATACCAGGCGTCACCATCCTCAGCGCACAGAGACACCCCCACCAAATTTGCGGTGAGCGTATCGAGGGAATCGGTCTCCGTATCGACAACGAGCAGTTCCGTACGTCCCAGACGCTGCCCCAGCGCCGCCAACTGTTCCGGTTGTTGGACCAGATGAAACCGGGAGGTCTCGATCTTCACCGCCCGTGTCTCTTCTTTAAGCAGGGTATGGAATTCCAACTCGAGCAGCAAAGCACGTAGCATATCATTATCAGACTCGACCCTCCGGTATTGTTCGATATCGCCTGGCACCTCGGCGGCATGATTGAGACGCACAAGATCGCGGGAAAGAAAGGCCTCAGCCTTGTGGCTGCTGATTTGGTCCGTCATTTTTGAGGGCTTCAGCCCCCCGAGGGCTAGATAAAGCCGCTCCAGGGTATGGTGCTCACTAATCAGCTTTTGTGCAGATTTAGGCCCAATCCCCGGAACACCGGGTATGTTATCGGAGGCATCACCGGTCAGTGCAAAATAATCGAGTAAGAGCGAGGGCGGGATACCGAATTTTTCTCTCACAGCGGCTTCATCCCAAACCCGGTCATTCATGGGGTCCCACATGGTGACATTGGCCGAAACCAACTGCAACAGATCCTTGTCGCCTGAAACAACAACCACCCTATATCCCTGCTCCACCATCTTCTTGGTGGCGGAGGCAATGAGGTCATCAGCTTCCTGATCATCCTGTTCCAGATGCAGAATACGGCAGGCGGCGACCATTTTGCGGATGTAAGGAATCTGCGGAATCAGATCCTCAGGCATTGGCGGTCTATTGGCTTTGTAGGCACTGTAGAGCTGATGGCGAAAAACTGGCCCTTTTGTGTCATAGGCCACAGCTAGGTACTGTGGATCGCGCTCTTTGAGCAAACGTCTCAGGATGGTGGTAAACCCATAGACAGCATGAGTTGGCAGCCCCCGCGAATTGGAAAGCGGTTTGATGGCATGATAGGCACGATATATATAGGCGCTGCCGTCAATCAGATACAGTTCAGGTGTTGTCATATTTTCTCTTGCCATGCGATAGAGCACTGTCTGTCCGAAACGAGCAGCCAGTTCATTTATTTATTTTACCCGAATCAAGTGTCAGCGCAGGGACATCCCCCTGAACCAACCTCCCACTCCCTTTCATAAGTACACGGCAACGAATCGACACCAAAGCACTATTATTGTTTGATCATCTTCATAAAACTGAAGGTCCCAAACGCTGACAATAAAAAACCCTGCCTAAATGGCAGGGTTATCATGCAACCAGATGGCACAAGGAGCATTACGCCCCCAGCAACCTGTCGAAAATCAGGCCTGGCTGGCCTTAACCCAGGTCGCCTGTGGCCCCTTGTCACCCTCTTCCATAGCAAACATGACTTCATCGCCTTCTGCGAGATCGCTCATGGCAATATCACGGAGGGCGTTGGCATGAAAGAAGACATCAAGTTTATCATCAGTGACGATGAAGCCGTAGGCTTCGTCCGGAAAAATCTTCCGAATAACACCGGAACCTTTGCTCTCCAAGATGGCACCTTGGGGCTTCACAGCTTTATGATTCTGCTTCTTTTTGACGATTTCCTTCAACTGCGAACCTAAGACATCAAAGGCTTCAACCAAAAGGGAACGGACACTCTCGCCCCAGCGCTTGACTGCGACTGTTTCGTTAGGCACGGTCGCGACAAGTCGCACTTCATATCCACCTTCTTTATACCCGGGTGTCGCCTCAATCGTTACACGCAGGTGAAGGACAAAATTCGCATAGTGGCGGATGAGTTTATTACGCTCTTCCTCTATTTTTTCCTGCCAACTCTTCCGGATATCAAGATTCTTGGCCTCGATTTTCAGTTCCATATACATCCTCCACGAAAAAAGGCGTCAGCGATCCCATACCGCTGCCTTAAGGTCATACCCTCTCGCACCCTTTGCTCCAGACCACAAACCTGCTTTCTCCAGGCATGATCCAGTTATAAGCATTACTCGGAAATTCGTGCGATCCGCACGCGAAGAGATTCAATTTGAAAGGATTCGGCATGACCATAACTTAATTATAGCCATTGACCTGAAAGGAAATCAAGGGGGTGCACCACATTTTATTGACGACCGAGCAATCAAGCCGGTACATTAACGACATGAATACTCAAGACAAAATCGGCATATTACTCTTAAACCTAGGCGGTCCTGGGCGTCTTGAAGACGTGCGACCGTTTTTGATCAATCTGTTCTCTGACCGACAGATTATCCGTTTAGGCCCCGCTTTCCTGCAAAAAACCATTGCTAAGTTCATCGCCCATCGTCGGGCTCCCAAAAGTATGGCGAATTACCAACGCATCGGTGGCGGCTCCCCTATACGAATAAAAACCGAAGAACAGGCTCGGGCTCTGGAGGAGGCACTGCATGATGAAGGCGATTTCATGGTTAGGCCGTGTATGCGCTACTGGCACCCCTTTGCGGAAGAGGCGCTCCGGGAAATGGCTGCGGCACAGGTGAAAGCAATCGTCGCCCTACCGCTTTATCCCCATTACTCCATTGCCACCTCCGGCTCATCCTTGCAGGATCTCCATCGGATAAAAAAACACCTGGGCTTGGACATCCCGATCGTAGCAATTCACTCCTGGCCCGTCGAACCGCAGTACATAGCCTGCCTGGCTGCAAGGATAGAGGAAGGCATGAATCGTTTTCATGGTGAACCGGTGCAACTTGTTTACAGTGCTCATAGCCTGCCAGTCCAATTTATCAAGGAAGGCGACCCTTATGTGAACCACCTGGAACAATCGATCCAGGCTATCGAACAGATGACCGGTATCCAAGGAAGGCTCTGTTACCAGAGCCGCAGCGGGCCGGTTAAATGGCTGGGTCCGGCGCTGCCGGAAATAATCGAGGAATGTGCGGGGCAAGGATGCAAGAATATGCTGGTTGTGCCCCTGTCCTTTGTTTCTGATCATGTCGAGACGCTGTTCGAGATCGATATCCAGTACCGAGAGATGGCAGAAACCCTCGGGATACATTTCGAATCCACCAGGAGCCTCAACGACGACCCCCTTTTTATAGGAGCTCTGCGCAATCTGGTCCGCAACAGCCTCGCCGCGAATAGCGAAACTATTGCGGGGAGGAGGACGGAAAACTACGCATCCTGATATTCATCAAAATGCCAATTGCCAGCATATTGGTCAATAACGACGACCCTCCATAGCTGAACATCGGCAAAGGGACACCGACCACCGGTAAAAAACCCATGATCATGAAAAGATTAATAACCGCTTGCCAGAAAATCAGCATGATGCAGCCGAAGGCCAGGATGGACCCATATTTATCCTTGGCCGACATAGCAATATTGACACCCCAAATGAGCATAAAGAAATAACAACTCAGAAAAAATAAGGCGCCAGCAAACCCCCACTCCTCTCCCCATACCGCAAAAGCAAAATCCGTGTGCCGCTCCGGCAAGAAACGTAGATGCCCTTGTGTCCCCTCCATGAATCCCTTGCCGAAAATTCGGCCGCTGCCAACAGCAATTTTGGACTGCATAATCTGATACCCATGGTTCATGGGATCACCTTCGGGGTTGAGAAAGGTCTCGATCCGTTTCCGCTGGTATTCTTTCAACAAAAATTTCCAGCCGACAAAAACACAAAGCAAACCGCTGCTTCCAAGAATGCCGAGCGTTGCCCACCGCAGCCTGACGAACAAGGTCATCGACACAAAAATTACGCCACAAATGAGCGCAGTGCCAAGGTCCGGCTGCAGCATAATCAACACAAACGGCAATGCCGTCAGGATGACGGGCTTGATCAGATCGCGCAACCGATAGCCGCCAACGACATCGGTGTTTGCATAACAGGAGGCCAGCACCAGAATCAACGCCAGTTTCGCAGGTTCCGAAGGCTGCAGATTGAAAAATCCGAGATCGATCCACCGCTGAGCCCCAGCGATGGATTTTACGAACAGAAGGGTATAGAGCAGCAGGGGCAGGATGATGATATACAGGATATACCCGGACTTGGCGATCTTATGGTAATCCAAAAAACCAATCATCAGTATCATAACGAGCCCGGCACCAAAAAAAAGAAGCTGCTTGAGAAAAATCGAGGAAGCGCCGGCACCGGTAATATGGGTGGAACTATACAAGTTGGTCAGAGACATGCCACCTACAAGGAGGAGCATCAGCAGCATGACCCAGTCAAAATGTTGTAACAACTGTCTATCAAATCGAAACATATCAATAATTTTGCAAGTTCAATCTTGTTAAGGAGAAGACTCTGAACCGTCTTCAGTGTCATCGACGGGAGCCGCGTCGGTATCCTCAATCATATCCTTGGAAAGTAACACTCTGTTTCCAGTTGCCCCTTTTTGCGCCTGAGCGGTTCCCTGTTGCTCCTTGAATTTATCCTCAAAATATCTGTTTAGGATTTTTGCGGCAATAGGGGCGGAGGCAGACCCACCGTGCAGTCCATGCTCAACCAGCACAGTGACCACGATTTCCGGGTTCGATGCGGGCGCAAAACAAGTGAACCAAGCGTGATCTCTGTACTCATAGGGAATATCCGCCTCTTTCAGCCCCTTGTACTGTGCCAACCGGACCACCTGCGCGGTACCGGTCTTGCCACCGACAACTATTCCTTGAGAGTCAATCTGGGCCTCTCTACCTGTCCCCCTCTTGCTGTTGACCGCCTCAATCATGCCCTCGCGGACCAACTTAAGATTTTTCCCCTGCCCTGAAAGCCTACTCAAAACTTCCGGGGTAAAAGAACTGACCACCTTGCCGGAGGGATCGCGGACCTGTTCAACAATCGCCGGTTTATACAACGTCCCTCCGTTGGCGATCACCATGGTCATAACCGCCACCTGTACCGGGGTTGCCAGATCAAAGCCCTGGCCGATGGCGACCGAAAGGGTCTCACCTTCCTGCCATGGTTTCCCATAGCGTTTTTTCTTCCATTCAGAGGTGGGAATAAGACCCGATTTTTCATGCTCCATCTCAATCCCGGTTTTATTGCCCAAACCAAATAAATTGGCATATCGGGCAAGCCGATCAACGCCCAGCTTTTGCCCTACCTGATAAAAGTAGACATCACAGGATTCGGCCACCGCCCGCTTGAAACTGATCTGACCATGGCCACCTTTTTTCCAGCAACGGTATACCCGATTGCCGAACTGGATAGATCCACCGCAATACACGGTTGTGTCGGGGGTAATGATATTTTCGGCAAGGCCGGCAAGGGCTGTGACGGTTTTATAGGTCGAGGCCGGTGGATATTGACCTTGGACCAGTTTATTCACCAGCGGATGCAGAGGGTTAGTAAGCATTGCCTGCCAGTCCTTCTGTGAAATCCCGCCGACGAACTCATTAAGATGAAGAGTTGGAGAACTGGCCAGCACTAACATCCGACCGGTGTTCGCCTCCATCGCTACCACCGCCCCAGCTCTATTCCCCGCCGCCATTTCATCTTCAGCAATTTTCTGCAACTCCACATCCAGGGTAAGGTGCAAATCCTTACCAGGAAGAGGCTCATCTCCTTTTAGGTTTTTTTGTTCAAACCCCAGGGCATTGACCTCCATATATTCATGCCCCTTTTCACCGTGCAAATCGTTCTCCCGCAGACGCTCCAACCCCATTTTACCAACGAGATCCCCCCCCCGGTATAATTGTTGATCAGCCTGCTCCAATTCCGTTTTGCTGATCTCTCCCATGTAGCCGATGAGATGCGAGGCCAGATTCCCGTAGTGATAGATGCGTAGCGGTACAACTTCGATTTTAATTTCGGGCAGGTACATCCTATTGTTCTCGATGCGAGCGACCATTTCCCAGTTGATGTCTTCAGCAAGTCGTACCGGAATGTGCCCTGCCGTGCTGGTCATCTTACGGATCTTATCCAGGAGAGTCGAGGCATCCTGCCCGAGTACTCTGGTCAGGCTCTTGAGCCATTCGTCATGGATTTTATTATTCTCGCGAATCCAAACGACATTAAAAGAAGGGCGATTGGTAACGATCTCACGACCCCGGCGATCATAAATATTACCCCGGGGTGCAGCGATCTCTACGGAACGAACCCTATTGGAATCCGCCAATTCATTATAATAGCTGCCCTGCTGAACCTGCAGATACCAGAGGCGGGTAATGACAACAGCAAAGAAAAAAATGATGATAAATAATGAGTATAACGACTTTTTTTTATAACCATTCAGGTCGCTGTCGTCCCGATGGGTCAGCCTGGTTACCCCGGTGTCCTTTTTTCGCTCAGCATCGAGAAGCGGCTCCGGTTTTTTCCGGTTCGCTTTCCTGATATTCTTTGCGTTGCTGCTAAAAAAATTCGCCACACTCACTGCAATCACTACACCAAAAAAGAAAAGGTCAGGCCCGCCGTCTGCGCCGGTTATCAGTCCGTAAGCGTAGGCTGTTCCAAGGAAAAAGACGGCGATGCGAAAATTTCATCACCAGATCGAAAAGGTGAAAAAGGGGGTAGGTCAAAACGGCAACAAGCATGGCCTGGGCGATCATTCTCCACCAGGACCAAGATACTAGCCCATCTGGTTCAACGAATCGTAAAAACAAGTACACTCCCCATGAAACCACCAAGTAACTGGTACCTACGAGCGGGATCTGATACAGCGACTCGTTGACCGGCAACTTCCCCGAGATGAACCTGAGGAGAAAATATCCGCTAAAGCAGAGGATAGCATACATGCCCAGCACCGTACCGGAAAGAACATCCAGCATACAGACCAAAGGAAAGAGCACAATTAGACTGCGGAGCAGATCGAGGCGGTAGGCCAGGTAGGCAACGAGGACATAGTAGCAATCTGGAGCAAAGGCCCAAACGGGTGAAGGCATACAAACAGTTGTTTGCATGATCACCAGTATTAGGCCGACTACAATAAAGTTAAAAACAATCATTCTTTGTCATTCCACATTGCCCGGACCATACTTAGTGAAGTCACGAGACCTGCATCTTTGCCACCGAGCCAACGATGAGAAACAGTCTGCTCGATCCAAAGCTCTACCAAAGAGTCCGGTGCAGATGGCTCTAATGTGCATTCCCTGCCCGCCCCTGAAGACCTGGAACATACCATCACCTCAAATCAACGCCGCTCCATCTGCCGAATTTCCGACAGATTCTGTTGTTCGATGACCAGCAGATTTTCAAGTGTCTGGTAATCAACCACAGGGGTTACTTCGATTTCGTGAAACATTCCCCTCGGTTTTTTTATGATTTTCGAAACCACACCGACTGGCAGACCAGTGGGAAACACACCCCCATAGCCGGCCGTTACTACATGATCGCCTTCTTCGACTTCAGCTGTTTTAAGAATATACTCGAGACGGTAGGTCAAAGTTCCCGTTCCTTTTAAAATGCCGCGAACTCTTGATTTCTGAAGCAGGACATCAATAGCGCTGGATGGTGCAATAGCCAGGAGAACTTTGGCATAATTTGGGGAGAGGGTAAACACTTGGCCGACGACCCCATCGCTGTTCACCACGGGATTCCCCTTCATGATACCGCTATTGGAACCCTGATTGATGATAACCGAACGAAACCAAGCTGAGGGATCCTTGCCGATGATGGTCGCCGCGATAGTCGGCTGGGCAAGACTGTTTTTGAATTCCAGTAATTTACGAAGGCTTGCGTTAGTGGCCAAGGATTCTCGGCTCTTATTGAGAATGGCTTCATTTTCCTGCAACTGCCGGACAAGCCGTTTGTTTTCCTCACGAAGCCTGAGAGTGTCCTGTAGAATATCAAAATATTCACTTTTGAAGCCCACAATATAGGAACTTCCGGCAGAAACAACTCTCTGCATTGGCCCGACCGCCTCAAGTACCAATTTATGCAGAGAACCGAATTTCTGCCCCCCCAAAGTGGAAACAAGAAAAATAAGCCCCAAGGTCAACAGGACACCAGCAAGGATGACTATACGGAAGAGCCCAAATCGACTGCTTCGTTTTCTAATGATCTTTTTTCTCATTGAAGAAGCAATAAAAACCGACTGCGGCAACTGATCAGATAACTGGTGGAAAGACGAGATCTCAAATACTTCTTCCGGAGTTAATCGATGGCGATTTCCCTGAGTATCTCAAGGTTGTCCAAAGCCAGCCCAGAACCGAGCACTACAGAGGAGAGGGGGTCATCAGCCACGATAATAGGCATTCCGGTCTCATTCTTCAGGAGTTTGTCGAGATTTTTCAACAAAGCGCCACCACCGGTGAGAACAATTCCCTGGTCCACAATATCTGCGGATAACTCGGGTGGTGTCTGCTCCAATGCGACCCGGACGGCATCAACAATCACATCCACCTGCTCGGCGATGGCGGATTGAATCTCTTTCGAAGTGATAGTCAGAATTTTAGGAATACCGGACACCAGATCGCGCCCCTTGATGTCCATCGTTTCGTAAGGCTCCTCCGGCAGGACATTGCCAATGGTGGTCTTGATTTCCTCGGCAGTGCGCTCGCCAATGGCCAGGTTATGCTTCCTTTTGATGTATTGAAGAATGGCCTCATCCATCTTGTCACCAGCGACCCGCACCGACTTGGCATAAACGATGCCGGCCAGGGAGATGACCGCAACCTCGGTAGTACCGCCGCCGATATCAACAATCATGTTGGCGATCGGCTCGGTGATGGGAAGATTGGCACCTATGGCAGCCGCCATGGGCTCTTCAATCAGATACACCTCGCGGGCGCCTGCTGATTCTGCAGTATCCCGCACCGCCCGTTTTTCCACCTGGGTGATACCTGAAGGCACCGAGATGATGATCCGAGGATGTACCAGGGTCCGACGATTATGCACCTTGTTGATGAAGTAGCGCAGCATGGCTTCAGTCACTTCGAAGTCAGCGATAACTCCATCTTTCATGGGACGGATTGCCACAATATTGCCAGGGGTTCTGCCCAGCATCTCCTTGGCCTCCCTGCCCACCGCAAGCACCTTGCTCCCCCGGCTGTCCTTACGGACCGCAACCACCGAAGGTTCGCGCAGCACTATGCCCTTACCCTTCACATACAACACCGTATTCGCAGTTCCAAGATCGATCGCTAAATCGTTGGACATCCAGCCAAAAAGAAAATTAAAAGGGGAAAACATGCGGTTTCACCTGTAGAGTCTAAATGTTATCTGTACGCTCAACTGAAAATGATTTTTCGAGGCCAGCGTTAAGTGATACAACAATAACCGTTGATACAAACAAGTTCGTTACATTACCAACTGAACCGATGCTTGGCAATGCCTATGGCATCCGCCTAAAAAAGAAAAGAGAAAAACTTGACAAAAACCCGCAAAGCGTGGTAATTGCCTCACCAGAAATACAAGGGGCTATAGCTCAGCGGGGAGAGCGTTTGATTGGCATTCAAGGCTACTTGATATTTTTAGTTTAAAAAAAACAGCAAGTTAATATATGCTGTTTTTGTTTTAATTTGATGTGGGGGATTAGCTCAGCTGGGAGAGCACGACGCTGGCAGCGTCGGGGTCAGCGGTTCGATCCCGCTATCCTCCACCAAAAAATATCAAGGGGTTGCAGAGCTTATCTGTAACCCCTTTTTTTGTCCCGCAGACGATTTTTCATCCTCAAGCTCCAGCCCCCATAAGAATTCCCCAACCTTTCGCCCCGCTCCAAACATCCACCTGCACCTGAGCCTCAGTTCAAGGTAACCAGCATGCTTCTCAGCACCCCTCCGTTCCCCATGCCGGAACGATACAAAACCAGGGCAACTGCATAAAAATGCTACCGTTGATGATTAAAGTTACAATACTGAAACAACAAAGACTAACAGTAGTATAACCACTTGTTAGAATAACATAATTTAGAAAGTTTTTGCAATACAGTAAATTCTCGATTACATTGCAGTCATGAAAATAATACTAATATCATTGATGATCACCCTGTTTATCGCATCAAGTAGCCACGCAAAGACAGCGAGATATAAAGACAAAAAATCATCAATCAAACATGACAACGTCGAAACAATAGTCTCCAAAATCCACATACTTGAGAGCTCTCAAGGAAAACACAATTTCCCGAAGTGTGAGTCCAAGGGCCTGTTCAATGAATACGGATTCGGGACTTACGGAAAAAACTATAGGTGCTTTGAGAAGGGAATGGACAGGGAAGCGGTGAAGGAATGGTTCGAAGATAAACTGGAAACCAAAACCGTTTCCCAGGCGGTCTGTCTCTACAACGAGGGTGCAAGCAAAAAAGACTGCCGATACTACAGAGAATACCTTTCAATCTGATTACCAAGGGGACGACATCTCCCCTGCTCGACCGAAACAGGACGAGGGGTTACAGATTATCCTGCAACCCCCATTCCCCTAGATACTATTTTTTTCTTCAACCAGCAGAACCAGTCAACTCGCCCAATTGACCGCTCCAAAACTGCCCCAAGAAGCCCAGGGGGTAGGAATTCAATACTTGCCATCAAGGATGATCTCGAATTCCGTGCCCAATTCGGCATTGCTGTCACCGCCGACCCAAACCTGGAAACGGCCGGGTTCAAGAACCACATTGCCGTTGTTATCCAGATAAGAGAGTTCCTCAGGCCCAAGACGGAATCGAATGGTTTTTGTTTCACCGGCCTCAAGATGAACACGCTCGAATCCTTTCAGCTCCCGCACCGGGCGTGCCACACTGGCAACACTATCCCGCACATAACATTGCGCGACGGTTGTCCCAGCCCGGTTGCCGGTGTTTGTCACCTCAACGGTGACAGAAATTTCCACTGTTTGAGGTGCCGAAGAAGCACGCAGATTGCCATATTCGAAGGTTGTATACGACAGCCCGAAGCCGAAAGGGAAGAGTGGGGAATCGAGTGCGTCAACGTAACGGGAATGACGACGACTATTGGCAACCATCGGCCTTCCAGTAGGAAGATGGTTGTAGTACAGCGGGATTTGCCCCGTTGACCTTGGAAAGGTGATCGGCAGTCGCCCGGATGGATTCACATCCCCAAACAGGATATCCGCCACCCCCAGCCCGCCTGTAATGCCGGGGTGCCAGGCAAACAAGATAGCGTCGGCCCAGTCCGTCACCCGGGTGAGGTTCAACGGGCGGCCGCCAAAGACAACGACAACAACGGGGATTTCCATGCGGCGGGCTGCCTCGACCAGTGCCTCCTGGCCAGCAGGCAAATCGATAGTGGCCGTGCAGTTATCCTCGCCCGAGCGGCCAGCCGATTCTCCGAGGGCGAGGATCAGCACATCACTTGCACGTGCCAGCTTAACGGCATCATCTGACAATTCACAATGGTGCAGCCAGGTTTCCGGTCCCAATCTGCCGGCGATGGCCTCTTTCAGGGTTGTCACCTCTTCCTCCTGCCCGTCAGGAGTCCAACAGCCGAACAGAGCCTGGCGCTGGTCAGCCAGCGGCCCACTCAGGCAGAGGGTAATCGCATCTGAACGGAGCGGCAGCACACCGTCATTTTTTAACAATACCATACTGTTAGCGGCTAACTGACGGATAGTGGCAATCGATTCTGGCAAGAGGTGGACAGCCTGTGATGCATCCGGATCGGCGTAAGGATTCTCGAAGAGGCCAAGCGCGAACTTGATCCGGAGCACCCGGCTCACGGCATCATTCAGACGCGCTTCGGAGACCTTGCCGGCTCGCACCAGATCGGGCAGGTTCTTCAGATACACCATCGTGCACATGTCCATATCCACCCCGGCATTGCAGGCCAGCTCGGCGGCATGATTGTCGTCGGCAGCGACGCCATGATTGATCAATTCCCCTACCGCACCCCAATCGGAAACGATAAAACCACCAAATCCCCATTGTTCTTTAAGCACATCGCCCAGCAGATACTTATGGGCGGAAAGCGGGATACCGCCGATATCATGAAAGGCGCTCATGACAGTAGCGCACCCGGATTGTATCGCGGCCCTGAAGGGTGCTAGATAGATATTATGCAGGGTCTGGGGCGTGATTTCGGTGGTGTTGTAATCTCGTCCGCCTTCCGCTGCGCTGTAGCCAACATAATGTTTGGCACAGGCGACGATACGATCGGCAGAAAACTGTTGGGGGATTGCATCCTGATCATTACCCTGAAAGCCTCGTACAGCCGCTGCTGCCAGTTGCCCTACCAAAAAAGGATCTTCGCCAAACCCCTCCGCGACTCGCCCCCAACGCGGGTCGCGGGCAATATCGAGCATGGGCGAAAACCCCCAATGGATACCATCGGCGCGCGCTTCTTTGGCGGCAATCGTGTTAGCGGACTCAATCAGCTCAGGAGACCAGGTTGCAGCCATCCCGAGAGGAATAGGTGTGACCGTGCGATACCCATGAATCACATCTCGCCCGAAGATCAACGGGATTCCCAGACGGGATTCCATGACCGCTATTTTCTGGATTTCGTTGATCCCTTTGGCAAAGACCCGTTCCTGGCGATTGTTGCCGGCCGTGGAGCTGTTGGCCAGCAGACCGGAACCGATTTCGCCGCTGCGTACCTGCTCATATTGATCCGGGCCGAGGTTGTACCACTGATTCAGTTGTCCGGCTTTTTCCTCAAGAGTCATGCGGCTCAAGAGGTCCTCGATGCGATCGGTGACGGGCAGGGCCGGACTTTTATATGCTGGAAGGTTCACGGGAACAACTCCTTACATTTTTTATAGCAAAATCGATGAATTACAAAATAACAGTAGCAAAGAGATGGCATCATCTCTCCCGGACACCTATATCCGGAGATACTCTGAGGACTTCGAAGGGTTGGGCGGCCTATCGTTTGCCCACTCCCGGCAAGCAGGCCAACACCCGTTGAATTTGCGCATCCCAACAGGACCAGTCGTGCCCGCCAGGTCCTTCTTCGTAGGTCACCGCCAAGCCCAGAGACTCGGCATGATCGCGAAAACGGACATTGTCTGCATACAGGAAATCCTCGGTTCCACACCACTGAAACAAGCTGGGCCGTGCCCTACCCTGCTCGACTAGTTGCGTGGCCAGATGGAATAAATCATTGGGGCTGCCTGCAAGATTTTCCGTTGCACCAAAGACATGCTTCAGTTCGTTCTGGCCTGCCGCTTGATCAGCCTGCGCAAAGCGAACTACATCCAACGTGCCCGACAAACTCGCTGCCGTCGCATAACGTTCCGGATGCGCCAAGGCCAACTTGAAGGCCCCATAGCCCCCCATCGACAGACCAGCCACATAGTTCTCGTCGCGATCCTCGGAGAGCGGGAAAAAGTGACGGGCAATAGCTGGTACTTCTTCACTGATAAAAGTCCAATAGCGCTGGCCAGTCACCATGTCGGTGTAAAAGCTCCGTTGCACTGCGGGCATGACAACGGCCAGATTCAGCCCCTCCACATAGCGTTCGATAGAAGTACGGCGCTGCCAGACGGTGTGATCATCGGACAGGCCATGCAGAAGATATAAGGTTGGGTATCGTTTGAGCGGAGTTGTTGGGGCGACGCCCGCCTCGAGTGGCCTGGGGTCGGGGAGAATCACACTCATGGTGGACATCAGCCCCAGAACCTGTGAAAAAAAATGACAATCAATGAGCGCCATTGCACCTTCCCTATTGTGACTATCTAGGCCTTCCAGTCGAGCACAGCCGTTACGGGGTAATGATCCGAAGGGAAGAGATTCCCTTGGCGGGAACGGTCGATCTGCGCGTCCAGTACACGAAAATGGTTGGAGACCAGGATCCAGTCGATGGCTGTCATCTCCTCAGGATCAGGTCTGCCAAAGGCGTGAAAGGTGGCTTCATCCTCCGTATTCGGATGGACCTGCCGAAAAACGTCGAGCAGTGCGCCATCAGCGGCCAAGAGGCGGTAGGCACCGGACTCCCTGTCGGCATTGAAGTCGCCGGTCACTATGAGCGGGGTTGCCGGCTGGATCTGATCGAGCCAGTGCCGCAGGCAGCGGGCGTTGCCATCGATGGCCGCCGGCGGCTCAAAGTCGAAATGGGTGTTGACATAGGTCAGCATCTTTCCTGTGAACTGGCAGGCGAGCCTGGCCCAGGTCACGGTTCGGGGATAGGCACTGTCCCAGCTCATGCTGCCTGGAACCTCAGGGGTCTCGCTTAGCCAGAAGCATCCGGTGTCGAGCAGCTTAAAGGCCGACCGGCGAAACAGCAGAGGCGCCATCTCCAGCGCCGTATCTCCGGGGCCTCCCCGATGGATACCCAAAAAATAATAGTCCGGCAGGTTCGAGCGGACGAAATCAGCCTGGCTATCATCGCGGCATTCCTGGAGGCCAAGCAGATCCGGCTCGAAGGCTTGAATCCTGGCAAGGGCCAGGGACTTACGGTTGTTCCAGTGATTTTCCCCGTCGTTGGCCAGGCCGTAACGGATATTGAAGCTCATTACCTTGATCATGGCTGGGATCCCCGTCGGTTATGCTGTCTGATTCTTGGCCCGTTCCAGCTCCATACGTATTATCCCCGCCACCTGCTCAGGTCTGCCCAAATCGGGGAAAAACCCCTGTTCCACACAATCTCTATAGTTCCAGTCTGGAGACGTTTCGGTGCGATAGGTCCAGAAAAACCAGCCGGCATATTTCTCGAAAGTCAGCAGTTGGGCGGAGGCGTAGCCTCGATAGGCTACTGACAGCTGGAACTCGTCCATGGTTACCAAGGCATGATTGAGGGACTCCTTAGCCCAGCGATCAACCATTTTCTGATTCAGCCCCAGGCTCCATTCACCGCAGTAGACCTGATAGCCCGACTCACGGATGATCTCGTCCGCCTCAACGCGCAAATCCACGACGCTCTTGCGAATGTTGCCAAAAATGTCAAGATTGATGTCGTTTGGAGAAAAGCACTGATAGCGGTGGATATCGATGGCCACGTTGCGGAACTCCGGCTCCTGAAGAAAACCTTCATACTCCCGAAAGCTGCGAAAACCATCATGAAACACCACCGTTACCCGCTCGGGTGGGCAGTGACGACGGATGCGCTGATAGGCATCCAAGGTAAAGCGCTTCAGCAGGTCAGTCGGAATGTCCCAACTCGGCTCATTGAGTGCCTGAATGCCGTGCAGAGACGGATGGTCTTTGTAGCGCTCTGCCAGGCGCTCCAACACATCCAGAGTATGCTGGATGTACTCTTCGTTGGTGTGCCACTCGCAAACGCCCAGAATACCGCCGTTATCGAAGCCGTTCTGGCAGCCCGGTGCGGCATGAAGATCAAGAACCACCCGCAGGTCAAACTCTTCAGCCCACTGGAAAACCTGGTCAACGATTTCCAGCCCCCCCACCACATAGGGATAACGAATCTCCAGGTAGCTGCGGTGAAAGGGATAGTCCTTGCCAAACAGCCAGTGGCCGATTGGCAGGCGCACCGCATTGATGCCTGCACGTTGCAGCCAGGCGAAGTCGTCGCGGGTGATAAAGGTGTTCCAGTGGTTATGCAGACGCCGCGTTGCCTCGGCCTCACCCAGTTCGACACAATAGGAGGTCTCGTCGGTAGCTTGCAGCCCCTCAAACAGACTGGGGGTTATCCACTTCTCCAGCACCAGCCAGCCGCCGAGATTGACGCCGCGTAGTTTGCTCCCGCTTTCGTGAACCATTGAGGTCGTCATGGAAAATCTCCTGAATAAGTTTTACAGGGCCAAACGGCGTGAGTAGAAAGAGGCGCCGTTGGGCATACGGGAAATTGCGAGCAGGGTGGCCTCGGGGAGCTGTTCACAGATCAGGTGCAACATCTGTTCCTCGTCCTGGGTATCCAGAGCGTCAAAGGCCTCCTCCAGGAATATCCACTGGGGCCGATTGAGCAACAGACGCACCATCCCCAATCGTTGTTGCTCCGCACGCGCCAGGGTGGTGCCCCAATTATCCCTCTGGTCGAGCTGATCGATCAGGTGTTCGAGACCTGCCAGACGCAGCGCCTGCTCGATTTGTTCCTGGGTAAAGACCCGACGGGAGGAGGGGTAGCAGATGGCGTTACGCAGGGTGCCGGTGGGTAGATGCGGCCGGGGCGGCATGAAGAAGAGACGCCCTTGATTGGGGAGTTCGATGACGCCGCTGCCCCAGGGGCGAATACCTGCGATGGCGCGGAACAGCTTTGCCCCGGCAAAGGCGTTGCCGGTGATCAGTACATGTTCGCCCTTGCCGATCTCCATGTTGATGTTCTGGGCCACTACCGACCCGTCGTATTTAACGATACTGAGATCGCGGAAGGCCAATACCGGTCGATCAAAGCTCTTCACCTGAATCCAATGGTCCGACTTGGCAAGCTCTTCGTCCACATTGTCCAACACATTCAAGAGACTCAGAATGCGTTCCACCGAGGCACGCCACTCAGCAATTCCCCCCAGGTTGTTGACCGGCCAGGAGAGAGCCCCGACCATGTGCTGGAAGGACTGAGCGGATTGCATCAGTGCGCCCAGGGTTATTTTTCCCAGGATGTAGCGAGGAGCGGAAATCAGGAGCGGAAAGGCCATGTTCAGCACGGAATAGCCATCGCCGAACATCACGATATTTCGCCATGCCGCGGTTTGCACGTCCCATACCACTCGTAGCTTGCGGAACAACTCATGAAATTCATGCCGTTCACAGCTCTCAGCATGGATCAGGGCGATGGCCTGGCTGTTTTCCTGCGCCTCTATCAGGCTAGCACGAAAGTTCGCCTCTGCCGACTGCCTAGCATTGGTGGCGCCAGTCAGGGGCTGACTCACTCGCCAACCAAGCCATGAGGCCAACGCCGAGTAGATGATCGCGATCCAGATCAAGTGCCCGTAGATGGGGATTTGGGCAAATCCCAAGTCGAGTGTCACCACTCCCGAGCGCGACCAGAGCACCTGCGTGAAGCCGACCAGTAACAAAATAGAGTAAAACAGCGAGTGGCCCATGACAACCGCCGACTCAGCGGCGACACGGCAATCCTCGGCGATGCGGCCATCCGGGTTGTCGTGTTCGCCCGGCAGATGGGTGATCAAGTAGTGACGGCCAGCCCGCATCCAGCGGGAGAAGACATACTCCGTCATCCAGTCGCGCCAATGGATCTGCAGATTGCGCTTGATAGCCAGATGCGATCCGGTCAAGATCACGTCGGCGCCAAAAAGGATCGCCAGCATGCCGACCTGGGTTATGAGGCCGCGCATGGAATGCTGCTCCAGAGCGTTGAACAAGTCTGCGCTCCACTGCGTAAACAACACAGCCATGGCCATTTGCATCAAGGTCAGGAACGCCAGGAGGAAGACAGTGGCCCGTATCTTCGTTTTTCGATTCGAACACCAGAACTGTTTGGTCAACCGAAGAAATTCGACAAAAAAATTGCGCGATTGAGGCATTGGGAATCAGGGTTCAATAGGTTGATTGGCGCCAATAAGTGGCGATGGATTTTTCGTCGGCACGGTTTGGAAAAGGCAATAGATGAGATAGGGACCAGTGCGGTGAGTCATATCTTTTGTGGTGGCAAGGTTGGTAATATATCCAAATAATGATGTGCCGTCTCTCCCCCCACGGTCCCTCTGTCACAATCACAAAGTCAGTTCCTATAAAAAAACAGGGGCTTAGTCAATAACTTCTTGTCAGTGATGGAAAAAGCCTTGTGTGCAGGAGGTTCACGAGCGGGGGCTTCAGGCTAAAGTCAAACGAGTAGGCGTGCAACGGTGATCGCCCTGCAAAGAACGATTCCCTTTGGTTAGTCCCGTTGCCCGGGACCGTTTTTTATTCCAACAATAAGACAAAACTAAAAGGCCCGCCTTTTTATCCGGGCAACACCTGGAAGCGGACCTCTTCGACGATGCTACTCATCTCCGTCATAAACCTTTCAAAGGCGCGGCGAGTCTGCGATGGGCTCGCCTGGTCATGGGCGCATCCGTTACGTATCCCCTTGACCGACAATCAAAAAGGCTGTCGTTCCACAAGCGCCTGTGGATGGCGATTGTTGTGTGATGATGCTTTTCCGAATCCACAAGCTCAAGCAGCAGATCGATAACCACCGCAAAAAGCAGATAGGCAATGATGTATTCCATTTTCTTTTCCTCCTGATGAAAAAGGGTTTGGTGTTTCTCATGCCTCTACGTTACTCTAGGTGGTGGGACAAATAGCGTCCCACCAATAAAATAAAAATATTTCGCGACTCCGATGGCAAAATACAAACCCCAGCATGCACGTCTGCTTTTTATCGACCGGAAAATCAGGGAAAAGCGGTTCCCCAACCGGAACACTCTGGCCGAAGAGTGGGAGACCAGCTCCAAGACCATCCAGCGGGATCTCGACTACCTGCGTTATGAACTGGATGCGCCCCTGGAGTATTCAGCCAAGGAACGCGGCTATTTCTACACCGAAGAGCAGTATCAACTCCCAGCCATCAACATCAGGGAACGTGACCTGTTCGCCATCTACCTGGCCGACAAACTTCTGGGGCAATATGAAGGCACTCCCATCTATGACAGCCTGCGATCCGTGTTCAGCAAAATAGAGGATTCCCTGCCGGAAAAGATGGCGACCAGGACGGGCAACGATCAATCCTTGTTCAGTGTGTTTCCTCCTTTTTCAACAATCATCCTGCCCGAGGTCTTTGCTGCGGTGCTCGATTGCCTGCGAACCTCGACCCGGCTGGAGATCGAATACAGGAGTCCCGGCAACACGCCGGTGTGGCGACAGGTCGATCCCTTTCACGGGGTACGATTTGAGGGCGACTGGTATGTGGTTGGTTACTGCCACATGCGTGGCGCCATACGGACCTTCAGCCTGGCACGGATAGCAACTGCCCGGAAACTGCAGGAACGATTTGTGGTTCCTGATGATTTTGATTTTAGGAAACTCTCCGCCAGTCAGTTCGGTATTCATTGGGGTGAGGACGATGTCGAGGTGAAGATATGGTTTGCCCGCCCTGCTGCTGCCTATATCCGGGAAAGAATATGGCATCCTTCCCAGGCCATCACCGACAATGCGGATGATTCGCTGGTCCTGTCACTGACAGTCAACCATCTTCTGGAACTGCAACGGTGGATTTTGTCGTGGGGGGCAATGGCGCAGGTGTTGGAGCCACCATCGCTAGTCGATGAAGTACGAAATACGGTGCAGAGCCTGGCTGGACGCTATCCGAGCCCCTGACCGGACGATGCATAATCCTGTCGTTTTAATTCACCGCATCAGGTATTTATTAGAAAGTCTCTCCTTCCAGTGAGGCCGCCCCGAAAAGTTAGAGTTGACGCCACCATAAAAATGACCCTCCTGGACAGAATTATCCCCGTAATTACTATTAAGAAATAACGATATAATAATTAATTTTGGTGCAGGAGGATGGAGATTTTGCATACAACGAAATTGAGAAGAAAAGCCTTTTGGCTAACGATAGTTATAATCCTGCAACTCTCTATTATAACGACGTGGTCGGCAGGTGACAGCGGGCAAATATCGGGACCTTGGAAATTTGCGGTGCTGTGCGACACTCGAGGCGATAGCAATCCCTTGAATCTAAGCAAAAGCGGTGTGAACGAGGATATTGTCAACGCAATCGCCAGAGATATCGTCAAAGAAGGAGCAGAACTCGTCATTGTCCCCGGCGACATGGTCAACGGGTATAAATATATCGACGCCTCGTACTTCGATCAGTTTATGGCGTGGCGAAAAGCCATGGCTCCCGTCTATGACGCCGGCATAAAAGTATATCCGGTGCGGGGCAACCATGAAACCGGTCCATTCTTGAACAACGAACAGGACCTTTGGTCACCAACAGAAAAGAATGCTCCGGCGATAAACTCCATACCAGAGCTTAAGATTGCTTACCTTGAGATCTTTAACGATCCCTGGATTCCAACAAACGGTCCGGAAGGTGAAAAAGGCTTAACGTACAGTTTTAGCCATCACAATGCGTTCTTTGTCGGTGTGGATGAATACGCTAATCCCCTACAGGTCAATCAAGCATGGTTAGACACAGAGTTACAGACTAACAAGCTGCCCCACATATTTGTTTATGGGCATAATCCGGCATTTAGCGTTACGCATCCCGATTCGCTCGCTTCGTACCCTCACCAGCGCGACACGTTTTGGGACAGTTTGGGAAAGGCCGGCGTCAAAATATATTTTTGCGGCCACGATCATTTTTATAACCGCGCCCACGTTGCAGACCGGGCCGGAAAGAGTATTTATCAGGTGCTGACAGGTGCAGGAGGGGCGCCTTTTTCCAAATGGAAAGAGCAGAAGTATGCTGACGGCGATAAAGTTGTCAAAGACTATCATGATGAGGGACATTACGGTTATGTCCTGGCAACCGTAATGGACACCCAGGTGACCATGGAATGGAAAGCTCTCGTTAAAGAAGAGGGGCAGGACGTTTGGCGAGCACTAGATACGCTACACTACTCACTGAAATAGTCCATGCTGGTGAGGTGAAAAAAAGGGGCCGGAGTATCGTACTCGGCCCCTTTTTGCCCCGAAATCGATCAGTTGATCCACTGCGGTACAACAAGCTCCCCGAAAGGGGCGCTTTCAATCCATCCGTCCGCCTCAGACGTTGAACCGGATATTAAGGATGTCACCGTCAACGACGGTGTAGTCTTTGCCTTGCACATAGAGCTTGCCAGCCTTTTTCAGTTCCGCCTCGTTGCCGTGGGCAATCAGTTCATCATACTTGATCACTTCCGCCCGGATGAACCCCTTCTGCAGATCTGTATGAATGGCACCGGCGGCCTTCGGCGCTGACGAATTCAGGCGAACAAGCCACTGACGCACCTCATCCGGGCCCACCGTGAAAAATGAAATCTGCCCGAGCGCCTTCAGGCACAACCCGGTCAAGACTTCCAGGGCCGGCACCGTAATACCGAGATCCTGCAAGAACTCTTGGCGTTCTTCGTCACTGTCAAGAAGTGCTATTTCCGACTCGACCTTTGCCGATACCGTCATTGCCTCCATCTTACTGGCCGCACACATATCACGGACTGACTCGATGAGAGCGGTATCATCATGCTGATCTTCGGCAACATTGAAAACCAGGATCAACTCTTTCCGGGTGATAAACGGGTAGCTTCGTATCAACAGTTCATCTTCTTCTGTAAAATCCATCAGACGCAACGGTTGCTCGTTCTCAAGATGTGCCAGCATTCGTTTCAGCAGATCGAGTTCTTTGGTTTGCCGTTCGTCCTTTATTTTTTTAAGGCTCGTCGCCAAACGTTCGATTCGCTTTTCCAAGAAGATCTGATCATGCATCAGAAACTCAGCATTGACCGTTTCGACATCGCGCAAAGGATCAACCGAACCCGACGCATGATAAATCGACTCATCCTCAAAGGCGCGCACCACATGGCAGAGTGCATCCACGTCACTAATATCGCGAAAAATATCGCCCTTGGCTATCGCCTCCTGCTCCATTTTAGGCAGAAGCACCAGGTCGACTCGGGCCCGTGTCTCTTTTTTCGGTTTATAGAGCGTAACCAGACGATCAAAACGTTTGTCAACAATGTCAGCCGTCCCGGGGATTGGCTTCGGCGGCCCGGTCACCTCATTCAACTTAGTGCCGGTCAAAACCTGAAAAAGAGTCTTCTTGCCCGTTTGCGGTAACCCAACAATTCCTACTTTCATACGTTCCTCAACAAAATATTACGAACCACAAAGGTCCAAATCTCACGGCGCAGAAAAAGGCACCAACCTTCAACCACGGTATTGTCATAATCCTCGGCTACGATCCCACCTTACAATACGACGACGACTCAGCGCGAACAAAAATCGTTTTTTTCTGATCAACATCGAATTTCAACCTTTTTTGAGGAGGTGTTCATGGCGTGACGAATTGCACAAGTCAAGATCGGCCTGATAAAAAGGCCTGTTGCCTAGAGGCCGAGTCTAATCATTCCGGGATAAAGGTTGCCATTGTATCGAATTTCCATCTATAATCATTACGATTAAAGCATCCTAGGGTGCACACCCATTACTCTACAAATGGCTACCAGCATCCGACCCTTCCCATGACCGTCTTCATGCTTTCCAGTCTTATCTTTCTCCTTGCAGGCCTTATCCAGGGCTTGACCGGTTTTGGCGGCGGGTTGGTGGCAATCCCTCTCTTATGCCTGATCATGGATGTCAAACTTGCCGTCCCCCTGTCCATCCTCAGCGGCCTGGTCATTACCACGACAATGGCGTACGAGCTCCGCAACTTTCTCAACTGGCGTAAAATCTTGCCCCTTCTCATTGGCTCCATCCCCGGGGTCTTTGTCGGTACGGTCCTACTCAAACAAGCTGATCCTGTTGTTATCAACCGCATCTTAGGGCTGCTTTTGATCGGCATCAGCGGCTTTAACCTGATCATCAAGCCAAAGCCCGTCAACCCGCCGGTCATATGGGGCTATATCGCTGGATTTTTCGCCGGTGGCATTAACGCGGCCGTTGGCGCAGGCGGACCACCGGCCATAATCTACACCACGCTCACCGACTGGAAAAAAGACGAAATCAAGGCCACACTCACTGGGTTTTTTGTGCTCAACGGATATGTCACTGCGGCTGTTCATGCCTGCAATGGCATGATCACACGCACGACTATGAGCTATTTTGTTTCTACCCTGTTCTTTGTTTTGCTGGGAACCTTTGCCGGTTCCAAAATAAGTGGCCGGATAAACCGGAGGACCTACCTGCGGGTCGTGTATGTGCTGCTGATGGGGCTAGGGACGCTGATGTTGGTGCACTAGCAAAGCGTTCGTCTTCGAGGAATATCTTGCGAGTGGCCTGGTGGATAATTTCCCCTGCCTTTCTCTCCAAAAGCCGGGGTGAGGTACTCCGAAACCACGATCACCACCGTCACGAACCTCTATAGATTCAAACTTGAAGTGATTCGGCGCGTTGCTGTTCGCTCTCCTTTCTTCATTTTGTCAATCAAAGTGATTATCAGGCTTGACGTTATGGGCATATGCTCTTAATGTTTCTTTTTAAGGAGTCCTCTATTATGGCGCGCCCGTGTTGCAAAAAAACCATCAACAACTTTTCCAGGTATGAAGTTTTCAAACCTAACGGCATACCGCTGAGTGACCTCGAAGAAGTCGTTCTCAGCCTTGACGAACTGGAAGCTCTGCGGCTCTCCGACTTGGAGGGTCTTTATCAAGATGCCGCAGCTCGTGCGATGGGCATCTCACGTCAGACTTTTGGTCGTATCATAGAATCTGCCCGAGAAAAAACAGCCAATGCTCTCTTAAACGGAAAAGCATTGCGAATAACTGGCGGTAACATCCGCCTCAAAAATGCAGGAGAAGAAATCATGAAAATAGCAGTCCCAACAGTTGGAGATCAAGTTGATCAGCATTTCGGCCATTGTGAAAAATATTCAGTTTTTACCATCGAAGATAATGCAATTAAAACGGAAGAATATATGGACTCTCCAGCAGGCTGTGGTTGCAAGTCTAATATGGCTAGCGTACTGGCTCAAAGTGGTGTGAAAATTTTAATCGCTGGTGGCATAGGCAATGGAGCGGTTAATGTCTTAGCAAACAACGGTATAAAAACAATAAAAGGCGCATCAGGAACGGTGAGAAATGCCGTAGAGTTGTTTTTACAGGGTAAACTTGTAGATAGCGGAGATATTTGTCAATCGCACAGTCATGATCCCAATCATGTCTGTCAGCACTGATAAAACTCTACCCTGCAATAGGCAACTATACCTTCTGATTTTTCAAGAACCGCATGGAAGCGAGCCAATCAGCATTGGAAGATAAAAAAAGCACCTAACCGAAACCGGCTAGGTGCTTGATTTTATTGGTGGGCCGTCGCGGATTCGAACCGCGGACCAATTGATTAAGAGTCAACTGCTCTACCAGCTGAGCTAACGGCCCAAATTAGAAATATCTAAAAGGACGAACGACGCACAAATGTGACAATCGTTGCGAGCGCATCTATTAGCATACCCTTGCGGAGGCGTCAAGAGGAAGCTCAGGCTAATTTCCACCTGCGCAGACACAACACCAGGACCTCACCTTACCCCTCTGTGCCAACTGGGAAGAATATGCGATTTTGCCTTGACTTTATGGGTTGTTACCCTACTTTCAAGAGACATTGATTTTAACTCAAGCAATAGGAGAACCTTATTTCCATGGAAAAAGTGGAGCCGCCGCCGGCAAGCCCGGCGACTTCTGACGAAGAACCCCCAAGTAAGTCGTTGTTTGATAAGTTCAAATCTGCCCTCGGTATCCGTAGCGCCCCCGACACCACGGAAGAACTGGAACATGAAATCCAGGAATTACTTGAAGAGGGTGAAGAACAGGGCCTGATCTCCGTTCATGAGGAGCGGCTGATCAATTCAATTTTTGATTTCCGAGAAACCATGGCCTCGGAGATCATGACCCCCTCAGCAGAAATGATCTGCGCTGAAGAGAAGACCTCCGTATCGGAATTGATTCGGCTGATCAGCGAGGAGGGATATACCCGCATCCCTATTTACCAGGGCAATCCGGACCAGATTGTCGGCATTCTGCACGCCAAGGATCTCTTGCGCGTCTGTGCCTGTGGCCCGGAGGTTAAAACTGATCTCAAGGATTTCCTCAACCCCGCCACCTTTATCCCCGAATCAAAACCAATCACCGAACTGCTGCGCGAATTTCAGCTGAAAAAAATCCACATGGCCATAGTGGTCGATGAATTTGGCGGAGTTCGAGGACTGGTCACCCTAGAGGATGTCATCGAAGAAATTGTCGGCGAGATTGATGACGAGCACGACGATGCCGAAAGCGAACTGCGAGTAGTGGATGAACGCACCGTAATCGTTGACGCCAAAATCGATATCGAAGAAGCAGAGGCTCATTTCAACCTGCCCCTGCCCAAAGGCCCTTATGAGTCAGTGGGCGGATTTCTTCTGCACCGTTTAGGCAAGGTGCCGCCCGTCGGTATTGTCGTTCAAGAAGGAGGGCTGTCTTTTAAGGTTCTTGGAGCCGACCAGCGGCGCATTAAAACCGTGAGAATTGTCAGAACCGATGAACCACTTCTCCAAAATTGACGGCAACAGGTGGCTGTTCCTTCCCGGAATTGCCTCCGCCTGCTTCCTCGCATGGGCCATGCCCGGATGCACCGGCTGGTGGCCCCTGTTGTTCATCGCCCTCATCCCCCTACTGCTGACAGCGACAAAGATAACTCCTGGCCGCAGCGCCTGGATGGGATTTGTCTGTGGTCTACTCTATCACCTCGCGCTCCTCTATTGGATCCTGATCGTGCTGGGCCGGTATGGCGGTTTGCCCTGGTGGATTTCCGTACCAGCCCTGGTGCTCCTTGCCGCCTACATGGCCTGCTTTCTGGCCATGTTCACCTTTTTGCTCACCCTGCTGTCCGGCCGCTGCTACCGGCAGCGGGAGCGTTCCGTCGCCATGCTGGTCTGGGCCGCGCCGGTGCTCTGGGTCGGTCTCGATTACCTACGCAGCATCTTCTTGAGCGGATTCCCTTGGATGGATCTCGGCTATGGTCTCTCCAGCCAACCCATGCTGATTCAGGCCGCCGACCTCGGCGGACACCATCTCCTTACCTTCAGCCTTATCCTCTGCAACAGCCTGATGACCGGGATGATCATCCTCGGGGATCGCCAATCGGATCGCAAGCGCAACCGCCTGGACAAGCCTTTGCTGCTCCTGGCTGGTTGCTTTCTCATAGGGATCAGCGGCTATTCGTTTATCCGCTATCAGGAAGTCGAAGGTAACCTTACCAAGGCACAACATGCTCAAGTCGCCGTGGTCCAAGGGAACATTAACCAGGCGGTCAAGTGGTCGGCTGCCGTCAAGGAGGCCACGGTTGCTCAATATCTCAAACTCTCGCAAACGGTTCTCCAGGATTCGAAGACCCAGCTGTTGGTTTGGCCAGAGACAGCTCTGCCTTTTTATCCTCAGCGGGACGCACTTGTCGACCGAATCGTCGACTTCACTACGACCAGCAACACCTGGCTACTGACCGGAGCCCCCCTCTACGCCATTACCCCCAAAACAGACGGAAGCGACTTGATTCGTTATTATAACGGCGCCTTGCTAATCGGCCCCTCCGGGAAAATCAGGGGCCAGCATGCCAAGCAGCACCTGGTGCCCTTTGGTGAATATGTGCCTCTGCGTAAATATCTACCCTTCCTCGAACCTCTGGTGGTCAGCATCGGCGATTTCACCCCTGGAACCTCGATGGAACCCCTCGTACTGGGACCGATGAAACTGGGAATGCTGATTTGTTACGAATCGATCTTTCCGGAAATCTCCCGGGACACCGTAGTGCGCGGCGCGAACCTTCTGGTCAACCTGACCAACGACGCCTGGTACGGCAAATCGAGTGCCCCTTATCAATCCATGTCCATGACTGTCTTGCGAGCGGTGGAAAACAGACGCTCGCTCATCCGGGCTGCTAATACCGGAATCAGCGGTTTCGTCGATCCTTTAGGACGGATCACCGCCCAGACAGCCATCTTTACCGAGGCGGCCCTTGTTGCCCAAGTACCGATGCTCGACCAGGCCACCGTGTTTGGCAGGTATGGGTATCGGTTCGGCACAGCCTGCCTCGTGCTGATCCCGGTGCTGCTCCTGTTCTTCCGGGGACGCCGCCTAACCTGAAGACGACACCCTTCTCAGAGAGGCACCTGCTCCGGGATCGCGGTTTTCAACCCCTATTCCGGCTTTCTCCCTTGAGACTTGCAGCAATTCTGTTTACTATAGATTCTTTTCTTCAGGCCTAATCAGCCGGACCTCGGTCGTGCAAACGGCAGGAGTCGTTTATCATCCAGCAAATTATGATCCTCCCGTGGGACGGCCATGCCGCTCAATGGCGGGATCGTTGTTTTTTTTACGACATTACAGTGAGGTATACCATGGCCGACGTAACCGAATCAGCGGAATCAAAACAGTTACTTGAGAGCCTCAAGAGCAGGATGCTCGTGCTCAAGGAGCATCTTTGACTTAGACGGCAAAATTGAACAAGTTGAACTGCTGGAGCGGCAGACCGTCAGCCCTAACTTCTGGGACAACCAGAACGAAGCGAAGCGGGTGCAGCGCCAACTCGGCCAGTTGCAGGATCTAATTGGTGTCTGGCAGAAAAATTTCGGCGATCTCGAAGACGCCGAGATGATGCTCGATATGGCCAAGGAAGAAAACGACGAGGATTCCTACCAGGAGGTCGTCGCCAGCTTGAGCAATCTGCGCACCCGTATTGATCTGGTTGAGCTCGAATGCATGTTCAGCGGCGACCATGACGCCAGCAACGCCATCCTCACCATCCATGCTGGGGCCGGCGGCACCGAGGCCCAGGACTGGGTAGGAATTCTGTTGCGCATGTATCTCCGCTGGGCGGAAGCCAAGGGCTTCAAGGCGGACATCCTCGATCTCCTCCCAGGTGACGAGGCGGGCACAAAAAGCGTCACCATTATGGTCAAAGGGAAGCACGCCTATGGGTATCTGCGTTCAGAAATCGGCATCCACCGCCTGGTACGAATCTCACCCTTTGATGCCAGTGGCCGCCGTCACACCTCGTTCGCCTCAGTGATGGTCCTACCGGAGCTTGACGACGATGTCGCGATCGAAATCAACGACAAGGATATTCGCATCGATACCTACCGGGCCAGCGGTTCGGGCGGTCAGCACGTCAACAAGACCGATTCCGCTATCCGCATCACCCATTTCCCCTCCGGAATCGTTGTCCAGTGCCAGAACGAGCGTTCTCAGCACAGTAACAAGGAAACAGCCATGAAGATGCTGATGTCTCGGCTATTTGAACGGGAAAAGGAGGAAAAACTCCGCAATCAGGAAAACCTGCAGGGCGACAAGAAAGAAATTGCCTGGGGCAGTCAGATCCGTTCCTACGTGTTGCAGCCCTACCGACTGATCAAGGATCATCGCACCAACACTGAGGAAGGCAACGTCGACGCGGTGCTGGACGGCCGCCTTGACAGCTTCATCAAAGCCTACCTCCTCTGGCAGCCTTGAGCCAGGCAGCGGGAATGATGATGCAGCCTACCATCCGGGAACAGCAAGAGTCGCTGGAAAAGAAGGTCCTGTCACCCTTCGCCTGCCTGAGCAGCCGGTCCAGGGGTCGATTTTTGCGGGAATGTGATGATCAGTGCAATCTGCGCACCGCCTTCCAGCGCGATAGGGACAGGATCATCCATTCCAAGACCTTCCGGCGGCTGAAGCACAAAACACAAGTCTTCCTCGCCCCGGCCGGCGACCATTATCGCACCCGTTTGACTCATGTCCTTGAGGTGTCGCAGATCGCGCGCAGCATGGCCGTCTGCCTGCGGCTCAACGAATATCTGACCGAGGCCATTGCCCTGGGCCATGACCTTGGCCACACCCCCTTCGGCCATGCCGGTGAGTTTAGCCTCAACCTGCTCCACCCCAAGGGATTCAAGCACTACCGCCAGAGCCTGCGCATCGTCGATTTTCTCGAAAACGACGGCAAGGGGTTGAATCTTACCTGGGAGGTTCGCAACGGCATCCTCAAACATTCCAAGGGTTACGGGGAAATCCTGCCTGATGAGACCACGGAGCTCGCCGCTACCTTGGAGGGCCAGCTGGTGCGGGTGGCGGATATTATGGCCTATGTCAACCACGATATGGATGACGCCCTGCGTGCCGACATGCTCAACCCGGCCGACCTGCCCCAAAATTTGCGGGAAGTGCTCGGCGACCGTTCCTCGCAGCGGATCAACGCCATGGTCGGCGACCTGGTCTATACCACCCTGGAACGCAATGACGGCCGACTCCATTTGAGCAACCGGATGAACGACACCATCACCGAGTTGCGCGGTTTTCTCTATGACAACGTCTACCGCAATTGCAGGGTCCACAACGAATTCGAAAAGGCTCAGCGGATTATCCGTGACCTCTACGGATTTTTTCTGCAGCATGAGTTCCCGGATAACGGCACCTCCTCCTGCTGTCCGTTGCGCCATCCGGTGCAGTCCGTCCAGGATGAGCAAAAACGCCATCGCCAGGTCTGCGATTTTATCGCCGGCATGACCGATCGCTATGCCCTGGGTCTCTATGCCCAGATTTTCATGCCCAAACCCTGGTCCGTGCTCTAATTGCCCCAACTTTTGATTTTAACCGCAGCCGCATGACGATAACTAAGAAGAATCTATGAAAGACACCGCATCAAGCAGCCCCGAAAAATACGACCTCCCCAAAGCCTACGAATTCGCCGAGGTGGAGCAACGCTGGTATACCCACTGGCTCGAACAGAAGACCTTCAGCGCCGGCATGGAGGCAGGCAAGCCCTCCTTTTCCATCGTCATCCCGCCGCCTAACGTCACCGGGGTGTTGCATATCGGCCATGCCCTCAACAATACCCTCCAGGATCTGCTGATCCGCTATCACCGGATGAAGGGCGACAACACCCTCTGGGTCCCAGGCACCGACCATGCCGGCATTGCCACCCAGAACGTGGTCGAGCGCCAACTGGCCACCGAAAAACTGACTCGCCACGATCTCGGCCGAGAGAAATTTATCGAACGGGTTTGGGCCTGGCGGGAAGAAAAAGGCGGCACCATCATCAACCAGTTGAAACGGATGGGCGCCTCCTGCGACTGGGACCGGGAACGGTTCACCATGGACGAAGGCCTGTCCACCGCAGTGCGCGAGGTCTTCGTCCGCCTGTACAAGGAAGGGCTGATCTACAAAGGCGATTATATCGTCAACTGGTGCCCGCGTTGCCATACCGCTCTGGCCGACGACGAGGTCGAGCACGACCCGACCGATGGCAAGCTCTACCATATCCGCTACCCCTACGCCGACGGCTCGGATTCATTGGTGGTGGCCACCACGCGGCCCGAGACCATGCTCGGCGACACGGCGGTGGCAGTCCATCCTGACGACGAACGCTATCACCATCTCAAAACCATCGGCATCAGCCTGCCGCTCACCGGCCGCACTATACCTGTGGTGTTCGATCACCATGTCCAGCGGGAGTTCGGCACCGGGGCACTGAAGGTCACCCCGGCCCACGACCGGGACGACTACGAAATTGGCCTCCGTCACAACCTGGAGCGGCTCAAAGTCATGGACGATCACGGGGTGATGAACGAAGCCGCCGGTGCATACGCTGGCCTCGACCGCTTTGCCTGCCGGAAACAGATCGTCAAGGACCTTGAGGAACAGGGCTTTCTCGACAAGATCGAACCCTATCAGCATGCGGTGGGCAAGTGCTACCGCTGCACCACCGTGGTCGAGCCCACCACCTCCAAACAATGGTTCGTTTCCGTGCGCCCCCTGGCCGACAAGGCAGTGGCCGCAGTGCAAGAGGGCCGGATCAATATCTACCCCAACACCTGGGACCGTACCTTCTACGCCTGGATGGAGAACATTCGCGATTGGTGCATCTCCCGCCAGATCTGGTGGGGCCATCGCATCCCGGCCTGGACCTGTACGGCCTGCGGCGAGGTGACTGTCGAGGTGAATGATCCCGATGTCTGCCCCGCCTGCGGCAGCGCCAACCTTTCCCAGGAGACCGATGTCCTTGACACTTGGTTCAGCTCAGCCCTCTGGCCCTTTTCCACGCTGGGCTGGCCTGAGAAAACCAAGGAATTGGATTTTTTCTACCCGACCTCGGTACTGATCACCAGTTTCGACATCCTCTTTTTCTGGGTGGCACGCATGATGATGATGGGGCTCCATATTATGGACGAGGTCCCCTTCCACGATGTTTATCTCCATGCCCTAGTACGCGACAAGCATGGCAAGAAGATGTCCAAGTCCACCGGCAATGTCATTGATCCCCTGGTGACCATCGCCCAGTACGGCACCGACGCCTTCCGCTTCACCCTTACCGCCCTGGCTGCCCAGGGGCGGGAGATCCGCATGGACGAGGAGCGAATCGACGGCTACCGCCGCTTCATTAACAAGCTGTGGAACGCAGCCCGCTTCGCCCAGATGCACCTCAAGGAGGAGGATCCCGGTATCACCGCCCTGACGGCTGACCCCCAAATGCTGGAGCTCGCCCACCGCTGGATCCTCAGCCGCACCAACACCACCATCCGTGCAGTGCGGGCCGCGCTGGACGGCTATAATTTCAACGAGGTCGCTTCGGCCAATTATCAGTTCGTCTGGCACGAATTCTGCGACTGGTACCTGGAGTGGATCAAGGCCGACCTGTTCAGCCAGGATGTGCAGGCCCAGCAGCAGGCCAAGGCGGTGCTGCTCACTGTGCTAGAAAATATCCTTAAGCTGATGCACCCTATCACCCCCTTTGTTACCGAGGAGATCTGGGGCCAGTTGCCCGGCAGCCGCAGCTCGATCATGGTCGAACCCTTCCCTGAGACTGTGGCCGCCTGGGAAGATACGGAGGCAGAGAGCGTGATGAACCTGCTGATGGAGGTCATCTCCGGCCTGCGCACCATCCGCACTGAGGCCGAAGTCCACCCGAGCGCCAAGATCGAGGCCATCCTGATCTGCCCGGATGCAGCCAAAAGGCAGCTGTTGACCACCTATGCCCCCGGCATCCAGGCCATGGTCAAGGCACACCTGCAGATCGAGGCCACCGGTGTTATCCCCGATGACGCCGTGCATGCTCTGGTGCAGGATGTTGAACTGGTGGTGCCGCTCAAAGGGTTGATCGATGTGGCCGGCGAGCTGGAAAAATTGGCCAAGGAGCAGGCCCGGCTGGAAAAAGAATTGGAACGGATTGCCGGAAAGCTGAGCAATGATAAATTTATGAGCAATGCCCCGGAGGCCGTGGTGCAGAAAGAACGGGACAAGGCCGCCGAGTTCCGTGCCCACCTGGACAAAACTATCGAGTCAACCGAGCGGTTGCGAAAACTCTGCTGATATGGATACTTTTTTATTGGATAACGCCCTCCGGACCTTCCTTGCCGAAGACCTGGAGCATGGCGACATAACGACTGAGGCGATTTTCACCCCACAGGATCGTGCCCAGGCCTGTTTCATTGCCCGCCATTCGATGGTGGTAGTGGGGATGGAGTCGGTAGCGGCACGTGTTTTTTCGCTGCTCGACCCGCAGATTGTCTGTACCAGTGCCATGACCGACGGCAACCGGGTAGAGGCAGGAGCCGAACTGCTGAGCATCAGCGGCGCGACCCGAACCCTACTGCGCGGCGAGCGGGTAGCACTCAATCTGGTGCAGCGGCTCTGCGGCATCGCCACCCTGACCGAGGCCTTTGTTGAGGCCGTGCAGGGACTGGCGGTGAAAATCGTCGATACCCGCAAGACTACGCCGGGCCTGCGGATGCTAGAGAAATACGCGGTCCGGGCCGGCGGGGGTCATAACCACCGCTACTCTCTAAGCGACGGCGTGCTCATCAAGGACAACCACATTGCCGCCTGCGGCTCAATCACCGAGGCTGTGCAGCGAGTTCGGCTGCGCGTGCCTCATACCATCAATGTCGAGGTAGAGACTGACACCCTCGACCAGGTGCAAGAGTGCCTGGCCTGCAAGGTCGGGGTGATCATGCTCGACAATATGGATCTGGCCACCATGCGACAGGCAGTTGAGCTGATTGATGGCCGCGCCCTGGTCGAGGCCTCGGGTGGGGTCAATCTTGCGACTGTGCGGGGCATTGCCGAGACCGGGGTGGATATCATCTCAGTCGGCGCCCTGACGCATTCAGCTAAAGCCTGTGACATCGGCATGGACTGGAGAAGCTGAGCAGAAACTGGACGTAACAGCAGAGTTGCAAGGAGAAGACATGAACAAACGACTCTTTGTTGCCATTGATCCACCGCAGGATATCCGGGAGCAACTGACCCTGATCTGCTGCGGCCTTCCCGATGCCCGCTGGATCCCGCCCAAACAGCTGCACCTCACCCTCTGTTTCATCGGCGAGGTCAACGGTACGGTTTTCCAGGATATAAGGGAAGTGTTGAGCGAGATCAAAGGCCCCCCGTTTTCCCTACGGCTGCAGGGAGTCGGCTTTTTCCCGCCGCGCGGTCTGCCACGGGTGGTCTGGGCCGGGATCGATAATAACGAACAACTGGCAATCCTCCAGCGCAAAATTGTCACCCGGCTCTTTAGCCTTGGCCTTGAACTAGAAAATCGCAAATTTGCCCCGCACATCACCCTGGCCCGGCTGCACCAAACCCCGGCATCTAAGGTCGGCAAATATCTGGCGATGCACGGGCTACTGAACAGCGCCCCGTTTGCAGTGGAAAATTTCCTTTTGTACTCAAGCATCCTGGGCCGCAAGGGAGTAAGCCATCTGGTTGAGCAGGAATATCTATTAGAAAAATAAGAACCGGCGCACATAAAAAAAAACGGCCACAGAAAATCTGTGACCGCTTGGGTGTGCTGGAGGCGACGAGCGGATTTGAACCGCTGAATAATGGTTTTGCAGACCACTGCCTTACCACTTGGCTACGTCGCCTGAAGATGTGCGGCAAGATATACCATAGATTATAATTTTGACAAGAGGAAATCCACCCCATGGGAACCACGCTCGCGGCCCTTATTCAGGACAACGAGGAAGGGTTGCAGGAGTTGCAGGAACGGATCGGTTACCACTTCCGCGACCTGCAGCTGCTGCAACTCTCTCTCGTCCACAGCTCATTTGCCTTTGAACGGCTCGAAGACGGCCGGCATAACGAAACCCAGGAGTTTCTTGGCGATGCGGTCCTCGACCTCACAGTGGGCTTCATCCTGTTTACCCGCTTTCCGGAGATGCGGGAAGGTAAGCTGACCCGCATCCGCTCAGCTCTGGTCAACGAGTACGGGCTGGCCGACCGGGCACGCGAGATCGATCTCGGCAAGCATCTGCTACTGGGCAAGGGCGAGAATGCCTCCAGCGGTCGCGACAAATCCTCCATCCTCTCCTGCGCCTTTGAAGCCCTGGTCGGGGCGCTCTTCCTCGACGGCGGCTACGACCAGGCCCTGGCCTTTGTCCGCCGCTTTTTCGAGCCCCACATCGACGCGCACCAGGAGCAACTGGTCAGCTCCGACGCCAAGAGCAGCCTCCAGGAACTGTTGCAGGAACGATTCAACGAGGGTCCGGAATATGTATTGATGGAGGAGGAAGGACCAGCCCACGCCCGCATTTTTTCCGTTGCCGTCAACTTTCAAGGCGAGGAACTGGGCAGCGGCAAGGCCTCAAGCAAAAAAGAAGCGGAACAACAGGCCGCCCGCACCGCTCTGGAGCATCTGCGCCAGCCTGAAGGCTGAAGCAAGAGCCCATACCCCAGCTTATTCGAATCCTGCATGCCTCTGGTTATCCCGATCTTCATCCCTCATGAGGGCTGCCCCCATTGCTGCATCTTCTGCAATCAACACAGCATCAGCGGCCATTCGGCAGCTCCGGTCACGCCACAGGATATTCAGGAAATCATCAACACCTGGCTGAGCCGGGGCCAATCCGAAAAAAGAGGCCAAGTGCAGGTTGCTTTTTACGGAGGCAGCTTTTCCGGGCTGCCTGCCAAGCGACAGGCCGCACTGCTGGGAGCAGTGCGGCCCTTTCTCGACCAAGGACAGGTGCACAAAATCCGGCTCTCGACCCGGCCCGATTATATCGATTGTGAACGACTCGACCTCCTCATCCGCCACCGGGTTGGGATTATCGAACTTGGGGCCCAATCCTGCGACGACCGGGTCTTGCAGCAGGCCGGTCGCGGCCACAACAGCGCCGCTATCGCTACCGCTACCCAACTGATCAAGGCCAGCGGCATCCGCCTGGGAATTCAACTGATGCTCGGCCTGCCCAGTGACCGTTTCCAGACCCTGCGACGCACGGTGCAGGAGGTGATCCGGTTGCAACCCGATTTTGTCCGGCTCTATCCGGTGCTGGTTCTCAAAGGCAGCGGCCTGGAATCGTTGTACCACCAAGGAGGATATCGACCGCTTTCGCTGGGCAGGGCTGTGCTCCTGACCGCCTACATGAAAAAACGGTTTGACGATCAGGGTATTCAAGTGGTACGGATGGGCCTGCAACCGACCATCGATTTAGAACAGGCTCTGGTGGCCGGTCCCTTTCACCCAGCCTTTGGCCATCTGGTCAACTCTCGCCTGATGCTGAACCAAACAAGACGGACTCTGGCCACGGCGCCGGGGACGGACCAGGTTGCTCTCGTGATAGCTGCCCAGGATCAGTCGACTTTTCGGGGCATCCGTTCCGCCAACATGCGCCGGCTGCAAGAACTCGGACTGTTGGAACGTTTTTCCCTGCACACCGATCCCAACCAACTCAGACAAACCCTCAGACTGGAACCTCTTTCACAGATGCAAACCACCCATCAGGACCATGCTCAGCATTAACGATCTCAGCCTGCAATACGGCAGCAAACATATCTTTCGCAATGTTTCAGCGCAGATCCATTCCGGCGACCGGGTAGGCCTTGCCGGGGTCAATGGTTCAGGCAAGTCCACCCTGCTGAAAATCATGTGCGGCCAGCACGACGTTGACCCGGGCATTGTCAGTCGCGCCGGATGGTTTTCCGTGGCCTACCTGCCCCAGGAGGTCAGTATCGACCAGGGCAGCCGCACTCTTTTTGCCGAGGCTGAGTCGGCCTTTAACGATGTTTTGGCCCAGCAGGAACAACTGGAACGGATCGGCGAACAACTGGCCGTCCTCGACCATGACAGCCCGGAAATCGAAGGCTTGCTCACCCAGCAGGGCGATCTGCAGCAGGCCCTTGACGGCTGTGACGTCTTTCGCATCCGGCCACAGATCGAGCGCGTCCTGTTCGGTCTCGGTTTTTCCGCTGCAGATCTCGACCGGGAGGTGTTAAGCTTTTCCGGCGGCTGGATAATGCGCCTGCTCCTTGCCAAACTGCTGCTGAAAAAGCCCTCTCTGCTCCTCCTGGATGAGCCGACCAACCATCTCGACCTCGACTCCCTTACCTGGCTGGAGGATTTTCTCCAGCAGTACCAGGGGGCAATGATCATCATTTCTCATGACCGGTCCTTCCTCGACCGGGTGACCTCCATCACCTGGGAGCTGAGCCTCGGCAAGCTGACCGTGTATCGGGGCAACTATTCCCATTACCTGGTGGAAAAGGTGCTGCGGCTTGAGCTGGAACGTTCGGCCTATGACAATCAGCAGGCCATGATCCGTCAGAGCGAACAGTTCATTACCCGCTTCCGCTCTAAATCAACCAAGTCCCGACAGGTGCAGAGCCGGGTCAAGCAGTTGGATAAGCTGGAGCGAATCGAGCTGTCGGAGACCGACCGCGCCATTCGTTTCACCTTTCCGCCTGCCGCCCCTTCCGGCCGCGATATCCTCACCCTTGAGGGGGTGCACAAGCGCTACCACGACAAAACCATTTTCGACAATGTCAGCTTCTCCCTGCAGCGGGGCGACAAACTGGGCGTGGTCGGGGTCAACGGTGCCGGCAAGACCACGTTGCTTAAGATTATGGCTGGCGTCGAACCGGCCGAAGGGCTGATCAAGCCAGGACACAATGCCATCCTCTCCTATTTCGGCCAGCACCAGGCCCAGGAACTCCCTGGCGAACTGACCATCCTGGACACGGTCTATCATACGGCTGTAGACATGACGGTCACCCAGGTCCGCTCGCTGCTCGGGGCCTTTCTCTTTAGCGGCGATGAAGTCGAGAAAAAGGTGCAGGTTCTGTCGGGCGGCGAGAAATCGCGGGTTGCGCTGGCTAAAATGCTGGTGCGGCCCGCCAATCTAATGTTGCTTGATGAGCCGACCAACCATCTCGACATGAGCTCCCAGGAGATTCTTCAGGAGGCTCTGGCCCAGTACGAAGGCACGATTATTGTCGTCTCCCATAACCGTTTTTTTGTGAACTCCTTTGTCAATAAGGTGTTGGAGATCAGGAGCGGCAAGGCCACTATCTTTGAAGGCAACATTGACGACTATCTCGAACGGAGGCGCCTGGAAGACTCCAAGCCGGAAGCCAAGGGGGTTCGAAACCAGCCGCCTGCAGGCCAATCCGATAACAGCGATGAGGGGCAGTGTGTCGATCGGAAAGGCCAGCGCAAGCAGCGGGCTCTGGAACGGCAGATATTGAACCGAAAACTTGGCCCTTGGAAGAAAAAGAGCGAGGAGGCCGAGCAGGAAATCGAAAAGCAGGAACGCCGCAAGGCTGAACTTGAAGCCCTGATGGCCACCCCTGAGTTGTACGGCGACCAGGAGCGCTGGACCGCCACCAGCAAGGAATACGGGCAGGTGGAGCGATCTCTGGAACGGATCTACCAGAAATGGGAGGAGGCGCAGCAAGCCATGGAAGCCCTTGAAAAAGAAGATGCCGCCGGTGGCAGCCAATAGAGCCCCACTTGCAACGCTTAGAAATGAGAAACAAACCGTCGACCTGTACGGCCGATAACCATATCCCTTTGCGGAGAATACTGATGAAAAAAATTGTGGGAATTATCCTTTGCCTTGTCGTTTTCGGCAGTGTCGGAGCGTACCTGCTGATACAGAAGAAAGGTGCGGCGGCCGGCCTGTATGCCCGGTACCTGCCCCAGGATGCGGTAGCCACCGTCAGCCTCACCCATCTCAACACCATCACCGACACCTTTGCCGCCACGCCCCTGGGCCGTTTCCTGGCCAAAGACACCGTGAATGCTATTATGGAGGAGATGCGGGTCAAGCAGAAGGACCGGGCCGAGTATGACCAGATGCATGACACAATCGCCCAGATTATGAACAATCCCGCCTTCCGCACGGTGTTCGGCGACGATGCGACCGTGGCCCTGCTGTCGCCCGATCAACAGGCCCTGGCAAAGGATCCGGTCAACACCCTGCGAGCCTCCCTGGTCGTTATAGCCGTGACTCCAGCCTCCGGGGCTCTCGACCTGTTCAGTCGCCTGGTGACGAATAACACCGTCACCAAAGAGACCATCGATGGGCTCCAACTGACCAAGATTATGATTGATCCCAAACAAACAGTTTACGGTTATGCCGACGGGCAGACCGTACTGCTTGCTTACGGCCCCGCAGCCATCAAGACCTGCATCGCAGCCCGCAAAACGGAAAATTCACTGGATAAGGCCCCCTCCTTTAAAGAGGCCGTATCCTTCTGGCAGCCCTATCCTGTGGAGAAAACCTATAGTCGATTTTTTCTCAACACCGCCCAACTGACAGAACTCACGAAGACCTCAGGCAATCCCGAAGTGAAGCAGAGCGGCGAGTTGTTGCAGGGGGTGGCGTCTATGTATTCCCTCACCTTCACAACCGACCGGGGCCTGGAGAGCAGAGCCCGCACCAAATACCGCTACGATCAGTTGCACCCCATGGTGAAAAGCGCGATTGACTCGGCATCAACAAAAAACCTGTCCCTGCACCTGCTGCAGGAAAGCTCTTTGGCCTATAGCTGGGCCTCATCGCTGCGGATTAAGATGATTATAGCCTCCTTGTCACCTCAGAAACAAGGGGCGCAGCAGGCCGACACTGCTGTTCGCGAAACCTTCGGTGTTTCTGTGGACGAGCTGGATCGGGCCGTCGGGCCCCAATACGGGGGTGTCTTCAGTGATATCGTCAACACCGGCCTTTTTCCCGTGCCAAAGATGACGCTTTTTCTAGGGATTCGCGACCGAAAGATCGCCGAAACTGCCCTAAACGGCCTGCGGCGGAAAATCACCGGCTTTGGCCTGGCCAGCGAGGAACAGGAAGTGGTGGCGGGCAGCACAATTTATTCATGGCCGGTACTTCCCGGCGATGCGGCTCAACCAGCGATTGTGCTCACTGATTCCATGCTCTATCTGGCCAGCAGCAAGCAACCCCTGAAAGATATCCTTACCGGCCAGGCGGTCACCTCTGCCCTAGCAGCGCCTGTCGCAGAAAAACTCGGCCCTGAACTGAGCACTCGAATCAGCCGGGCCAATTTCGGCAGCGTGGTTCTCTACCCGGAACGGATGGCTCAGCGGGCCGGTGATATGCTCGACTGGTTGGCCGGTATTCTGGCCACAACCAAAAACATTTCCATTTCCAGGCTCAGCCGGGAGTGGCGCCAGCTGATGCAATCGACCGAATTGATAGCGATCACCACCGATCTGACCAAAGATCAGGCCGACTGGATCATGACCCTGAAAACGGTTCCAACACCACCACCTGGAAAAAAGGCACAGTGAACGAACCCAGGATGACCGATCCAGCTGGGTATTGATGAACGAAATACGGTCTCTTTTCTTCTGTTGCAAGGGTTGTGTGCACAGCAGAAAGAGGATGGCCGGAGAGAAGATGCATATGGGGGTGATAGTGGGAAAAAGCACTTGCCTAACCGGTTGCATTCAAGGTAAGGATGCACGCTGATAAAGCGATTGACGCAGATTTAGCTCCGAATGGTTTGCCATCTATTAACCGTGGGAACCGAGACGCTGTCTTGCTCGCCTTTTTTATAGGTTGCACCAAAAAAACAGTCTATCGACAGAGCCGCGTGAGCGGGTGAACAAAGGAGGGAATGACGTGGTTTTTGATAAGGAAACAATGCTTTGGCTTTCCGGCAATGAGGCGATAGCCCTGGGCGCCTGGGAGGCAGGAGTCACAGTGGCCTCGGGATATCCGGGAACACCCTCAACAGAGATCATGGGCAACCTGGCCCGGCATGAAGGCGTCTATGCCGAATGGGCACCCAATGAAAAGGTCGGCCTGGAAGTTGCCATAGGAGCCTCCTTTGCAGGTGCCCGCGCCTTGGCAACCATGAAGCATGTCGGCCTCAATGTCGCGGCAGACCCATTGTTTACATCGGCCTATACTGGTGTGCGGGGTGGCCTGGTTATCCTCAATGCGGATGATCCGCAGATGCACAGCTCACAGAACGAGCAGGACAACCGCAACTACGCCTTTGCCGCCAAGCTGCCCATGCTGGAGCCCTCGGATCCATCCGAAGCCAAGGAGATGATGCCGCTGGCTTATCGCTTGAGCGAGCAGCTGGACACCCCGGTGATCATCCGCATCACCACCCGTATCGCCCACGTCAAGGGCGTGGTGAAAAAGAGTGAACGCTGCCAGGTGCCTGAGGCAACAATAGAAAAAATGCCGGCCAAACTGGTCATGCTGCCCGGCAATGCTCGGGTACGGCGGGTGGCCGTGGAAAAACGGATGGCAGCAGCTCGTGAACTGGCGGAAACCATGCCGGAAAACCGCATCGAGCCCGGAACCGGGCCCCGCGGCTTTATCACCTCCGGTGTGCCGTATAATTACGTCAAGGAAGCCTTTCCCACCGCTCCGGTTCTCAAGCTGGGCATGGTCTGGCCCCTGCCGGAAAAAATGATCCGAGAATTCGCCGCCACGGTTTCGGAACTGATCGTAGTCGAAGAGCTTGATCCCTTTATCGAGACCCATCTCAAGGCCATGGGCATCGCCTGCCATGGGAAAGATATCATCCCCAATCAGGGCGAACTGAATACGTTCATCGTCCGCAAAGCTGTGGATCCCGGTTCAATCGGTGAGCTGTTCGCACCTCTTGAACTGCCGATGCGGCCGCCCAACATGTGCGCCGGCTGCCCGCATCGCGGTCTGTTCTACGGCCTCTCCAAGATGAAAAATATTTTTATCTCCGGCGATATCGGCTGCTATACCCTGGGCTTCCTGCCCCCTCTTTCCGCTATGGACGCCTGCGTCTGCATGGGCGCATCGATCACCATGGCCCACGGCATGACCAAAGCTCTGGGTAAGAGCGGCGAAGGCCGGATCGTGGCTGTAATCGGAGACTCCACCTTCATGCATTCGGGCATGACCGGCCTGCTGAACACGGTCTACAATAATTCCTATGCTACGGTGATCATTCTCGACAACCGCACCACGGCCATGACCGGCCACCAGGACAACCCTGCCTCCGGAAAAACCATTCTCGGCGATCCCGCTCCGGCTGTTGATCTGGAGCTGTTGTGCCGTGCCCTTGGGGTCAAGCGGTTGGTGGTGGTCAACCCCCATGATGTCGAGACAACCCGCAAAGTGCTGAAGGAGGAGATCGAGTCTCCTGAACCTTCCGTCATCATTAGCCGCGCCCCCTGCGTGCTCATCCCGGAAGAGGTGAAACGCAAGAAACCGGTCTACTTCACCAATCTCGCCAACTGTACCGGCTGCTCCCTCTGCGTGCAGATGGGCTGCCCGGCTATCAGCTGGACGCCATTGACCACCGAGGAGGCCGTGGCAAGCTGCTACCGCGAGAAACAGAAAGGATTTGCCCAGATTGCCGAGAACCAGTGTGCGGGTTGCGGCCAGTGTGCAGCAGTCTGCAAGTTTGATGCGATCACCAGAAAGGAGGCGAAGTAATGAAACAGAGCGGCAATATACTCTTTTCCGGTGTAGGTGGACAGGGCATCTTGCTCGCCAGCGAGCTGACCGCCCATGCCCAGTTGGCTGCTGGCTTCGATGTCAAGAAGAGCGAGGTCCACGGCATGGCCCAGCGCGGCGGCTCGGTGGAGGCCCATCTGCGATACGGGGAGAAGATCTACTCCCCCCTGATCGAGCTGGGGACTGCCGACATCCTGGTGGCTTTCGAGATCCTGGAGGCAGTCCGCTATCTCCCCTATCTGCATAAGGACAGCGCCGTGGTGGTCAATACCCAGAAGATCCTGCCACCATCCGTGGCCTTGGGCAAGGCGACCTATCCGGAGAACATTCTGGATGAGCTGACCGCACGCAAGATCAAGGTCGTCGCTATCGACGCTTTTGCCGTGGCCGAGTCGGTGGGCGAGCTACGCACTGCCAACGTCGCCATGGTGGGCGCCATGTCCAATTTCCTGGCCGTCAATCCCGATGTCTTTCTCCAGGTGATTGATGCCACGGTGAAAGAACAGTTCCGCGAGGTCAACAAAAAAGCATTTGCTGCCGGCCGGGCTGCGGTTTACGCCTGAACGCGGTATCAACCTAACAGAAAGAGGTAGAACGATGATTTGGGTTGAAGAAATCGAAACGCTGCCGCGCTCCGGGCTGGAATCGATCCAGCTCAAACGGTTGCAAGCGCTGGTGCATCGCGTCTATGCAACGGTGCTGCCTTACCGGGCGAAGATGGATGCGGCCGGGGTCAAGCCCTCTGATATCCAGTCCCTGAAGGATCTTCGCAAACTGCCCTACACCACCAAGGACGATCTGCGTGATAACTATCCCTTTGGGCTTTTCGCCACCCCTATGGACGATGTCATCCGGGTGCATGCCTCCTCAGGCACCACCGGCAAGTCGACAGTCGTCGGGTATACCGCAGCAGATATCGACCTCTGGGCCTCGGTCATGGCCCGTTGCCTGACCATGGCTGGAGTGACTCGGGGCGACATGGTTCATAATGCCTATGGCTACGGCCTGTTCACCGGCGGCCTAGGCGCCCATTACGGCATTGAAGCCCTCGGGGCCACAGTCATTCCGGTTTCAGGCGGCAACTCCAAAAGGCAGATCACGATCATGCGCGATTTCGGTTCTACCGTGCTGCTCTCTACCCCTTCCTATGCCCTCAATCTGGCCGACGCCATGGCCGATGTCGGTGTCTCGCCTGAGGATCTCAAACTGCGGGTCGGCATCCACGGGGCCGAGCCCTGGAGTCAGAACATGCGAGAAGAGGTTGAGCGCAAACTGGGGATCAGGGCGGTCGACATCTATGGCCTCTCTGAAATCATCGGTCCTGGGGTCGCAATGGAGTGCCTGCACTCAAAACACGGCATGCACATCCTGGAAGATAATTTCCTGCCTGAAATCATTGACCCGGATACGCTCGAACCTCTGCCCTATGGCGAAACCGGGGAACTAGTCTTCACCACCCTTACCAAAGAGGCCTTCCCGCTGATCCGCTACCGGACCAAAGACATCTCCCGGCTGTTCCTGGAGCCCTGCGGCTGTGGCCGCACCCTGGTGCGCATGGAAAAGGTAACCGGTCGTACCGACGACATGCTGATCATTCGCGGCGTCAATGTCTTCCCCTCCCAGGTCGAACACGTGCTGGTCGGGATTGAAGGGGTGGAGCCCCACTACCAGATCGAGGTGACCCGTGAAGGCAATCTCGATGTTATGGCCGTGCTGGTTGAGGTCAGTGATGATATCTTTTCCGATGAAATCAAAGTACTGGAAAATCTCAGCAAAAAGATCCAAGCTGAAATCAAAGATATGCTGGGCGTCACCTGCAAAGTAAAACTGGTGGAACCCCGTTCCATTCAGCGTTCCGAGGGCAAGGCTCAACGGGTGATCGACAAACGGAAACTGTAAGGGGTCAGGTTGTTGAGGTTATTAGGCCGTAGCCTGTTAGGCAAAAAAAGGGCAAGAATGAAGAGGCTAACGCGGACATCTTCTGGTACTTTTCAATCACTGACAGACTTCATACCTAACAAACTATCCACCTGAACACCTTACCAAACCTGGAGGATTTTTATGCGTGTAGAACAGATTGCGGTTTTTCTGGAGAATAAATCCGGCCGTCTAGCGGAAATAACCAGGATTCTGGCTGAGAACAATATCAATATCCGGGCTCTTTCCGTTGCTGACACCGCTGATTTCGGCATCCTGCGGCTCATTGTCGACAAAGTCGACCGCGCCAAGGAGGTACTGCGTGCCGGAGGCTTCACTGTCGGCAAGACCAACGTGGTTGCGGTTGAGGTGCCGGATCGTTCCGGCGGCCTTGCCGGGGTGCTGAAAACAGTCACCGCCGCCGGGTTGAACGTTGAGTACATGTATGCCTTTGTCAATAAAAGTGGGGCAAATGCTGTGTTGATTTTTCGATTCGATGAAATGGATAAGGCGATCGAAGTCCTGCAGCAAAACGGGTTCACCCTGTTGACCGGGGCGGACATCTGCGCTTTATAGACGGACAGAAAGAGGCGTAACATCCTGCCGTAGTTTGCCGGGGGGGTTTGATTTATTCATTCATGTCGCACAAGGGGGAAACATGCAACAAGGTGTTAAACAAATTCTATGGGGATGTGCCACCACCTGTCTCCTGCTGATTGCGTCGCTGCATGCCGCGCAAGCCGGAACCATCAAAGTTGGCGCCATCTTCGCTGTTACCGGTCCGGCCTCCTTCCTGGGAGGCCCAGAGGCCAGAAGTGCCGAGATGGTAGTTGAGAAAATCAACAAAGCCGGCGGCATTAACGGCGACACGCTTGAACTGATCATCAAAGATTCAGCCGGCAGCTCTGAAAAGGCGGTTTCTTTCGCCAAACAACTGATTGAGGAAGAAAAGGTTGTAGCGATCATAGGGCCTTCCACATCCGGCGAATCCATGGCGGTCAAAAAGATAGCCGAGGAAGGCAAGACACTGCTCATTTCCTGTGCGGCCGCCGAGGTGATTGTCGATCCGGTGGCCAGTTATGTCTTTAAAACACCGCAAAAGGATAGCTTTGCCGCTCAGAAAATCTTTGAGGAGATGCAGCGGCTCAAAATCAATACCATCGCCATTGCCGCCGGCAATGACGGCTTTGGCAAGGCCGGCAAAGATCAACTGGAAAAAATGGCGCCCGCCTTCGGTATCAAGGTGGCTGCAGCTGAGACCTACGACAGCAAGGCTACCGACCTGAGTGCCCTGGTTGCCAAGCTGAAGGCCGATTCCACCATTGGTGCGGTGATCAACTGGTCCGTTGTTCCTGCCCAGGCCATCATTGCCAAGAACATGCGACAGGCCGGTTGGCAGGTACCCCTTTTCCAGAGCCATGGTTTTGGCAATATCAAATACGCTGAAGCTGCCGGGGCTGCTGCCGAGGGGATTGTCTTTCCCTGCGGCCGTCTGCTTATCGTCGACTCGCTTGCTGCTACCCATCCCCAGAAGGCCCTGCTGCTTCAGTATAAAGCCGAGTATGAAGCTAAATTCAAAGAAGATGCCTCCGCTTTTGGCGGTTATGGCTATGACGCCATCAATTTAGTGGTAGCTGCAATCAAGAAAGGTGGTAACGACCGGACCAAGGTTCGCGATGCGGTGGAAGGCCTGACAAAATTCGCTGGAGTTGGCGGCATTTTTTCATTCACCCCGCAGGACCACAACGGACTTGATATCGATTCTTTTGCCATGCTGACGGTGAAAGACGGAAAATTTATTCCCTATAAGGGCCAATAAGGTCCTCCATGGCGGGTTGTGAAAGCGACCCGCCTTATTTTTTTTAACGCATGAGTCTGGATCTCTTTTTTCAATACCTGTTTGCCGGCATCACCTATGGCTCCATCTACGCCATTGTCGCCATAGGGTTTAACATCATCTACAACGCCACCGGTATCATCAATTTCGCCCAGGGGGAATTTGTGATGCTCGGTGGCATGATCTCCATCTCCCTGCTCCAATTCATGCCTCTGCCGCTGGCGATTGCCGGGGCAGTGGCGCTCACCATGGGGATCGGCGCCCTGATCGAAATCCTGTTCATTCGCTGGCTGGAAAGCCCTTCGGTGCTGCGGATGGTCATCATCACCATCGGCATCTCCATCTTGTTGCGCGAATCGGCCCTGCATATCTGGGGCGAATCCATCCGCAGCCTTCCCTATTTTTACGGCAACGAGATTACCACCTTCTCGCTGGGCAGCGTCCACCTCTCGCCGCAGGTGCTATGGGTAATCCTCGCCTGTGCGGTGATGGTGGGCGGATTGAATATTTTTTTTAAGGGTACGCCAATTGGCCGAGAGATGCGGGCATGCGCCGCCAATCGAACGGCTGCCATCCTTTGTGGCATCAACACTCGCAACATGGTGACGCTCTCCTTTATGCTCAGCGCCGGGATCGGCGGCCTCGCCGGCTCTGTAATGTCGCCGATCACCTACACCCAATACGACTGCGGGACCTCGCTGGCGATCAAAGGTTTTACAGTTGCGATTCTCGGTGGGCTCGGCAACTCGATGGCAGCAGTTGCAGCTGGCATCCTGTTGGGTATCCTCGAGGCCTTTTCGGTTTCCGTGGTGCCGCTCGCTTTCCAGGACGCCATATCCATCACCATTCTCCTCATTATTCTTTTTGTCAGACCCCATGGACTGTTCGGTTCCAGTGAGGCGGCCCGGCTGAAGGATTTCTGATGAAAAAACGGAATACCCTTGCCATAGCCGGACTCTGTCTGTTGGTGGTGTGCATCCATCTGGTTACGATCATGACCGGGTCTCAGTTTTATCTGACCCAACTGACCATGGCTGCCTATTATGGGCTGGTTATTATCGGCCTCGGTACCCTGATGGGTTATGCAGGGCAGATATCTATCGGCCATGCCGGTTTTTTTGCTATTGGCGGTTACCTTTCTGCCTCCCTGACCACCCGTAATCTGGCTTCGTTTCAGGATATCTGGCTGGTCAAAGGGTTGGACAACCTGCATATGCTCAAGACCGCTCAGAATCTTTCCGGCGAGCAACTGCTGACCGTAGCGCCCTGGGCCGCCTGTTGCTGCGCGGTGGCTGCGGCGGCACTGATTGCCCTGATTATCGGCACGCCGGTACTGAAGCTCAAAGGCCACTATCTCGCCATGGCAACCCTTGGCTTTGGTACGATTATCTACCGGATTCTTCTCGCTTCCCCCTATTTCGGTGAAGCGGACGGCATTTCCGAGGTGCCAGGATTCACTCTGCTGCCGGCCATTGGCGCCATGGGCCCGATTATGGTCAGTGGCTCGTCTAGTATGCGTGCCGTCAACTATTACCTGGCCTGGGGCGTACTGATCCTCGGCATGGGCCTGCTGCTTAATCTGATTGGGTCTCGCGTCGGCAGGGCCTTGCGGTCGCTGCACAGTTCGGAAGAGGCGGCCGAAGCCTCCGGTATCGACACCAGCCGGTTCAAACTTCAGGTCTTTGTCCTCAGCGCGGTCTATGCCTCCATTGCCGGGGTGCTGCTGACCCATTTCAACGGCGGCATTGGCCCGAGTGAGGCCTCGGTAATGAAATCAGTGCGGTATGTCGCCCTGGTGGCGGTAGGCGGCATGACCAATCTCTGGGGCACGCTGCTCATGGGAGTAGGGTTGACCTTTCTCTCGCTGCGCGGAATCTTTGGCACCTTTGACGATGCGGTCTTTGGCACGATCCTGATCTTTGTCATGCTTTTTGCCCCAGATGGTATTCTCAGCCTGCGCTTGAAACAACTGCTCAAAGGAATTTTCTCGGGAGGCCGTCCATGACCGGGGCAGACAATGGCATGAATGACGGTAGTGCGAGGTGCGTTGAAACGTGTGCCGCTATGCTTGAGCTGAAGTCGGTCCATAAACGGTTCGGCGGCCTGCACGCGGTCAACGATATCAGTTTCCGGGTGGAGCCGGGGTGTATTAAAGCAGTGATCGGTCCCAACGGGGCAGGCAAAACCACCTTGTTCAACCTGATCGCCGGCAACCTTCCAGTCAGCAACGGCACCATCCATTTTCAAGGGCAGGAGATTCAGGAGAAAAAACCGTACCAGATAGCCCACCTCGGCTTGGCACGCACCTTTCAGAACATCAAACTGTTCCATGGCATGACCGCCTTGGAATGCATCATGGTGGGGCGGCATGTACAAAGCCGTGCCGGATTTTTTCCCGGGATGTTCGCCCTGCCCTCAACCTGGAAGGAAGAACGTGCGATTCGCAACCGCTCCATGGAACTGTTGGAGCTCATGCAGATTGCCGATTGTGCTGACGTTGAAGCGACCAGCCTCGCCTTCGGGCAACAACGGGCTGTGGAGATGGCCAGGGCCTTAGCCGCCGAACCCAAGCTGCTGCTGCTCGATGAACCGGCCGCCGGATTGAATATCTACGAGACTGCTGAGGTCGCGCGCCTTATCTGCCGGATCAGGGAAATGGGAATCACGGTCCTGCTGGTCGAACACGATATGTCACTGGTCATGGACATCTCCGATGAGATCGTTGTCCTCAGTTTCGGTAAAAAACTTGCAGAGGACTCGCCGACCAATATCCAAAAAAATGCCGAGGTCATCAAGATCTATCTGGGGGAAGATGATGCGATTACAACCTGATCTGCGGGTATCGCTAACAGACCGCCAGCTCCTGGAATCTAAGCCATGTTGAAAATTCGCAATCTGGATGCCGGCTACGGCAAGTTACGGGTCCTGAAAAACATCTCCCTCCATGTCGACAATGGCGAGATTGTGAGCATCATAGGCGCCAACGGAGCGGGTAAAACCACCCTGCTGCATACCATTATCGGCTTGATCAAACCCATGAAAGGGGAAATTAGTTTTCAGGGCACATCCTGTACCAAGTCAGCGGTCGGCAAAATTGTTGCTTCCGGCTGCGCCCTTGTTCCGGAAGGACGGCAGGTCTTTGCTTCGATGTCGGTAGAAGAAAATCTGCTGCTTGGCGGCTACGTTCTCCAGAGGCAACAAGGCAGAGCGGCTGTCCACAAAGAACTCGAGCATCAATACGAACTATTCCCCATCCTGCTGGAACGGCGACGACAGCTTGCAGGGACGCTTTCAGGCGGAGAGCAGCAGATGCTGGCCATGGGCCGGGCGCTGATGTCGCGGCCGCAGCTGGTTATGATGGACGAACCTTCCACCGGCCTGGCCCCTCTGATCGTCCGCGATATTTTTCAGATCATCCGCAGGCTTCGGCAGGAGGGCAATACGGTGCTCTTGATTGAACAGAATGCCAAGGCAGCCCTGGGAATCGCCGACCGTGGCTATGTCCTTGAGGTTGGCAAGGTTATCCTTCAGGGACCGGCGGCGGATCTTCTGGCCAATGCCGATGTACAACGAGCCTATCTAGGCCGGGAAAAGATTACGTAATCGAGAGATTGGGGCAGTGTGGCGCACGGTTATAAAAGATCGGGCGGTTGAATTCGTACCACTTCAAAACGGCAGGAATGTATGTATTGGGAACCAGAAAGAGAATGCATGGCAAGGGAAGACTTGGAGCAACTCCAACTGGAGCGGCTGCAGTCGACACTGTACCGGGTGGGTACGCACGTCCCGTTTTATAAAAAGAAATTCGACCAGCTCAAGTTCAATTACGACGACATCCGCAGCTTGGATGATCTGCGACGGTTACCTTTTACCGAGAAACAGGACCTGCGCGACAACTATCCCTACGGGTTGTTTGCCGTGCCTTTGCGTGAGGTTGTTCGTGTTCATTCTTCATCCGGCACCTCGGGCAGTGCGACAGTGGTGGGCTATACCCGCAACGACATCAAGACTTGGTCAAACCTGGTCGCCAGGGTGATAACCGCTGCCGGGGTTACCAAAAACGATGTCATCCAGATAGCCTTTGGTTACGGTCTGTTTACCGGCGGGTTCGGCCTCCATTACGGGGCAGAGCTGATAGGCGCCTCGGTAATTCCCATCTCTGCCGGCAATACCAAGCGGCAGATCCAGATTATGCAGGATTTCAAAACCACGGCCCTGGTCTGCACTCCCTCCTATGCCCTGGTCCTCGCCGATGCCATGATGGAGATGGGCATCAACACCAATGGGCTGTCGCTGCGTTACGGTCTGTTCGGTGGTGAACCCTGGTCCGAGGCTATGCGCCAGGAGATCCATCAGAAACTCGGCATCATTGCCACCGATAACTACGGCCTATCTGAGGTTATGGGGCCGGGAGTTTCCGGCGAATGCCAGGAATGCAACGGACTTCATATCAATGAAGATCATTTTCTCCTTGAGATCCTGGACCCCGCGACCCTGGAACCGGTTGCCGAGGGTGAGATCGGCGAACTGGTGATCACCACCCTAACCAAGGAGGCCTTCCCCATGATCCGCTACCGGACCAGAGATCTGACCCGGTTCATCCCCGAACCCTGCCCCTGCGGTCGCACCCTGAAGAGGATGCAGCGGGTGATGGGGCGAACTGATGACATGCTGATCATCAAGGGCGTTAATGTCTTTCCGATTCAGATTGAGCACGTGCTGTTTGAAGTGGAAGGGGTGGAACCGCACTATCAGATCATTGTGGAACGGGAAAACCATGCTGATAAGATAACGGTGCTGGTGGAGGTGATGGAATCAATCTTTTTTGATGAAATGAAAAAACAGCGGATGATGGTCGAACATATTAAAAATCGTCTCGCCTCCGAGCTGGGCGTCAGCGTCGATGTCAAGCTGGTGGAAGAAAAATCGCTGGAACGATCCATGGGCAAAGCAAAACGAGTCATCGACAGAAGGAAACTGTAAAAACCGGCCATTGATCACGAAATTTGTGGACACAAAATGCAGAAGGGTGATTAAGTTAGAAAAGTAGTCGTAAGAATACGACGCTGCCTTTTTCTTTGTGGTGGCGCAATGACCGAAGAATGAACGGGAGCAATGGTCGAGACCAAGCCCGCACAAGATAATGTGCTCTGATTTGCGATCCTGAGAGGTCGGTGAAGATACAATCTTTGTCGCTCCGTGGTCGTTTTACTTATTACCTCAAGTACCTAAAACTGAAGGAGAATTGTATGAAATTGTATGTGCCTTGCCTGCTTGTCCTTCTACTCACCGCTGGACCAAGCTTTGCTGCGGATAAGCCCGCAGAGTTGAAAACGGATGAGCAGAAATTGAGTTACGCCATGGGCCTCGATCTAGGTGAATACTTCAAGAGCCTTGAAGATAAATTTGACCTGGGTGTGCTGCAGCAAGGCATAAACGATGGTTATAATGGCAATAAACCTTTACTCACTGCAGAAGAGGCGGCCACCATTCAGCAGACATTCGCAAAACGTCAGCAGGAGAAACAGCTGCAGAAAACCGTGGCCATGGTCCAGAAAAATCGTAAGGCCGCTGAAGAATTCCTGAAGGCGAACAAGGGGAAGGAAGGCGTGGTTGAGACCAAATCAGGTCTTCAGTATAAAATTGTAACCAAGGGTAAGGGAGCCAAACCGGCGGCGACAGATACAGTCAAGGTGCAGTACAAAGGTTCGCTGCTTGATGGTAAGGAATTCGACAGTTCTTATAAACGCAACGAACCAGCTGTTTTCCAGGTGAACCAGGTGATCGCCGGTTGGCAGGAAGCCATGCCGCTCATGGAAGTCGGATCGACCTATGAGTTGTTTATTCCGGCGGACCTCGCCTATGGCGACCGCGGCGCACCTCCTGTTATCGAGCCTGGTTCCATGCTGATTTTCCAGGTGGAACTGCTTGAGATTCAGCCGCCGTCCAAGGACAAGGGAAAAGAGAAGAAAAAGTAACCCCCCACCCCCTTGATCCGATTGGTTACACCGCTTAATTCTGGATGGGTGCTTTATTGTTCGACTGAGATCCGTAGTGAAGGAGGTGTAGATATGGGCAAGGATAAGAAAAAGAAAGTCAAGGACAAGTGCTGCGAAGGCTACCTCAAGAAAGGCAAAAGGTGCAGTGACTGTCCTGATAAGGAAAAGGATAAATCGAAGAAAAAAGATAAGAATAAAGACAAAAAGAAGTAATCTTTTGTTTTTCTAGTGAATTTAAAAGCCGGGCGTCGCAATGCGATGTCTGGCTTTTTTTTATGGGCCCTCCGTTTGGCGGTTTAACGGAAAGGAGCCTCTCCCCGCAGGGTTGCCCGCAGTCCTTCGAGAAGAACGAATCGTCCCAATGGTATTATCCGACAGGGGAAACTGGCAATAAACAGCGGATTATCGCAGAGACCGCCGGAAAGATACAGCTCTTCCGGTTCATTGGCAAAACGGTGGGCATTGAGGGCAATGCCTCGGACGAACTTGGCCACAGCCTCCGTCTCGGAAGCCCCAGATATCACGGCATCAAAGATGTGGCTCATGCCGAGTACGCCGCAGGTGATGGAGAAACCGGAGGCAGGAACGGGGATGGTTGCATAATCAAGTTGGTAGTAGGCAGAGAGGAGTTCGATAGTAAAGCCCATTGAGGCGCCGCATTCGGCATTCCAGCCCATGTCCACCACTTTCCCCTCGTGAAAACGGACAAATTTAATGTCGCGGCTGCCACAATCAAGAAGAACGAAATCCGGTCGATTGACCAGTTGCTGACCACCTCGAGCCAGAGCAGTTAATTCATTGATGCTTTTTCTGCTTCTGCGGGTGGCATTGTGCCCAGTCGCCAGATCCGCGCAAAAGGAGCGGTCAAGCTCACGGGTGGCGACGATCCGGGCGAGGCCACCGTCTTCTGTCTCGATAATTTTGCAGTATGAGGTGCCGAAGTCGGCCAACAGCATCAGTCGCCCCTCCGGTTGCCTGGTTCAAGACCGGAAAGCTCAAGAAAAGCCTCGATTTTTGCGCGGGTTGAACTGCCCGCGCTAACATCGCAATCGATGGCGATGCCTCTGGGATGCTTGGCCGCCAGATGTTTGGCGAGCGCTGCTTTGGCACAGAAAGATTGCGAGAAAAAAATGGTGGGAATGTTTGGATCGAAAGCACGCTCCAGGTCGAAATTAGCGGGAGTCTTATTCTCCATGCACCTAGTCCAGCCAAAGATATGGGTCGTATCAGGAAAGAGAGACAGCAAAGAAAAATCCCTGGGCGGAACACCCCAGAAGCCACACTCGGGTTCACAACGGGTCAGCACCGGATAGGGCGTCACTGATTGCACCCCCTTGGTAATCCTCTTGAATTTTTCCAGAAGAGGTAGCCCGCTAGTGCACAACGGATAGCCGAAGCTGCGAATATCCTGGTTGCGAGTGCGGATGACCGGCACCCTCAGCATGTCATCCAGCACCTCGGCGGTGTGCAGGGCACAATCGCATTTTCCAGAACCAACATCGATATAGACACGATCCAGAGCCAGATGCATGCAGTTGAGCACCACGGTTCGCAGGATAGCACAGTACACCCGGGGAATACGGGAGGCGCTCTGGTCTAAGGATGCCTGGACCTGCGGTTCATCAAGATCGATAAGGATGTCGCCCTCTCGAGTGATTGCCTCAATAATTGCAAGGGGGGGGACGCCGACGATGCCTATCCGCTGATGCACTACGCGTCCTCACGCACCAGCAACAGCACTCCGAAGCATCCTACCACCAGATGGATGGAGAGCGCTGCTGTCAAGGGATGAAGATAACTGGCCTTGGCTAGGGATTGCAGCGTGGTATAGGCACCCCAGCAGACAAAAGCCATGCCGCAGCTAACCGGTATGGCCAGAGATAAATCCCGCCCCCATTTCCTGTACACCAGCAGGAGCATCGGTAAACCCAGGAGCAGCAGGGGCAGACCGAGGAAGGTATAGGATATCCTGCCATAAAAATCGGCCCAGGCCTTGTTGCGATCTTCCACTGATTTTGTATGTCTGGTTTCCTTGTAGAGGTCGAACAACGAAAGCTCCATGGTGCGATAGGCCGGCACAAAAAAATCACTGGGGGCTTCGGGAAAAGTAAAATTTTGCTCTTTGAACACCTGCTGTGCAAATCTGTTGGTGCCGGCTGCTTCCTGAATCTGCCCGTCATGCAGGGTCCATACACCTTTGTTCCAATCGGTCGATTGCGCGGCAATCAATTTATTCAGTCTGTATTCTTTGTTCCAGCCCGTATAGGAAAAAAAATTGAAGGAACTCTTGTGAGGATCGGGGCGGGCGAAGGAATAGAACCCCTCCTGGCCACGATAGTAGTACCGACCGTTGCGGTAAATTCCAAGAGGCACCTTGCCCTTCACCTCTTGATGCCAGATCTGGTTGGTGGCCGCTATGGTCTTGGGCAGCACCAGTTGTGCCATAGCTAGAAACAACAGAATACAGACCACTGCCGCTCCGATAATGGGGGTGGTGATTTTCCTTAAAGGGATGCCGCACGCCTTAAGGGCGATAAGTTCATTGCTGTGATTGAGAACACCCAGAGTGACAACACCGGCTAACAGGATGCAGACCGGGCTCATCATGTCGACTATAAAGGGGATATTGAACAAGAAAAATTGAACGATCAGGCCGATTGATTTACCTTTTTCAAAGAAGCTGTCGATCTTTTCGAAGAAATCGATCAGCAGGTAAATGCTGATGAAACTAGCCATGATCATCCCGAGATTGCGGATGAAAGTATAAAGAATATAGCGGTAAAGAAGTATCACTGGAGTTTGTCGTCAATGCATGGATAGATAGGGTTTGCTCCGGCAGTGTTGGTCGGACAAGCTCGGCATGCCGGTTTTTAACACCTGAAGAATGCGGTAGTTTCTTTCGAAATGTAGTAATCCCTGTGCTTGTTTCAGTCAAGGACTACCATCGCTCTTAACCGTTCACGGTATACTACATCCCTTCGTCCAGTTCACACCTCGTCTTGCCCCTTATCCTCCGCTTAAGAGGCCGCTACCCTCTCTATTCCAGGCGGAATCTCTCGGCAAGAGGACGCTTGCTATTTTTTCTTCCTCTGTGGTAATGTGTTTTTTCTGCTGATTCTTTTTTTTGTAATCTGATCCAGACAATGCAGAGAAATTTCTTACTGAAGCATCTATTCTCCATATGCTTGGTGTCCCGTGTCGAGACTGTCGTTCCGGAAAGGCATTGAACAGATTGCCGTTCGGTTTCGGCGGATAAGATCCCTTATCACTGCGTTCGCTTCAAAGACAGCAGTGCTTTTTCATCCCCTTTGTCTATGCAAAAACGACTTGAGAAAATTGCTGACAACAACATAACGCGCAGCCCCAGTAAAAATTCGGCATTGGCCCGACTTAATGGTTTGTGGGCCATCTTCGAGCGCAGCGATACCGTGCTGATTGTCATCAGTGCCGATCCGGATGCGATTGCATCAGCCATGGCCCTCAAACGTCTTCTCAGCTACCGGGTGCAGAGCGTCGCTATCGGGTATCCCAATGAAATCCGGCGGCTCAACAACATGACCATGGTCGAGCGCCTGAAAATCCCCATTGAACGGCTCCACACCCTACCCGTGAAGGAGTACACCAAAAAGATACTTCTCGATTCTCAGCCCAATCACCTGGCCTGTTTCGAAAAGATGACCTTCAATGCGATTATCGATCATCACCCAGTCACCACTGGCTGGGATGCAGCCTTCATTGATATCCGTCCTGAATACGGAGCGGTAGCCTCTATTATGGTGGAATACCTTCGGGCCGCCGGCATAAAACCATCTGTTGCCCTGGCTACCGCCCTGTTCTACGGCATCAAGGTGGACACCCAGAATTTCCAGAAACAGAACATGCAGGTCGCTGACAGCATCTGTTTCCGATACCTGTTCAACATTGCCAACCTCAATCTGGTTCGTAAATTCGAGCTTACCGAGTTGCGCCGCTCAGAACTTCGCTATTTCCGCATCGCCTTGAATGAAGTCAAGACTACGAATCGACGAGCCTACGTGCACCTCGGCAAGGTGAGCACACCCGATATCCTGGTCATCATCGCCGATTTCTATAATCGGGTTGAAGGTTTTGACTGGGTCATAGTCTCCGGTGTTCACGGGGAGAAACTAGTGGTCATCTTCCGTTGCGACGGTTACCGAAAAAATGCCGGAAAACTTGCCAAAAGCACCTTCGGAGCCTTCGGTCCCGCGGGTGGCCACAAGGAAGCAGCACGGGCGGAATCACCTATGAAGAACCTGCCTCTGCGTGAAAATCAAGAATTCACCACTAAAACCCTTATCCGGCTTGTCACCCAACATATCAAAGCACAAACCTCACCCCCCAAAAAAATTGCGCCACCACCCCGGACCCCCTGATTCACCTGTTACGGCGAGATATTGCTTGCGCCATTAGGAGGTTATGCAATAGTATGATTGCAAATCTTGCTTCTATCGTTGGCGTCCTGCGGCGAGACATTCTTTCCTGAAAAGGACGCCGGTAATCCATCTGCACGGTGTTCTATGCATAGACCCTCGACTTTGGCGATGATCCTGGCAGGCGGCCGCGTCGATGAACTGGGTGTCCTCACCCACTACAGGCCGAAATCTGCGGTCCCCTTCGGCGGTTTTGCCCGAGTCATAGACTTTCCCCTTTCCAATCTTCTCCACTCTGGCATAGAACGCATTGCCATCCTCAGTCAATACCGGTCCTATTCGCTGATCAACCACATCGGCACGGGTGCCGCCTGGGATATGATCGGTCGGAACCGGGGAATTTCCATCCTGCCGCCTTTCAAGGATTATGAAAATCCCCACTGGTATCGTGGATCCGCCGATGCCGTCTACCAAAACCTCGATTATATCCGCTACTATGGGCCTTCGGTGATTCTCATTCTCTCCGGAGACCACATCTATCAGATGGATTACCGGGAAATGATCCGCTACCACAACGAGCACGATGCCGACCTGACCGCCGCCTTTATCGAGGTGCCTCTGGAATCGGCCTCCCGTTTTGGCGTGGCGGAAATTGCCGATGACGGGAGCGATGGCGGCAGGATGCTCTCCTATGAGGAAAAACCGGTGGCTCCCAAAAGCAACTGGGCCTCGCTCACGGTTTTCTGCTTCCGCCCCTCAGTGCTCGATGAGGTACTGAAAAAAAATCAGGTGAACAATTCCTATGAGTTCGGCCGGGACATCATCCCGATGATGATGCGAGAGAACTATAAAGTGCATGGCTACAAATTCAGTGGATACTGGGGTTACACCAAAACCATCGATGAATATTGGCAGACGTCCATGGATCTGCTTGGTCCGGAACCAAAAATTGACATGGAGGCCTGGGGCATTCGCACCAATCTGGCCCACCGCAGTATTGCCGACCGCCAACCGGTTAAAATTGGCGCGCACGGCAGCGTCGACAATTCCATGGCCTACAACGGCTGCATCATTGAGGGAACGGTACGCAACTCGATTCTCTTCCCAGGCGTTCACGTCATGGCCGGGGCCGAAATCAATGATTCCATTCTCTTTTTTGATAGTATCGTGCATCAGGGGGTTTATCTCAACCGGATGGTCGGCGATGTGAACACCATTTACAATAAAGATGTACGAGTTGGCGCCCCTAACTGTGATAGATTGAACCGAGTCAGTGTTATTGGCTGGAATAACAGTATACCAGAAGGGTTCCGCATAGGATGCGGTTGCACCGTCGCCCCGCGAATACCGCCAGAAAAATGGCCGGAGCAGAATCTTGAGGATGGGGAGGAACTGAAATGAGAGAAAGCGGTGATGCCCTCGTTCTCCTTTTGGCCGGCGGTATCGGCAGCCGATTAAATCTCCTGGTGGGGCATCGGGCGAAACCGGCCGTACCGTTTGGCGGGATTTACCGGATTATTGATTTCAGCCTGTCCAATGTCATGAATTCCGGCCTGACCAGGGTCGGAGTGTTGACCCAATATAAGCCGCTATCGCTCATGGCCCATATCGGCAACGGGGAGGCTTGGGATTTCACAGGAAGGACGCGGGGCATCAAAATTCTGCCGCCCCGAACCGGGGAGTCAGATTCCGACTGGTACAAGGGAACGGCAGATGCGATCCGGCAGAATATCGATTTCATCCTTGCCAATCCCTCGGAACAGATAATAATTTTATCCGGCGACCATATTTACCACATGGATTTCGACGCCATGCTCTCCTATCACCAGCACAAAAAAGCAGATATCACCATTGGCATGATGGTCGTGCCGAAGCGCGATATTCATCAGTTTGGGGCAGGGATCGTCAATGACGAAAACCGCATTATCGACTGGGAGGAGAAACCAGCCGTACCCCGCACCAACCTAGCATCTATGGGTATTTATGTTTTCGATACCAAGTATTTATTGCGAACTCTGGCCCATGACCGACGGGAAGCGGATTTCGGCATGCATATCATTCCCCGGGCCATCAACGAAGACAGGGTCTACGCCTATCCGTTCTATGGCTACTGGCGCGATGTCGGAACCATCCAGTCTTATTGGGAAACCAATATGGATATAATCCGTGAAAATTCCGGAATCTCGCCGGAAGAATGGGAAATTCGTCCTAATCCCGAATGTGGCGGCCGCTCCATGGATCGCGCCCCCGCCGTCTTTAAGACCGGTTGCAAGGTCACCTCGTCGATGATCTCTTCAGGATGCATCATTGAAGGTACCGTGGTCAACTCAGTGCTGTCGCCGGGGGTACGGGTGAAGAAAGGCGCGGTGGTGAACAATTCGGTGCTTTTTGCCGACACCATTGTCGAAGAAAACGCGGTGGTTGACCTGGCAATCTGCGATAAAGGTGTTCGCATTGGTGCCGGCACCGTGGTTGGGCATGGCGAGAACATGACCGAACCCAATAAAAAATTCCCCAAACATCTGTATACCGGGATCACCCTGATCGGCAAGGAGGCCACCATCCCGGCAGGGGTACGAATCGGCCGCAATTGTATCGTCGACTTCGGCTACAATAGCGATACGCTTAGCGGGCAATCCTTTCTGGCCGATGGTGAATCGGCCTGAAAGGATTGATGAGTTCAAAAGCGTGGTGACAGGCGCCACGCTGCCCGCGCTTGTCTCAAACCACTGGCCGCCTATCTTCTCCGCTGTTGTTCCTCTTCTCCATTTTCAGGTCTTCCATGCTGTTGGCGTGAACGCCCCTGTTTAACCTCGCCTGTTTGCGGCTGGGACTGTTGTGTTTGCAACTGAGAAGGTTGTGGTGATCCCGATCTTCGCCCCTGCTGAACGCCTTGCCCTCTCTCACGATTTCCATACTGCGATGGTTGCTCCGACCTGGCCTCTCTTGACTGTTGCGGCCGGAACTGTTGAGACTGCGGCTGAGAGCGCAAACCAGGAACACCCCAGTGCTGCTGCCTCTCCCAATGCCTGTTCTGTTCCCAGCTTCTCCAGTTCTGCTGTAGTTGCTGGTGTGGAATTCGTTGATGATCCCATGGGTGTCCCTGCCATCGATGTTCCCGGTAATCATCCCTCCAACCCGGATGTATCCCCCGGTAAAAGGACGGGACGTTTCGATAGTAAGCCCACCCTGAATTATAACTCCGCGAGCGATACCAATGGCCTCGCCAAGGACGCCACCACCAGCCATTGTAGAAGAAAATATCTTCAGCCACATCAGGGGCAACATAGACATACGACCCTGGCAGCACGACCAGTTCCGGTGGTCGTGCAAAATACATGGGGGGAGGCAGGCCAATACTTACGTTGACGTAAGTCCCCGCCATTGTAGGCAATGGCACTGCACATAATAACGCCCAAAGCAATGCTGTTCCCAAAAGGACCTTTCTCATTTTGCGCTCTCCTCTATGCATTGTTACCTATTCTTCCTCAAACCAGATACACCCGATTACCCATAGCACGATTCTCCATATGAACGCAAGAAGCTCCACTGATCGACAGCAACGGAAGTGGTCCAGCAGTCCTTGCCATAATCTCCAACACGCCCAAATAACAATAATTACCCCTAGCCAGGCAACTTTATTTCTGAAGAACACAGCTGCCCTATCGACCGATATCAGAAAGGAGGAAGAACGTAATCCACCTCCAGTCTCCACCAAAAGACCCCTCGGCAACAACGCTTTCATGAAAACTTACATGGTGAAAGGTCTACCCCGCTAGACATTATGCGAACTTGGAGACGAACCACTTTTCAGAAAGGCTATCCTGTAACATTGTGGTATTATATTGGGACACGAATGAAGACCATCCAAAAACCCTTCAGCATGGACCATAATACCAATGCCCATCACCCCGCAGGATCTGTCTGGAGTTGATCTTCAGCTCGGTTTCACTGAGGCCTGCCGCGCCCAAACAGAGGGACGCCCTGAAGAGGCACGGAAGCAATACCTCTTGCTCCTGCGCTACCTGCCGCAATCCTCCATTCTGCACTATAATATCGGCCTTGTGTACTACACTCTCCAGGATTTCAGCCAGGCATTACAGGCATTTTCCCTGGCATTGGCCTGTGGCCCCAAAGATACCGACACCCTCTTCAATCTGGCCCTCTGTCAGAAAAAAACCGGCGATTGCCAGGCAGCCATTACCACCTATCGGCAAGTTCTGGAAACCACGCCGGATCATACTGACTGTTGGTACAATCTGGCCGGATGTTATCAACATCTCCATGACGACGATCAGGCCATCACCTGCTATCACAGGGTCCTGGCTGTAGATGCCGAATATCTGCCGGCGGCCAACAATCTGGCATACCTCTATCACCGGGCAGGCAATGTTGACCAGGCGGCCGTCTACTACCGGCAGGTACTGGCCCAGAGACCTGAAAACGATTCGGTTCAATACATGCTCGATTCCCTTATGGGCACCCCGCTTGCCCACACCCCGGAGTCCTATATTCGTAACTTTTTCAATACCTATGCCGAGGGCTTTGAGCAAAGCCTGGTGGAGGAACTGGGATATGATACCCCCCGAAAGCTGTATGAATGCTTCCAAAAGTGCCCCGGTCATAAAACCTCGTACGAGCATGGCCTCGATCTCGGCTGTGGCACCGGACTCAGTGGCATCCCCTTCATAAAAGTTATTACAATCCTCGACGGGGTGGATCTCTCCAGGAATATGCTTTCCCAAGCCTCTCGAAAGGGTTGCTATACCAGCCTCTATCCGGACAGCATCCTCCATCATCTGTCTGCAACCGCCGATACCTATGATTTCTTTCTCGCCACGGATGTATTCATCTATGTCGGTGACCTGCTCGAAACATTCATGAATGTACAGGCCATTGCACGTCCGGCAGCGCTCTTTTGTTTTTCCACGGAATACCTGGAAGCAGGAGACTACCAATTGCGGCAAAGCGGAAGATTTGCCTATTCCCGTGCCTATGTTCACAAAATAGCGGCTGTCACGGGATGGACCGTGCTGGCACTGGAAAAAACCAAACTTCGCAAGGAGAGAGATTTATGGATTGCCGGTGATCTCTGGATTTTTCGGCTTAATACGCCAAGCAGCAACCTCCACGTTCAATAATCGGCTCTAAAATTTTTCCAATCAGATTACCTCAACCCCGATGGAACTTACCAAACAACACTTGGTATACAAGACAGCAAAGTCTCCCATGCCTGCTTTGCATTGATAGCGCACCTTACTTATGCTACTAATATAGCAGGCTCAGAAGTACATCTTGTCAATCACTCAAGGAGGAAAACTACATGAAGAAAATGCTCATCATCTGCTCGTTCATCATCGCCTTAGCCTTCTCCAGTGCCGCCTTAGCCGCTACTAATTTGGATAATACCAAACGAAAAATCCCACCCTCTACGAAACAACAAACATTGAAACCTAAGGAAGCAAGAGTTCCCGACAGTAACTATACGAACAAGAACAAGCAACAAACTGAGGAAAAAAAGAAAAATAACAACCAAAATTATGGGCAGAAGGTGGAAAAGAAAGACGATCCTCCAAAAAAATAAAATAACCACCGAGACATCAAGGACTGCAGATTTCCAAGGAGAGAACAAATGCACAAACCCATGCGGATGCCCACGGCCGTTCTGGCGGTGGTGATGGCTCTTTTCTGTTGTTCTGGCGTGGCCTTTGCTGAGGGAGGCGGACAAAAAGTCGACCCTTGTGCCCTCCTGGCCAAAGCCGAAATTCAAGCAGTGGTCGGCCAGAACGTCGGTGCCGGTGCCTTGAACACCAAGGCCAACGTGACAGCAGGCGCTCTTTGCGAATATAAAGTTGGCGATTTCGGGGCGTTCAGCATGCTGGTCAAAACGACCGGCCCTGGCGAAACCGCCGACCGGACAATGACCGAACTCAACAAGATGAAAATAGCCACTTCTGAAGTTCCGGGTCTTGGCGACCGCTCATTCTTCTCCAGCCCTGGCTACGGCATGATCCAACTCAACACCTTCAAAGTCCCCAGCTACCTGATCATTACCATAATGGTTCCTGGAGCCACCGAGGCCGCGCAGAAAACCCAAGCCGAAATACTGATGCGCAAGGCTTTGGCAAAGATATGATTTCCGCTGTAGAACGCACAGGGGCAAGGAATAATGATTGAACCGAGCTATACAATCAAACCCATCGGGATCATTCGCTCCGACCTAGCCACCCGCGAGACCGCACCCCACCAAGGAGATGAAGGCGCGCCTGATGCCTGGCTCGAATTGTATCCAACCATGGCAGAAGGCCTTAAAGGCCTTGCGGTGGGCAATGAAATTATTGTCATCACTTGGCTGCACAAGGCCCATCGCGACACCCTCAAGGTGCATCCGCGCCGCGATGTAAACAGGCTTCTGACTGGTGTTTTTGCAACGCGCTCTCCTGACCGGCCGAATCCCCTGGGCCTGCACCGGGTTACGGTTCTGGACATGCAAGGAAACAGATTAAAAGTCGGACCGCTGGAGGCGATTGATGGCACGCCTGTCATCGATATCAAATCAGTGCGCCGACAATCTACTGACGCTTAGTGACAGCATTCAATACATTGACAAGAAACCAAAATATCTCTGCCTACCTTTTTTTTTTATATATTGATGATAAACGTATAAAAAAAATTATTGAACTCGAAGCTGCGAGGAGGGATGCATGGAAAAGAAAACAACACGTTGGGATGATATCCCCTCGCTGGAAGGGATGGGGGTGGACTGGAATTACAAACCGGAGACCTCTCTCGGCAAACGAGCCTTTGTCCGCATAAACGCTGCAGACATCTCCGGAATGTTTGAAGTGAAAGAAATTTTCATCAAAATTGCCACCGCCCAACAAACCCACACCGGCCGCCTGCTTGATATCAGCAAAGGCGGGATTTCCTTAAGTCTTTCGGTATCACTTGAGGAAAACCTTCCGGTGAAGGTCGGCTTTTTTCTTGGCACGACCAAGGTCGTTTCCAAGGCGATAATCCGGCATACCCGTAAAGAAAACGAACTCTATACGTTAGGAATCAAATTTATTGATATCGACACCGATACAGCTGAATATATTGGCGGGCTCTACGCATCAAAAATTCTCCACCACACCATCTGAACAGTGCCAGATGATTCATCTTTTCCCCGCCGGCCCATACCCCCTATCAACAACAAACACTACCAGGCGAGGATGATGGCACGTTCTGAACAGAGAAACCAGTTTGCCCAGAGACAACGACGCTCCCTCCTTTCAAAAGATTCAACGGCCATGCCCGTACAGCTGATCGTTCTTTTTTTCCTCTTGGCCATTCTTTTCGTTCCTGGTACCGCTCTTCCCCTCCGGGCCGATACCAGGCAAGATCCTGAGAAGCTCGACACCCTCGTTGCCCTGGCCATGGAAAATAATCCCGAAGTTAAGGCCTCGGCGGCACGCTGGCAGATGATTACGGAACGGGCTCGGCAAGCCGGCACCCTTGAAGATCCGATGGTGATGCTGCGCCTCCAGAATGCTTTTATCAGCGATCCTCTCAACTTCAACCGCGACACCGCGACCGCCAAGGTGATCGGCATCAGCCAAAAATTTCCTTTTTACGGCAAACGTGACCTCATGCGGGAGGAGGCTGGACTTGAGGCCGAAGCGGAGCGCTGGGTTGTTGAGGAACGACGCATCGAATTGAAACGAATGGTCAAGGAGGCCTGGTACCAGCTGTACCTGGTCGATCGTTCCCTGGAGACGGTTGCCGGCAACATCAGGTTAATGGATGATCTGATCCATCTGGCGGAATCCATGTACGGCGTCGGCAAGACCGGGCAGCAGGAAATCTTTCAGGCTCAATTGGAGCGCTCGAAGATGGAGGAGATGCGCATCGGCCTGGAGCAGAAACGACGCTCCCTGGCTGCCAGCCTCAACACTCTGGCCTACCGGCCCGTGGAGACCGTTATTCCTGTAATCGCCAAAATTACATTGACTCCGGTTGCGCTCTCTGCAACCGAGCTTGAGCGCTTGGCGTTAGTGCATCGTCCGGCTCTCAAAACCTTGCAGGCGAAAATTGACAAGGCCGGGGCGAGTTCCAGGCTGGCTGAAAAAGAACTCCTTCCCGATGTCACCGTTTCCTTCGAATACATGCAGCGCGAACCCGCCATGGACACTCCGGGCGATGACATGTATGCGGCGCAACTGTCCTTCAATCTCCCGATTCAACACGATCGGCGGCGTGCCAAGATTGCCGAAACCCAGGCAGAACTACGGATGGCCACCCAAGAACTGGCAGTACTGCGCAACAAGATCCAACTGGGGATCAGCGATGGACTGGCCCAGCTTGAACGTAGTCGCAAATTGACCCAGCTCTACAACAAAGGGATTCTTGCCCAGGCAACCAGTGCGGTGGAGTCGGGCATGGCTGCGTATCGGAACAACAAGGCGAAATTTACCGAGGTGATGGCCAGCCGTATTGCCCTGTTCAACTTCGAACGTGAATACCATGGGGCGGTGGCCGATCACCAAATGCAACTGGCAGTACTCGAAGGCGTTGTCGGCACTCCCCTGCCATCCACACCGTAAACGACACCGCAACCATTGTGGATGACGACAAGTCGGATTTTTGAGGATTATTAGGATAATTGATGAAAACAACAACAAGCAGCAAGGCAATGGCGTTGGTCATCAGCCTTGCCCTGGCCCTCGGTGGCGGTTACCTGCTGGGCACCCGCCATCAGGATCATGAACACGAAGCGTTGGCCCCAGAAAAAGGACAAACTGCGGCCAAGGTCCAGTATACCTGCTCCATGCACCCATTCATCATCCGCGACGCCCCCGGTGCCTGCCCGATCTGCGGCATGGCGCTGACCCCGATTAAAACAGAAAAGGGTGACGCTGCCTCCGAACCTGGGGCAATCCGTATCGATTCAGCAACCATTCAGAACATGGGGGTTCGCACCGAAAAGGCTGCTAAACGCAAGTTGCAGCGAACCATCCGTACCGTCGGCCTCATTACCGCGGCTGAGGGGCGACAGTTCTCAGTCAATGCCAAGATCGAGGGCTGGGTGGAACGGCTGATGGTCAATCAGCAGGGACAGCAGGTAAAAAAAGGGCAGCCGCTGATGGAAATCTACAGCCCCGAGCTGGTAGCCGCCCAACAGGAATATCTGCTGGCCGCGAAGAACAGGCAGCAACTGGCGGCCAGCCCTTACCCGGAGATTGCCGGCGGCGCCGACCGTCTGCTCGAAGCTTCACGCACTCGTCTGCGGTATTGGGATATCAGCCCGGACCAGATCCAGGCCATGGAGCGCTCCGGTCAGGTGCGGAAAACCTTGACCCTGTACAGCGAACATACAGGGGTGGTGACCAGCAAAAAGGTGCTGGAGGGGATGCGGATCATGGCCGGCGAAGAACTGCTGCAGATAGCTGATTTTTCCAAAGTCTGGATCAATGCCGAAATTTATGAATACGAACTGCCCTGGGTCAAGCTGGGCCAGGCAGTACAGGTAGAACTGCCTTTTGCGGGCGTCCAGGTGATCGACGGTTCGATCACCTATCTGTATCCCTACCTTGAGAATGAAACCCGGACGGTCAAAGCCAGGATCGAACTGGCTAATCCGGGATTTACGCTTAAGCCGGCAATGTATGCCAATGTCAGTATTGCCGCTGAGACCGTTGACGACGTTCTTGCCATTCCGGTGACAGCGGTCCTCAATTCCGGCAAAGGACAGACCGTCTTCGTGGCCCTTGGCGATGGCAAGTTCGAACCCCGAGCCGTGAAGAGCGGCGTCCGCGACGACACCGGTCAGATCCAAATCCTCTCTGGACTCAGCGAGGGGGAGGAGGTAGTTGTTTCCGCGCAATTCATGCTCGACTCGGAAAGCAGGCTGCGCGAAGCCCTGGACAAAATGACCGGGCAAAAAAAGGATGAAGCCGCACTCTCCCCTACGGAAACCGGCAGGCCACCTTCCGGGAAAAAGGCCGATGCCAAGGCCCTGGACGACCTGTTCAAATGAGGGGCCCGTTAATGCCGATCCCGGGGAGTCGCTATGCTTGAGACCATCATTGCCTGGTCGCTACGCAACAAGTTTCTGGTAATCCTGGCCACCCTTTTCGTAGTGATCTCGGGAGTGTATTCCCTGCAGAAAACCCCGGTGGATGCTATCCCCGACCTGTCGGATGTCCAGGTGATCGTCTATACCAAATATCCGGGCCAGGCACCCCAGGTGGTGGAGGACCAGGTAACCTACCCGCTGACTACCCGCATGCTCTCGGTGCCTGGAGCCAAGGTGGTGCGCGGCTACTCCTTTTTTGGTTACTCCTTTGTTTATATTATCTTCGAGGACGGCACCGACATTTACTGGGCCCGCTCCCGAGTCCTTGAATACCTCAGCACCATCTCGGGCAACCTGCCTCAGGGCGTGATGCCTACCCTTGGCCCGGATGCCACTGGAGTTGGCTGGATCTATGAATATAGCCTTGAGAGCAATCGTCACAATCTCCAGGAACTGCGCTCCATTCAGGATTGGTATCTGCGCTATGAACTGACCTCTGTCGAGGGGGTCTCGGAAGTGGCGAGCCTCGGCGGCTTTGTCAAGCAGTACCAGGTGGCGGTGGACCCCAACAAGCTGCGGGCCTACAACATCCCTATCACCGAAGTGATGATGGCTATCAAACGGGCTAATCTTGATGTCGGCGGGGGCTCTATAGAGATGGGCGAAACCGAGTTTGTGGTCCGCAGCCAGGGGTATATCCGCTCGCTTGCGGATCTCGGCAATATTGTCGTGATGAGTACCAAAGACGGCACGCCGATTTTGGTGAAACATCTGGCGGAAGTCCGTCTTGGGCCGGAGATGCGGCGCGGCGTTGCCGAATGGGACGGTCAGGGGGAGACGGTCGGCGGCATCATCGTCATGCGCTTTGGCGAGAATGCCCTGCAGACCATCGAGCGGGTCAAAGCGAAGATGGAGAGTCTCAAGGCAGGCCTGCCCGAAGGGGTCACCGTCAAAACGGCCTATGACCGTTCCGGGTTGATCGAGCGAGCCGTGGCCACCCTCAAGGAAAAACTCCTGGAGGAATCCATAGTCGTCGCCGCGGTGACCCTCATCTTTCTCGGCCATCTGCCCAGCGCGCTGGTGGCCATCTGCACCCTGCCGGCGGCAATATTGCTCGCTTTTGTGATCATGCACGCGCAGGGCATCAACGCCAACATCATGAGTCTGGGCGGCATTGCCATTGCGATCGGTGCGATGATCGATGCCGCCATTATCATGATAGAGAATGCCCACAAGCATCTGGAACGCGATCGCGGCCGTAAACCCCATTGGCAGATCATTCTCGATGCCGCCAGCGAGGTCGGGCCGACTCTTTTTTATTCGCTGCTGGTGATCACTGTCTCCTTCGCGCCCGTCTTCACCCTCACCGAACAGTCCGGCCGTATGTTCAAGCCGCTGGCCTTTACCAAAACCTACGCGATGGGGGCTGCGGCTTTCCTCTCGATCACCCTGGTGCCAGTGCTTATGGGCTGGTTCATCCGCGGCAACATCAAGCCGGAATCGGCCAATCCCGTTAACCGGTTGCTTATCCGCCTCTACCATCCGGTGGTTGATTGGGTGCTCAAATGGCGCAGCCTGACCCTGCTCCTTGCCTTGGTTGCCATGCTCTCCATCGCCTGGCCGCTGACAAAAATGGGCTCAGAATTCATGCCGCCGCTCTACGAGGGCGATCTTCTCTACATGCCGACTACCTTGCCGGGACTCTCGGTAACCAAGGCCAAGGAGATCCTCCAGCAGACCGACCGCATCATCCGCCAGTTTCCTGAGGTGGAGCATGTCTTCGGCAAAGTAGGACGGGCCGAGACCGCCACCGACCCGGCGCCGATGATGATGATCGAAACCACGATCATGCTCAAGCCCGAAAGCGAGTGGCGGCGCGTTCCAGGTATGCGCTTCTATTCCACCTGGCCCGGAGCGCTGGAATGGTTTAAGGCGCCCCTGCGCCACCTCTGGCCGGAAGAACGGACGATGACGGTGGACCAGTTGATCGAGCGCCTCAACAGTGCCATCCAGTTCCCCGGCTTAACCAATGCCTGGACCATGCCAATCAAGACCCGCATTGACATGCTCTCAACCGGTATCAAGACCCCGGTCGGGATCAAGGTCATGGGCAATGATCTTGAGACGCTCGGCCGGATCGGCGAGGAGATCGAGGCCCTGGTCCGTGGCCTCCCTGGGACACTGAGTGCTATTGCTGAACGGGCGGTGGGCGGCAGCTATCTTGATATCCGCATCGACCGTAATAAGGCGGCCCGCTATGGCATCAATGTTGGCGCTATCCAGGAAATCATTCAGACCGCGGTGGGCGGCATGGCCGTCACCGAAACGGTCGAAGGACTTGAACGGTATACGGTCAATGTCCGCTACGACCGGGATTTCCGCAGTGATCCTGATTCGTTAAAGAGGATTCTCGTGCCAGGTACCGAGGGCAGGCAGATTCCCCTTGAGCAGCTGGCGGATATTTCGATCAGCAATGCTCCGGACAGCATCAAGAGCGAGAACGGCCGCCGTACTGCCTGGGTCTACGTCGATATCAAGGGCGTGGACATCGGCACCTATGTCGATGCGGCCCGCAAGGCTGTGGCAGCGCACATCAAACTGCCGCCCGGCTATAATATCGTCTGGAGCGGCCAGTTTGAATACATGGAGAAGGCAAAGGCGCGGCTCATGGTCATCATTCCCCTGACCGTGCTCATTATCTTCGTCATCATCTACCTGAGCACCAAAAGCCTGGTCAAGACAGGCATCGTCTTTCTCGCTGTGCCCTTTTCCCTGGTCGGCGCCTTCTGGCTGCTCTACCTGCTCGGCTACAACACCTCGATCGCGGTCTGGGTGGGGATCATTGCCCTGGCCGGGTTGGACGCGGAAACCGGGGTAGTGATGCTCCTCTACCTCGATCTTGCCTATAAACTGTGGGGAGATCAGGGGCGCATGCAGACGCGGGGCGACCTGGTTCAGGCCATCCATCATGGCGCAGTCAAACGTATCCGCCCAAAAATCATGACCATCGCGGTGATCATCGCCGGTCTTATCCCCATTATGTGGAGCCACGGTGCCGGGGCTGATGTGATGAAGCGCATTGCGGCCCCAATGGTCGGCGGCGTGGTCACCTCAGGACTCATGGAACTGCTGGTCTACCCGGTTCTATTTTACCTCTGGCGCGGCCGGCGGCTTGATCGCAGCCCAGTCGCCAGTTCAGAAGAACCGTTACACGAAAACAACCAAAACCAACCCGCCTCGTCTTGAGGATGCACCCAAGGAGAATCCACTATGAAACGTACACTTATTGCCTATGCCGTCCTGGTCCTCTTAAGCGTACCCGCGCTCACCATTGCCGAAAACGCCAGCGAGCACAGCGGCCATAACATGATGGAGCATCAAGGCACCATGGCGAAGATGCCTAACCAGTCGAACATGCTGGGTGAGCAGACCGTTGAGGGCGTCAAGGCTAAGGCCAATCTCAAAGATGTCGGCGCCATGATGGCCACGATGGGCAAAAAGGAAAATTTTCACTTCATGATCATGTTCAGTGATGCCAAGACCGGCACCGCCATTGAGCAGGGCACCGTGGCCGTGAAAGTCGTTGACCCGAAAACCGGGCAGGGTGGAGAGGCTATTGCCCTCATGGGCATGGGCGCGGGAGCAAGCAGCCATTTCGGGGCCGATGTCACCCTGCCGACCAAGGGCGACTATCAGTTTCAGGTTGGCAGCAAACTGGCTGACGGCACCAAACGCCAGTTCACGTTTAAGTACACGCTGCAATAGGCGCTGGCCTAGTTAGATCGTGCTCTGATCCGCGGTTTTCCTGGGGTTGCCCCCCGGAAAACCGCGGATTTTTTTAATATAAAGCGTCTATCCTGGTTGGGGCGATTTCCACAAAGCGTAACCGGCACTTCACAAATGCCGCAACCACCATCGGATCAAAATGGCTGTCTGGGGCTCATGGTGCGGTGTCACCAAAACATCTCCAGGGACTGCAAAAACATCAGTTACCGCTAAATTCCTGGATGAATATTTTTATCCTTTCCTCAATCTGATCCCGGATGTTTCGTATCGCTTCCAACTTTGCGGATTTTTCGCCCTCGATTTTTGCAGGATCGCTAAACGGCCAGTTCATACGCAAGGCCTTTCCCGGAAAAATGGGGCATTGCTCACTTGCTTCCCGTGAGCAAACCGTGATGATGATGTCGAAGCTTTCGCCCTGCTTGAAGAGATCCAACGCTTTTCGGGTGGTCTTCTGACGCAGGTCATAGCCCCTCTCCTGCATCACCTCGATAACCAGAGGGTTGATAATTCCGGCTTCAATGCCGCAGCTCTGCACCTTAAAACCAACTCCGCCAAGATTGTTGAGAAAGGCCTCGGCCATTTGACTTCTCGCAGAATTGTGTTCACAGACAAAAAGGACACGTAACATGAAGAGATCTCCTATTCTTTAATTTGCACATGACAAACCCCTGTCATGGTTCGCTGTTCCAAAGGGAAATAGTTCTTTTTCAACCTGATGGCCACATTGACCAGAGCAATCAGCACCGGCACCTCAACCAAGGGACCGATAACCGCAGCAAAAGCCTCGCCCGAATTGATGCCGAACACAGCGATAGCCACCGCAATAGCCAGTTCGAAATTGTTGGAAGCTGCTGTGAAACTTAAGGTGACGGTCTGTTCATAGGTGGCACCGGCCCGCATCGAAAGAAAAAAGGAGACCGCAAACATCACCAGGAAATAGACGGTCAAGGGCAACGCAATGCGCAGGACGTCCAGGGGTAATTGCACAATATACTCACCCTTAAGCGAGAACATCACCAGGATGGTGAAGAGCAGGAAGATCAGGGTCAGGGGGCTGATACGCGGGATAAACACCGCTTCGTACCAATCCTTGCCCTTCAGCTTGATACCGATGAACCGACTGAGCATGCCAGCGATAAAAGGGATGCCCAAGTAGATAAACACCGATTGGGCGATCTGGGCGATGGAGACATCGACTATTGCTCCGGCCAGACCGAACCAGCCGGGGATAACCGTAATGAAAAGCCAGGCATAGAGCGAAAAAAACAGCACCTGGAAAATCGAGTTGAAAGCCACCAGGCCAGCGCAGTATTCGGTATCGCCCTCGGCCAAGTCATTCCAGACAATGACCATGGCGATGCAGCGGGCCAGACCGATGAGGATCAGGCCGACCATATAGTGCTGCTGGCCGGATAGAAAGGCTATGGCGAGCAAAAACATCAGTACCGGGCCGATCACCCAGTTCTGTACCAGTGAGAGCGTCAGTACTCTGAAGTTACGAAACACCTGGCCCAGCTGCTCGTATTTGACCTTGGCAAGCGGCGGATACATCATCATAATCAGGCCGATGGCAATGGGGATATTGGTGGTCCCCACCTGGAAGGCGTTGATTACGCCCTGCACGCCGGGAATAGTGTACCCGAGCATGACGCCGACGAACATGGCCAGAAAGATCCACAGGGTAAGGAACCGGTCGAGAAAACCGAGTTGTTTAGGTTGCTGAGACATGATGCTTCCTTTGCTAATATAAGTGAAAGAAGAAAAAAGTAGATGAGAATTAACATTAGATTAATCCGCCTTCACGGATGAATCAATCCCTGCATAATAATAAACTGCCGCCAGGTTATGATTTGATGAAGATTTGGTAAGGAGAGTATTTATCGGAAAAAAATTGGGGTGGGAACAAAGCAACGGGCCACCCGAAGGTAGCCCGTTGCTTACTTCATCTGAAAACGGAGCTTACACCTTGATCAGTTTGATCTTGGTGTCATAAAAGGAAACGCTACCGCCCACCTTGTCGATCATGCAGGTGTTCTTCAGGTGGGGATCGATCCACATGGCAGCGTTGGCATGCACGCCCGCCGCCCTGCGCTTGTCGCCCTTGATCACCTTGCCGTCGATGGTGACATCCTCAGCTCCCGAATCCCAATGGCCATGACCAAGGGTAAAAGTGACGATCCCCGGACGTATGGTTTCCGTCACCTGCACCTTGCCGATCATCGGTTTTTTGGTACCATTTTTCAGATCGTAAACCCCATCAGGATTGGTGGCCGACATCACCTGCACCTTGTCACCCGTTTTCACCCCCAGCTTCTTGGCATCTATGGTGTTGAGAATAATGGCATTCTCCGGCATGAGATCGGTGAGATACGGCATGGTGATGGTGCGGGCCTTGGTATGGCGAACATCCCGCTGGGTGATGAGGTGGAGCGGATACCCCTCACTGAGCTTGGTCGGCTCGTTGCCCAGGGTGTCGGCCACCGGGACGTAGCGGGCCGTGCCGTAAAAGGATTTGCCGGTAAAGGCATCCTTACAGCCAGCGGTCTTCTCCTGGTAGATATTGATCAGTTTACCGTACTTGTTGGCCACCTGGTCGTCCTTGTAGGTAACGGCCTGAGAATCGAAGCGGCCGCCGCGATTGAGCACAGTCACCACCTTGGGCCAGGCGGCTCCGGCGATTTTCTGCCAGCGGTCGGCGTCAAAGACATTCTTGGGTAAATGCCGACGCGATTTGAGGAACAGGTCGATCTCCTCCGAGGAGGCATCAGCCACCGGTTCCTTACGGTCCGTGGCGATATTGGCCACCATGCGGATATAAAAATCATCCGGCCGGCTGAAGTCCTGCCCCTCGCCAAAACCATCCTTGCCAAACCCCTTGAAACCGAGCTTTTCGGCAAGCGCCAGCCAGAAGGTCTCGTAGGAGAGCGGCTGTTCCTGACCAAAGACGGTCACCACCTCGTTGGGTGAGGCAATCACCGGTTGGCGCACCGGCTGGGTCCGTACCGGCATGTTGGGGTGGGACCCCTGAAATTCCCAGCGCTCCAGGTAGTGGAGATCGGGAATGATGTAATCGGCATACATCGAGGTCGGCCCAATCAGAATGTCGCTGGCAATATACAGAGGCAGCTTTTCAAGATCCATCAAGGCGGCAATCTGCGTCTGCCCCGCCGGCAGGGAATAGGTAGGAGCACCCATGTAGGAAAAGACCACCTTGGCCTGGTAGGGGTAGCCGTCGGCAATGGAAGGCAGGATCTCCTCATAGATATCTGAGGAGAGCGGCCACCAGTTGCGCTTGGCCGGATAGGACTCCTTGCCCTTGAACAGCGTCGACTCCTCGTATTTCATATCATGACGGATGACCGAGGTGCCGAAGGCCTTGACCCCTTTGGGACCGATCTTTTTAAAATTGAACGGTTGTTTGTCATTCGCGGTACCGTCGACATTGAAGGTGGAGGCGGCGATCATCCCTCCCTTCCAATCGAAATTACCGATCAGCAGGTTGAGGTTCATGAGCGAAGCGATGTTGTAGAAACCGTTGGTGTGCTGGGCCGGGCCGCGATGCACATCGACACAGGCTTTCTTGCCATGGCTGGTGAATTCCTTGGCGACCGCTTCGATGGTGGCCGCGTCCGTACCGCAGATAGCAGCATACTCGGCCACAGTCTTCTCTTTTGCCGCATCCCGCATCAACTGCAGGCCACTCTTGACCGGCACATCCTTGCCATCCGCATCCTTGAGCACGGTCGCAACGAACAACTCGCCACTCACAGCCTCTTTCTCATCGTTAGGATCAAAGGCCACCGGCTTGCCGTCTTTGATGGTCACCAGATATTCGAAATCAAACTCCTTGCCCTCTTTGTCGGTTCGCTTTTCCGCGGCTTTCAGGCCAATCTCCTGCGCGCGCAGGAACTTGCCCGGCTTGCCGTCTTTATCCACCTTAACCAGCCAGGCCCCGTTGCTCCAGGTCTGTTCCTTGATTGCGTTGGCAGCGGCCTTGTTGCAGCAGGCAAGATACCTGGCATCGAACTTGTTGTTCTCCAGAATCCACCGAGCCATGCCCATGGCAAAGGCGGCATCGGTGCCCGGCAGTACCGGCACCCAACGCTGGGCCTTGGCGGCCAGCTTAGTGCAACGCGGGTCGAGCACGGTCATTTTCAGCTCGCCATCCACCAGCCTCTGGGTCATGCGCATCGTCCGGTTGGTCGGGCCGTAGTTCCCATCAAAGAGGTTGGCGCCGACAAAAAGAATGTACTCGCTGTTCTCCTGATCGGCCTGCCAGTAAAATTTCTGACCATCTTTAAAACTGTTGCCTACATACTGCTCGCTCATCGCCTTGCTGGCAAAATAGAGCGACCCCTGGCAGACGGTGGTGTGCCCATGGGTATTGGCAGTTCCGAAAAGATTGGTAAAAGCGGCGGCGAAATTGGCCCGCCCAGCCTTCTTGCGGCCCCAAAAATAGACGAACTGATTATTCTTCGGCCCGAAGTCGGGATGGTCCGGATCAATCAGCGCGCTGAGGTTGGCAGCATGCTTAGTTTTGAATTCCTCGACCGCCTGAACGCGTTCCTCCGGTTTTTTCTTGCGCAATGCCATGGCATCCTTGCCCATCTCATCGAACAATTTGCTGTCGGTCAGCGCGTAGAGAGCCTTCAAACCGGCAACCTGGCGTCCCTCCTCTCCTGGAATATTTGCAAACAGCTTGCCGCCGCCCACAATCTCCTCAATAGCCTGGTTAAAGGGGATGCTCTGCCACTTGTTTTCGCCCCGCTTTCCGGCCCGTTTCAACACCCTTGTGACCCGGTAAGGATCATAGGCCCCCTGATGACCGGCCTGCCCCTTGGGACACAACCCGGCATCGACCTTGACGGCATTGGCCGGCGTTTCCTTCATCTCGAGATGAGGATGGAGATTGAAAGGATTGTAGGGGTTGCCATCAATCTTGACCGCAACCCCTTCCAGAATCTTTACCTTAATGCCGCAACCGGTATTGCAGTTGAGACAGGAAGTGTAGAGCGTATTTTCCGCTTTGAGGAGTTCATAGGCCTGCTCCTGAGTCAATTCACCAGCCTCAACCCGGGCAATGAGATCACGGGCAAAATCGAAATGGGTGGCCACGATGGCGCCGCAGCCTGCCAAGGCGGATGTTTTCAGGAAATCGCGGCGGGAAACGCCGGTTGTCTTCTTATTTGCCATAGAGCACCTCCAGCTTTTCAGTGGCGACATAATAAACGCGGGGCGCCGTTCCCTTACCCGGCTTGAGCACCTGGATCTTGTTGGCCTTCTTGGTCTTGGTAACCAGACTCTCTGCATCGTTTTCATCTCCAAAATAGCCGGCCCTACCGATGCAGGTGGTGATGCAGGTGGGCAGTTGCCCCGCAGCCAGTCGGTGCACGCAAAAATGACATTTACGGGCATTGCCGATGGGTAAATTTTTCCCGGAGCGAGGCCAATTTTTCCCGTATTCGTAACTCGCCATGGTCTCGTATTTCTGGATGGCCGGGGTGCCGTCACCATGAAAACGTCCGTCATCCATGGTCCGGGCGCTATAGGGGCAGGCCGGGACACAGGAGCCGCAGCCGATGCATTGCTCATAATTGATATAGACGATACCCGCACCGACACCAGTTGTCTCCTTCCAGGTGGCGCCGTCCTTGCCTTTAACCGGGCAGGCGGCAACGCACGGCGGCTTATCGCACTGCATGCAGGGACGGGGAAGATAGGTTAGGGAGACCTTGGGATATTTGCCTTGCTCATATTCAAAGACCGGTCGATAGTGCATGGCAGGCGGCAGCTTGTTTTCGGAAACGCAGCCGACACTGCAGGCGTGACAACCGACACATTTGCGCAGGTCAATCAGCATGGCCCATCGACGGTTCTTTTCGGGCTTTGCCAGCGCCCGTTCGAGATCTGTCTGCATCACAACCAGAATATCTTCGCTGTGCATTCCATACCTCCTGTTTCTTCGCTGGGATTATTGCTGATGACAGCTCTTGCAGTTGTCTTTGAAACCAAATGCCTCCTTGCCTTTATGGCAGGCTCCGCAGGATTTGCCCTTTTCCATGTTTTTCATGCTGACAGCTTTGTGCTGCTTGGCATTTTTAAAGAGTTTCGGATGGCATGCCGAACATTTCAGCCCGGCCGCATCCACATGGTTTGCATGGCTGAAGAGCACCGTTCCGCCCTTGTTCTTCATCGTGACATCACCGCCGCCGACCACGGCAAAGGCAACACCGCCGCACATCAATACGAGTACTGCAGTTAGAGCCAACTTCATGGTCACCTCCTGAAATAGAGTTTATCGACTCAATTATTATATCCGCATGGACGGATATTACAAGGCGCTATTCGGCAAAGATTGACGGGGGTGAACCGATGCGCTATTTTGGGTGGATGCTGACGACTTCCGAAATATACAAATCCCTGGCGGATGAAACCAGATTACGCCTGTTAGTGCTGCTGCAAGGGCAGGCAGAACTCTGTGTCTGTGACCTGATGCATGCCCTGGACATGCCGCAATCCACCGTTTCGCGTCATCTGGCCTATCTGAAAAGAAACGGATGGGTGCAGGATCGACGGGGCGGTGTCTGGATGTATTATTCGTTACGGCAGGGACTGGACCCTTTTCTACAGGCCCAGCTGGTGCTGATTATCAGCAGATTGGCAGGAACGGATGCTTGTCGTGCTGATCAGGAAAGACTTGCATCGTATCTTAAAAACAAAGACGCCTCGGCGTGTGGGTAAATCCACCGACCGAGGCCTGAAAGTAAAGGAGCGCGCTCCTTATTTTTCGTGAATATCATCAACCGAAATTTCATCGTCGATGGGCTCAAGGTGGGTGATCACCAGCACATCGCCCAGGGCGGCCCGGAGATCCCCTTCAAAATCCTCGGCCATATGATGAGCATCGTGCACCGTCCAGTCGCCCGGCACCAGCATGTGTACGGAGATGAACCGGCGCGAAGCGGCCTGCCGTGTACGCAGGGCATGAAACTCCACCTTTTTTTCCCGGTAGACAACCATCACCCCTTCAATCAAGGCTTGCTCATCCTCTGGCAGCACCACATCCATCAATCCATCCACCGAACGACGCACTAACTGCACCCCGGTCCAGACGATGTTGGCACTGACCAGTAAAGCTACAATCGGGTCAAGCAACGTCCAGCCTGTCACCGCCACCAAACCCACGCCGCCGATGACCCCCACAGAGGTCCAGACATCGGTCATGAGATGGTGCGCATCCGCCTCAAGGGTGATGGAGTGATGCTGCCTGCCAGCTTTCATCAAAATCCGCGCCACTACAAAATTCACTACCGAGGCGCCGACGGAGACCAGGAGCCCCATGCCTACCTGTTCGAGTTCCCGAGGATGGAGTATGCGTTCGATGGCTGTGTAGGATATCCCAATGGCGGCCACCACAATGAGCACGCCCTCCACGGCGCTGGAAAAATATTCCGCCTTGCTGTGGCCATAGGCATGTTTTTCATCGGCGGCCTGGGCTGCGAGGGTCAGCATGCAGAGCGCCATCACCGCGCCAGCGAGATTAACGATAGATTCAAGCGCATCAGAAAGCAGGCCCACGGAACCGGTCAGCTGGTAGGCCAGCAATTTCATCACCAGCGTGATAACGCCCGCAGCTATCGAGAGCCACGCAAAACGAGTCAGTGAAGCACGGTTAAAAGGGGTTGCCTGGTTTGCTTGCATATGAAATTCCATAGGGGAGGGAGAAAATTAACAAATGCGATACCACTACTCTATCGCCCCACGCCATTACTTTCCCTTACTGTCGGGCTCGGTCATATAGCGGGAAAGATAGAGGGATTGCAGCACGATGAAAACCAGGGTCAGGCCGAGCATGCCAAAAAGCTTGAAGTTGACCCAGGTGTCGCGATCAAAATAGCTCATGACATACAAATTGGCCCCGCCCATGACCACAAAAAAAAGCACCCAGAGGAGATTCAGGCGCCACCAGACCGGTTGCGGCAGGGTCAGGTTGCTGCTGAGCATCCGCTCGATGGCGGTCTGTTGACCAAAAAAATGGCTGACCAGAAAGGCAGCACCAAACAGCCAGTTGATAACGGTCGGCTTCCACTTGATGAACTGCTCGTCGCGAAGATAGAGGGTCAGGCCGCCAAAGATGATGATCACCACCAGCGTGACCCATTGCATAGACGCAACGGTGCGGGTCTTGAGCCAGGAGATGGCAATCTGCAGGAAGGTGGCGGCAATGGCGACGGCAGTGGCGACATAAATGTCGAACATTTTGTAGGCGATAAAAAACAACAGGATCGGGAAAAAGTCAAAAAGAAGTTTCATGGGCGCAATAACAAGTCGGTTGTGCGGAAGATGCGTACGAGGGCTGTTCCTTCGGCTGATTGATGGCGTTTATGTGATCTGCATTTTGGCAGTCAACTGGCCACGGTTGAAACGAAATCGGTTTCCTGGTGAGTTTGCCACGGTTAACCCACCAGGGTGTAACCGTCATGGCAAACACTTTGAAAATCTCCAGGAAAATAGGAGTGTACCCTATCACACCGAATAGCACCGGACAATAAAAACCCTGCTGCGTTTTAGGATGCCGATGCCTGAATTACCTGTGTGTGCCTGAACAGACCGGTGCTCTCGAAACAACTTTTCCCTGGGAAATCCTTTTTTACCCTCCCCTCGCAGGCAAAACCATTTGACGGATAACGCCCTCACAACCTATTATAATAAGAGGGAGAAAACGCTATGACCGGAAATGTGAAGAAGATAGCCAGGCAAAAGCCCCAGCAACCGCCCGCCAAACCGGACGAGCCATCGGGACGTTCTTTCCCGATTGTCGGCATAGGCGCCTCCGCCGGAGGCCTGGCAGCCTTTGAAGCCTTCTTTTCCGCCATCCCCGCAGACACCGACCCTGGCATGGCGTTTATCCTGGTCCAGCATCTGGCGCCGGATCACAAAAGCATTCTCGCCGATCTCATCCGTCATTTTACCCGCATGCAGGTTTTCGAAGTGACCGACGGGATGGTGATCAAACCGAACTGCACCTACATTATCCCGCCCAACCGTGACATGGCTCTGCTCAACGGTACACTCCAATTGATGGAGCCAGCGACCCCCCGCGGCCTGCGTTTCCCCATTGACTTTTTCTTCCGTTCCCTGGCCCAGGATCAGCAGGAACGGGCTATCGGTATCGTGCTTTCTGGCACCGGCAGTGATGGCACACTGGGCGTTCGCGCCATTAAAGGTGAAGGCGGCATGATCATGGTTCAGAACCCGGAATCCACCGAATTCGACGGCATGCCGCGCAACTCAATCGCCACGGGACTTGTGGATTACGAACTCCCGCCCGCCGAGATGCCGGCCCATCTTCAGGCCTATACAGCCCATACTTTTGGCAAACCACCCAAGTCCGTTACGGCCTCGTCGCTCAAGGCAGAGAATATGTTGAACAAGATTTTCATTCTGCTGCGCGCCCAGACCGGTCACGACTTTTCTCAATACAAGCCAAGCACCATCCACCGGCGCATCGAACGGCGCATGGCCATCCACCAGATTGAAACAATGAGTGGATACGTGAAACTCCTGCAACAGACACCGACCGAGGTGGAAGCCCTCTTTCGCGACCTCTTGATCGGCGTGACCAGTTTTTTTCGAGATAAAGAGGCTTTTCAGGCCATCGAGGCCCAGGTCATCCCCCAACTCTTTGCCGACAAGCCCCCGGGCGCTGCAATCCGCGTCTGGGTTCCCGGCTGTTCCACCGGTGAGGAGGCCTACTCCATCGCCATACTCCTGCAGGAATACCTGGAAACGCTAAAACTGAACTTCAAGGTGCAGGTCTTTGCCACCGACATCGACAATATGGCTATCAGTACGGCCCGGACGGGCAGCTATCCGGCCAGTATTGCCGACGATATCTCGCCGGAACGATTAAGGCGTTTTTTCACAAGACATCATGACGGCACGACTTTCCGCATTCACAAAAATATCCGCGACCTGCTGATCTTTTCCGAGCAGGACGTGATCAAAGATCCGCCTTTCTCCAAAATCGACCTTATCAGTTGCCGTAATCTGCTCATTTATATGGGGGGAGCGTTACAAAAAAAGCTTATCCTCCTCTTCCACTACGCCTTGAACCAAGATGGCTTTCTGTTTCTGGGGACGTCGGAGACGGTAGGGGATCTATGCGAACAATTTACCCTGCTGGACCGCAAATCCAAGGTATACCAACGTAAAAACGATGCGCACAGCGCCCAGCGCACCGCTTTGAGCCGCTCCCTGGCCACCATGACAAAGATAACCGCCCTGGCGACGCCTTTACCAACGGCTGCAAACAAGATCATGCCGGTGAAAATATCGCTCCGTGAGCTGACCGAGCAGGCCCTGTTGCAGCAGGTCGCCCCGGCTGCGGCGTTGGTCAACAGGCTCGGCGACATCCTCTATCTGCACGGCCGGACCGGAATGTATCTGGAACCCACCCCCGGCGAAGTCGGTATCAACAACATTTTACAGATGGCCCGCGAAGGCTTGCGGCGTGACCTGACCTTGGCCCTGCACAAGGCAGCTGTGGAAAAGACGGTTGTGCGGCGTTTAGATCTGCGGGTTAAGACCAACGGCGACTTCACCCCCGTCAACCTCACCGTTGGCCCGGTAGTCGCAAACCCCGCTTCGACGCCTGAAGAACTTCTCTTCCTGGTCATTCTGGAGGAAGCCCCACCCTTTGATCCTGAGCAAACCCTACCGGGAGCCGATCCAGGCACCGTAGGAGAGGGTAGCCTTGAGACCACCGCCGATGCCCGCTTCGACGCGCTCAGACAGGAACTGATCGCCAAGGAGGAATATCTCCAGGCCACCACCGAGGAGCTGGAGACTTCCAACGAAGAGCTCAAATCCTCGAACGAAGAGATGCAATCGGTCAACGAAGAGCTGCAATCAACCAACGAAGAACTGGAAACTTCGAAAGAAGAATTACAATCGATCAACGAGGAACTGGCCACCGTCAACGCCGAACTGCAAACCAAGGTGGCGGATCTTTCGCGGGCCAACAACGACATGAACAATCTGCTGGCGGGTACCGGCATCGGCACGGTCTTTGTGGATCACGGGCTGCGCATCCTGCGCTACACCCCCGCCGCCACCCGCATCATCAACCTTATCCCTAGCGATATAGGACGTCCCGTGGGGCACCTCGCCTCTAATCTCGTGGGCTACGATCAGCTATCGGCAGACACACAGGAGGTACTGCAGACTCTGGTTGTCAAGAAGATCGATGTCCAGACCCCAGAAGGCAAGTGGTACACCATGCGCATTCAACCCTACCGCACCCTCGACAACGTTATCGAGGGCGCGGTGATTACCTTTGAAGACACCACGGAGCTGAAAGAAGCGCAGGTGGCGCTGAGCCGTCTGGCCGTTGTTGTCCAGGATGCCCATGATGCGATCACGGTCCATGATCTGGAAGGCCGCATCCTGGCCTGGAATCCTGCGGCAACGAGGATATACGGGTGGAGCGAGGCAGAGGCGTTGACGATGAATATTCGTGATCTTACCCCGGAAGTGCTGCGGGAAGACGCTTTAACCACCGTGCAGAAGCTGAGTCAGCCTGGGATCCTCAAACCCTACCTTACGCAACGAATTGCAAAAAATGGGGCTATCGTGGAGGTGCGGGTAACCGCCACGGCCCTGATGGACAAGGCCGGGGCAATCTATGCAATCGCGACGACAGAACGGACGGAAGGTGGCAATACACATTGAGGTGCAACGCTCACGATGACCGATACCGACAAGCACTCTGGATCCACGGCATTCTTGGCTGAGCGGGACGGTTCAAGTCCGCTGCACACGAATCTGCGCATCCGGGCCGAAAAAGTAACCGGGAAGGTCTCCGCGCTGACGCTGGAAACCATCGAAGCCCTGCCACCCAAGAAAATCCAGAAGATTATCCACGAACTGGAAGTGCATCAGGTCGAGTTGGCTCTCCAAAACGAGGAGCTGCTCAGGGCGCAGCTGAATCTGGATGCCGAGCGTTCACGGTATGCCGATTTATACGATCACGCACCGGTTGGCTATTGCACCCTTAGCGACAGGGGGCTGTTCCTGAAAAACAACCGCACCCTGGCAAGTCTGCTGGGTGTGGCGTCAGGCACCTTGAACCGGCGGTCCTTCACCCGGTTTATCTTCAAGGAAGACCAGGACCTTTATTACCTGCATATACAAAAACTTGCCGAGTCCGATAAACCGCTGGGGTGCGAGCTGCGGATGCAACGAGAGGACAAAACAGTATTCTGGGCGCACCTGATGGGCACCACCATGCCGCAGGTTAGCGGTCGCCTTGAGTACCGCCTGGTGATAAGTGATGTTACCGAGCGAAAAATGGCTACGCTTGCCTTGCGGGAGAGCGAAGCGCAGTTGGCGCAGGCCAGGAAAATGGAATCCGTTGGGCGGCTGGCTGGCGGAGTGGCGCATGATTTCAACAACATGCTCGGCGTCATCCTGGCCTCAGCGGAACTGGCTGAGGCATACGTGGAAAAAGGCTCGAAGCTTTCTGAAAACCTGCTCAGAATAAAAAAGGCGGCGCAACATTCAGCAGATCTCACCCAGCAACTCCTCGGCTTTGCCCGCAAGCAAATAATCGTTCCGCGCGTCCTTGATATCAACGAAACGATTGAGGAACTCTTCAAGATGCTTCGTTATCTCATCGGTAAGCATGTCCGGTTGACCTGGGTGCCGGGTACATGCCTGTGGCCGGTCAGGATCGATCCCTCCCAGGTGGAACAAATCCTGGCAAATCTCTGTGTCAATGCCCGCGATGCGGTTCCCGAAAACGGGAAAATACGTATTGAAACCCGTAACATCATCCTGGACGCGGCAGATTGCGCCGACTATCCCAACCTTGTTCCAGGCGAATATGTTGAACTTACCGTGAGTGATGACGGGATTGGCATGGATGCCGAGACCCTTGACTTGATATACGAACCGTTTTTCACCACCAAGACTGTGCCGACAGGGGCCGGTCTCGGTCTTTCCACGGTCTATGGTATTGTCATGCAGAACCAGGGTCGGATTACGGTGTCGAGTGAACCCGGGCAGGGGACAACTTTCCGGATTTATCTGCCCCGCCACGAGGAATCCTGTTGAGGGCGCAAGACCGGCATAACCTGGGGGAAACGTGCTCCACGCACGCAGGAGAAAGCTGTTGCTGTCCGGAAAGACCAAGAGGCTGCCGACATCCCCACTCCTCACAGTCTTTTGGGCAACAACCTGTTCTCTCTTCAGAAACCTTTTTCAACAAAGGCTCTGACGGCTAAAATCGATAAAGTCTTCTCAAATAGGCAGCCCTCACAACCGGAGGACCTAAAGTGACCGACAAAGATAAACAAGCCAAGCAACCCCTTCCCGCAGCGGACCCGACAGGCTCGATGCAGGCACGGCAGGCCCTGCGCATACAGGCTGAAGCAATCGCTCGAAAAAAAAAGGCACTGGCATCGGCAGAGATTGCGGCCATGAGTCCGGAAAAAATCCAGCAAATGTTACAGGAACTGCTGGTACACCGCATTGAGCTGGAGATGCAAAACGAGGAATTGCGTCTCACCCAGACCGAACTGCAGACTTCACGGGAACGCTATTTCGAACTCTACGACCTGGCCCCGGTTGGTTATCTCACTATCTCCGCCAAAGGGCTGATCCAGGAAGCCAACCTCACTGCCGCCAACCTGCTGGAGGTGCCCCGCAAAACCCTGATAAGCCGGCCGCTCTCCCAATTCATCTTCAAGGACGACCAAGACGTCTATTACCTGCACCGCAAAGAGCTCGACATCTGTACTCCACGAATGTGCGAACTACGGATGGTAAAAAATGACGGCACCCTATTCTGGGCGCATCTGGTGATTACCGGCTTGCACCAGGCCGACGACACCCCTGTGTGCCTGCTGGTGTTGAGCGACATTAGCGAACATAAGCAGATGGAAGCGGCCTTGCAGGAAAGCGAAGCCCGATTCCGCCGACTGCTGCGAGATGTACCCTCTGTCGCCGTGCAGGGATATGGGCCCGATGGCACAACCCAATATTGGAATTATGCGTCCGAACAGCTCTACGGATACACTGCGGAAGAAGTGATGGGGCGCAATCTATTGGATTTGATCGTTCCTCCGGAGATGCGGGGAGAGGTCGAGCAGGCCATCCAGCAGATGGCCATGACGGGGCGACCGATCCCAGCTACGGAATTGTCCTTGATGCGTAAAGATGGCTCGCGGGTCAACGTTTTTTCAAGCCATACCCTCGTCCAGATTCCGGGACAGCTGCCGGAATTGTTCTGCATCGCCATTGACATCACCGAACGCAAGCAGATGGAAACGATAATGGCCGCCCGAGATCGCCTTGTGCGATTATCAAGTAAGCTCTCGCTTCAGAATTTTCTCCAGGCCACCCTTGACGAGGCCGAGGCGCTTTGCGGCAGCAAAATTGGTTTCTATCATTTCATAGAACCCGATCAAATCACACTGTCCTTGCAAGCCTGGTCAACCAACACCGTTGAAGCTATGTGTGACGCAGCAGAGGCAAAACAGCATTACCCCGTCAGTCACGCAGGTGTTTGGGGGGACTGCATCCATGAACGCAAACCGGTTATTCACAATGACTATGCAGCCCTGCCCCATCGCAAAGGATTGCCGAGGGGTCATGTTCCGATCGTTCGCGAGCTGGTCGTACCGATCCTGCGCGAGGATGCTATTGTCGCAATTATCGGCGTGGGCAACAAGCCAACGGACTACAACGAACGAGAGGTTGCCGTATTGACCTCTCTCGCCGATCTAGCATGGGAAATAGTCGAGCGCAAGCGAGCCGCAGAGGCCTTGCGCGAAAGCGAAGATCGGTATCGTTTACTCTTCGAATCAGCCTCTGATGCGATTCTCCTGATCGACCCCAACACGGCCCTGATCGTTAAAGCCAATACCAGGGCCTTAGAACTTTATGGCTACGACCCGGACGAAATCCTCGCCAAGAAGAACACGGATCTCTCGGCGGAACCGGAGGTGACACTGCAGCGTTTCCAGGAAACCCTGCAAGCCCCTGCTGGCACGACCTTCTCCGTTCCCCAGTGTATGCAACAAAAAAAGGACGGAACCATCTTTCCGGTTGAGATGTCAGCACGTCTTATCCCTTTGCAAAACAGGCCGGTTCTTTTCGTTGCTGCCCGCGACATCACCCGGCGTAAGCAAGCCGAGGAGGCGCTCCGGCTTAGCGAGGAACAACAACTCCAGATCCAGAAAACTGCCAATAACCGACTCAGGGAACAAGCCGACAGCCTGAGTACCATCTATGAGGTGCTTGACAGCATCGGATTGATCGTTTGCGAGTTGGAAGAAGATGACGGCCGCATCAAAATCTTCAACTCAGGCGCGGTAAAACTGTTCGGCTACCGGCAGGACGAGGCGATCGGCAAATCGATTGCGCTTATCTACCCCCCTGAACTCGCGGACATTATACCGGCAAGAATAAAAAAATTCCGCCAGGGTAAGGCGATGCATTCATTTGACATGGTCCTGAAGCGTAAATCGGGCGACCGATTTCACGCGGTTGTTTCCGTGCATCCGTTTGACGCTCATGAGGGCCAATTCCGCAAGGTCGTGGGGGTTTTTCGCGATATTACCGAACTTATCCAGGCTCAGGAGCAACTCAAAGCCGCGAATATTACTCTGGAGCGGCGGGTTGAACAACGGACGCTCGAACTGCAGGAAACTCAAAAACAGTATCTGCATGCGGAAAAACTCTCGGCAATCGGCAAGCTCTCAGCCTCTATCGCCCATGAATTCAACAATCCCCTCCAGGGCATCCTGTCTATTCTGAAAGGGCTGAAAAAAAGGGCAATATTGGACTCAGAGGACAAGGAACTGTTGGACGCGGCCATTAGCGAAAGCGAACGAATAAGAAATCTGATCCGCAGCCTCCAGGAATTCAACCGCCCTTCGTCAGGAAAAAAAGTGCCCATGGATGTGCACAAGTCCCTGGATGCCATCCTCCTGCTCCATAAGAGCGATTTCAAAAGCAGACGGATTAACGTGGAACTCAAGTATACATACCCGTTACCGCAGATTTGCGCGGTTCCTGACCAAATCAAACAAGTATATCTCAATTTGCTGACCAATGCCGCAGATGCCTGCCAGGAATCAGGTAGCGGGGTGATTACGATCAGCACCTGGCAGGAGAACGACAAGGTGGCAGTAGCCATTCAGGATACAGGCATCGGCATTGAGCCCGAGGCAATGGCCTATATCTTTCAGCCCTTCTACACGACCAAACCGGAAGTCAAGGGAACCGGCCTGGGCTTGTCGGTCAGTTATGGCATTATCAAACAGCATCATGGGGAGATCCAGGTCAAGAGCCAACCTGGAGAAGGCACAACCTTCACCATCCTGCTGCCTATCAAAGGATGATTACGATACCACCACAGATACCTACGACGAACCACCACATCACTTCACTTTTTTTACTCGCCAACACTGGCGATAACCACAGAGGGAGTGGATCCAGATGGAACTAAATAACCTGAAAAAAGTATCCATACTTTTTGTCGACGATGAGGAAATAATTCGAAAATCTTTTACCCGGGAACTCCAGATGGAGGATTTCGCGGTCACGGCGGTGGATAGCGGCAGTGAAGCGATCAGAGCCCTGGAGGAAAAGTCGTTTGATCTGGTGATCACCGATCTGATGATGCCTGGCATCGATGGTTTCGGCGTGCTCAAGGCCGTGAAAAAACAGAGGCCGCAAACCAGTGTCATCATCCTCACCGGCTACGGTGATATGCGCGGCGCCATTGATGCCCTGCGCCTCGGCGCCGATGACTTTACTCTTAAGCCCTGCGAACATGAAGAACTGGTCTTCCGCATCCGGCGTTGCCTCGAAAAACAAAGCCTGCTGCAAAAAATGGCGGCACAGAACCAGCAACTGGAAGAGGAGATTGCTCAACGACGCCTGATAGAACAACAATTGATTGAAAGCGAAAATCGTTTTCGCCTAGCCTTAGATGCCTCGTCCAACGGGGTCTGGGACCGCAACCTGATCACCGGCGAGGTTTATTTCGGCGAAAACTGGCATCGCACTCTGGGCTATAACGAGACAAACAAAATTCATGACTTCGAGGCCTTCGAAGAACTGCTGCACCCCGACGATAGGGACAACGTGCAGGCCCTGCGGGAGGCGCATACCCAGGGACAGACGCCCCGTTACGAGGTCGAGTTCCGCCTGAGGAACAAGGAAGGCGGCTGGCAATGGATTCTGTCACGAGGCCAGGCGGTTACCCGGGACGGGCAAGGACGGGCCATGAGAATCATTGGCACCCACACCGACATTACCCGGTTAAAAGAGGTGGAGGATGCCTTAAAACGAGCCCACGACGAATTGGAACAGCGGGTGCAGGAACGGACCAGCGAGTTGAACCAATCAAACATCGCCTTAACGGTTTTGCTGAAAAAAAGGGAGGAAGATAAAAAAATCTTGGGCGACCAGGTACTCGCCAACACCGCCCATCTGATCAACCCCTTTCTGGATCGACTCAAAGACAGCGGCCTGACCGAGGCGCAACAGGTGCTGGTGGAGATTATCCAGGCCAACACCGACGAATTGACATCCCCCTTTGCCAATACATTTTCCACCAAACTGGCTCGGCTCACCCCTGCTGAAATGCAGATCGCCAATTTGGTCAAGCTGGGCAAGCGGACCAAGGAAATAGCCGACATTCTAAACCTCTCGCCTGGAACCATCAGCATCCACCGCAAGAACATCAGAAAAAAACTTGAGATGACCCACCAGAAAACCAATCTGCAAACCATGCTGTCCATGGACTGATAACCGTAAGCGACCTGATCGATTTTGCCGCAACCAGCTCGTATTACAGCGAATTAATCGGCACCAGCACGAAACGCCACCATCGATAGGATAGAACGCCTATCCATTCCATCTCACATCTTGCCCCATTGTTTTTTCTCGCCCATCTGGTCATACTTCCGTCACGATTCCTGACATTCTCCGCCCTGCATTCAGGCTGCATAACTTTCTTTGCTGGAGGTGTTTGCATGCTCGCCCTCCCTATCAAAAACATGTGGCAGCAATCCCGGTTCGACCGAACCTGCTGGATGCCGATAAATAATTACTACAGCGGGTAAGGAAAAAATCATGAACAGCTCTCTACGAAAATCCATGCTGCTCGTTGATGATGAACAAATCATCTTACAGAGCCTCTCCAGAGATCTTGCAAGTGCTAATCGCAACTTAGACCTGACTGTGTCGGCAAGCGGAGAAGAGGCTATCAGAATGATCAACGCCGGTAGCTTCGACTTGGTGATGACCGACCTGGTGATGCCGGGACTTGATGGTTTCAAGGTTCTGAAGGCGTCCAAGCAGAAGGATGCGCAGACCATGGTCATCATTTTCACCGGCTATGCGGATCTCGATGCCGCTGTGGATGCGCTCCGCTTAGGCGCCGACGATTTTTTGCAAAAACCGTGCGATAGCGATGAACTGCTGTATCGGATATCCAACTGTTTTGCCAAACAAGACCTACAAAGAAAAGTAGCGTTGTATGAAAACATTCTACCGATCTGTTGTTACTGCAAGAAAATACGTGTCGACCAACAACAAAACGACCAAAGCAAAGGGCGCTGGTATAGCATGGAGGAGTATTTAAATGCCGTGAAAAAAGTGCAGATCACCCATGGCTGCTGCCCCGAATGCTTTGCCAAAGAGATTCAGAAACTGTAACCCCGGCTCAAGCGAATCCATCCATCTCATCACGAAGCATGAAGTATCTTGGGCGTGATCAGCAGGCCTTGATCATGTATATTTATAATATCCATTACATATTCATTTTATCTCCATTTGCAAACCGTTAGTAACGGTATAACGTTACTGTATGAAAACCTGACAGGGTGGGGAATCACGCCAGAAACAGAGAGAAAAGAGAGCGAACAGCTTGGCAACCAACAACCGGTTATAAAATCAAATTTTTCACGGAGGGAGAACCTATGCAAAACATTAAACGGATTATCGTACCAGTTGATTTTCAGCGGCATACTAATGACATAGCTGAATTTGCCATCAATATTGCAAAAAGTCTGGATGCAAAACCAACCTTCGTGCATGTAGTTGAGTTTTTTGCGGGAGCCGCAGGGTATGCCGATACCTACCCTACGTCTTTTATGGAAATCGATGAAGAACTGCAGATTTATGCGCAGAAAAAAATGACCGCACTGCTCGAGCAAAACAAGAACGCCTGCCCTGGCTGTGCGGGGGCAGTGCTCAGAGGTGACGCCGCAGATAGCCTTGTCGCCTATATCAAGGAGCAGAAGGCCGATCTGGTTATCATGGGAACGCACGGCGCTCAGGGTATCGAGAAAATTTTACTGGGCAGCGTGGCGGAAAGGGTCCTGAAAAGAGCCTCATGCCCGATCCTGATCTTCAACCCATACAAGGGTGACAGGGGCTACCAAATCGACACCCCGATCAACGAAGCTGTGCAACCCTTGTAGATTGTTGCTCTATCCAAGGGGTTGCGGCTTACAACAAGCAGTACAAAGGCACTCCTGGGAATAGCGAGGTTCCGTCGGATGAATACATCGAAGGATGGGTTATCATTGTGAAAATGAATAACATAAGGGAAATAGCTAAGAAAATGGGCGTAAATCCCGGAGCTATGAACAAACAGAATCTGATTCGCTCCATTCAGGAGAAGGAAGGCAATGCCCCCTGCTTCAATACGGAACAATTAGCCTGCGATCAATACGAATGCTGTTGGCGCGACGCGCTGCAAACCGGGTGTGCCGATAGACGCCATAGAAACCTGTTAGGCCTCATAGTTTACGGGCACGGCTGACAGTAGCCTGACATTAAAGGTGCATATACCAAGGAGAAACGACCGTGAACGAAAAAAAGAAAGAAGAACAGAAACATGAAGTCCAAAAAATGCCACCTCGGGGGATGACCTCTCCTTTCGAGAGGTTTGATCTTCTTCCTGAGTCCAACTTCTTCAAAGAGATGGATCAGATTTTCGAGAATTACTTCCCGCGTCGATGGCGGAGACCATTTCACCAAGGCTGGCCTGGCGCATCCACCCCTCAGATGACGCCTTTTGAAGGTAAAACACCCTGCGTCGACGTGATTGACCGAGAAGGCGATTTCCTGATCAAGGCGGAACTGCCAGGGGTGGACAAAAAAGATATCAACATCACTATTGCCAACAATGTCCTGACCCTTGAGGCCAACATGCGCAAGGAGGAGAAGGAGGAAAAAGGCGAATATTACCGGCAGGAGATCTGCCGGGGCTCGTACCAGAGAACCTTTGCCTTGCCGGCAGCTGTGAAGGAAAACGAAGCCAAGGCCTCCTTCAAAAACGGCATCCTGGAATTGACTATCCCTAAAATGGAAAAGACCAAACGATCAACGATCAAGGTGGACTAGCGACGATAGCCAGCAGGGATAGAGTTTTTTTAAAATAACAAGAGAATGGATCGCCGTCTTCCCTCTCCGGAAATGCAAGGTTGGTTGCACGGTTGGCGATCCGCGGTCTGCCTGCCTTAAAAGGCAAGCAGACCGTTTTTTTTGCAGTGTCTTGATGAAAACGATCGATACCCAACGGACAGCGTTTATTGCAAACCTTAATCAGATGCAAGGACACCATGATCAATAGAGAGAAGCGACTCAACAAAACGCCCCGATTGTGTCGATTGGACGGTGAGAGGATTAAGGAAGCAATGGGGCAACAGGCGGATACTGTCGATCTTCAGGTGTCCGAAGAAATCAGGCTGATGTTTCACCAGCTGTCAGCGCATCAGATCGAGCTGGAAATGCAGAACGAGGCCTTGCGCCAGGCCCAGGGAGAACTGGAAAGCGCACGGGCACGCTATTTCGATCTCTACGACATGGCCCCGGTCGGCTATCTCACCCTCTCCGACACAGGCTTGATCCTGGAAGTCAACCTGACCGCAGCGACCCTGCTGGGCATGCCCAAAAATTCGCTGATCGGGCAACCGCTCACCCAATTCATCCATCACAACGATCAAGACATCTTTTATCTCTACCGCAAACAGAATCTCGACACCTGTGATGCCCCCAAAGGTTGCGAGTTACGCATGGCAAAACAGGACGGAACCGTCTTCTGGGCGCACCTGGCCACAGCTATTGCACGGCATGGTGGCGGCTCTTCCGAGTGCCGGGTTGTGATAAACGACATCAGCAACCTCAAACGAACCGAGAAGGCCATGACGCAAAACGAACAGAACGCGACAGAGGCAAAAAACCTGCTAAAGCTGGTCCTCGACACCATCCCGGTTCGCCTCTTCTGGAAGGATCTCAACTCGGTGTACCTGGGGTGCAACACCTTGTTTGCCCAAGATGCAGGTTATCAGGTACCGGAGGAGTTAATCGGCCTCGACGATCACAGCATGGGATGGAAGGACCAGGCGGCAATGTACCGCCAGGATGACCTTGAAGTCATGAACTCAGGTAAACCGAAATGGCGTTATGAAGAAATCCAGACCACACCGGAGGGTAAGCAAATCTGGCTCGCCACTTCCAAAGTGCCGATTCGTGATGCCAACGGCAAGGTCATCGGGGTTCTGGGGGCCTACGAAGATATCACTCAGCGCAAATGGGCAGAGGAAGAACTGCTTAAGGCCAAAAAACTTGAATCCCTGGGGCTGCTCGCAGCTGGGATTGCCCATGACTTCAACAATATTCTTATGGTTATCCTGGGCAATATCTCTTTTGCGAAAATGCAGATCTCTCCTCAGGATAAAGCCTATAAACGTCTGACAGACGCCGAAACGGCTTCTCTAAAAGCGAAAGACCTGACCCGGCAATTCCTCACCTTCTCCAAGGGTGGCGCCCCAATCAAAAAACCAATTGTCGCCGCACAACTGATCAAGAATTACGGCCACTTTGCCTTGAGTGGGACCAAGTCAACCTGCATCTACAACCTGCCCGACGATCTCTGGAAGATTGATGCCGATGAAGGGCAGATCGGCCAGGTTATCACCAACATTCTGATCAACGCGGACCAGTCCATGCCAAATGGCGGCACGATCAGTATTGATTGCAAAAATGTGGTGATAGCTGAAGGCCATGACCTGCCGCTGCAACCCGGCAACTACCTGAAAATATCGATCAAAGACCTGGGCAACGGGATACCGAACGAAGATCTTGGCAAAATTTTCGACCCCTATTTCACGACCAAACCCACCGGCCGTGGACTGGGATTGGCCTCGGCCTACTCGATAATAAAAAAACATGAGGGATTTATCGTAGCAAAATCGAGACCGGATGCCGGGACGACCGTTACCCTCTTCATCCCGGCACTCACATCTCAGGTAATAATACCCAACAAAGAGGATGAACCGGAATTACTGAAAGGGGAGGGCAAGATCCTCATCATGGATGACGACGATAATATCCTCAAGATAGTTAGCGCCGCACTGGAGGATATGGGCTACGAAGTGGCCATTGCGCACGAGGGGAAAGCTGCCATTGCAATGTATGCCGAGGCGCTGCAAACAGCACAGCCATTTAACGCGGTTATTCTGGACTTGACCGTTCCCGGAGGCATGGGGGGCCAGGAAGCTGTCCAGAAAATCCTGGAGATAGACCATGAGGCCAGAGTGATCGTTTCCAGCGGGTACAACGACGACCCGGTTATGGCGGATTACAAGAACTACGGCTTCAGTGGCATGATCGCAAAACCGTATTGCCTGAGAGAGTTGAGCAAACAGATGCAGCAGGTGCTTAATTGTTGATTGAGCTGGGTGGCAATATTGATTTCTCTGGTTCCTACGCTCCGCGTCATCCCCTCACCAACTCCCTCCCAGAGCACTGATCAAACCGACACTGCTGCTGTACTGACTGCTTTTAACGCTCCACAGGGTGTTTTCCGCTTGCAGACGGATATTTTGCGCCGCCAGAACGCTTAAGTAACCGACCGTGCCAGCCCGATACTGATTGAGAGTGATGGTTTCCGCACGCGTAGCCGCAGTGAGCGCGGCCTGTTGCAAATCGGCTTGCTCAGCCAGCAAACTCTGGGCTGACAAATTATCTTCAACCGCTTGCAGGGCTGCGAGAACGGTCTGGCGGTAACTGGCGACGCTCGCATCATAGGTGGCAATGGCCTGGTCAGTCTGGGCGCGGCGCAGGCCGCCATCAAACAACGTCAGGGCCAGCTGCGGCCCCACCGACCAGATTTGGTTGGGCGCACTGATCCAGTCGGCGAAGCTGGCACCTCGATACCCGCCACTGGCCGACAGGGTCAGGTTGGGAAAAAACGCTGAGGTTGCCACCCCGATCTGGGCGTTGGCCTGTGCCATGTTGCGTTCCGCGCTGGCAATGTCCGGGCGGCGCTCCAGCAGGGTGGATGGCAGGCCGGCAGGGATCTGTGGCAGGCGCGGTGCCAGGCTGATCGGTTGCAGGGTCAAACTGGCCGGAGCCATCCCCAGGCTGGCGGCAATCGCATGCTCCAGTTGCGCCCGGCTCAGCTGACGCTGCACCCGCAATGCCTGGGCGGTCTTCAGTTGACTCTCGGCCAGGGTGACGCTGGCCGGGGAAGCGACCCCCGCGTTATACTGATTGCGGGTGAGAACAAGGGTTTGCTGCAAGGTTTTTTCACTGTCCTCTAACTGCCGTAATTGCTGATCAGCAACCACCAACTGCAGATACACACTAGCCAATTGGGCCTGGCTGCTGAGGCGGATGGCGCTCAACTGGGCGCTACTGGCAGCCTCCTTAGCCTTGCCGGCCTCTATCGCCCGACGCACCCCTCCCCAAACGTCCGCTTCCCAACTGGCGCTGGCCGCTACAGAATACTGGTCGGTGACCCCTGCTCCAGGGGTGAGCGTGCCATGCGTACTTGATGCCGTTGCACTAAGCGAAGGCAACAGACCTGCCTCAGCCTGACGCAGCAGGGCCTGGCTCTGTCGATATTGCGCTTCGGCCTGGGCAATGGAGGGGTTCTGCCGGTTGAGGATTTCCATGAGCCGGTCAAGTTCTTTATCGGCAAAGATGGTCCACCAGGGACCGCGTGGGCTGTCGTCCAGCGGACGGGCCGCTTGCCACTGACCGCTTTCTTTATAGGCAGGCGGGACATCGACCTGCGGTTTCACGTAATCCGGCCCGACGGCGCAGCTCGCCAGAGCAAAACTGACCAGGTAGAGTAAGAGTGTTGACCGAAAGAGTACTCTGTTCATATTGATCATTCCTTATAGGCTCCGACAAGCGCAGAAGGTGCAATGTTGCGTCCTTTCCGGCACCAAAGGCGGAAACGGTCCAGGTGCAGGTAGACGATAGGCGTGGTGTAGAGGGTCAGCAACTGACTGAGCAGCAAACCGCCGACAATCGAAATTCCCAGCGGCGTCCGCAGCTCAGCACCGTCGCCACGGCCCAATGCCAGCGGCAAGGCCCCGAACAGCGCCGCCATCGTAGTCATCATAATCGGCCGAAACCGCAGCAGGCAGGCCTGCAGAATTGCCTCTTTCGGCGCCAACAACTGCTCGCGCTCGGCGCTGATGGCGAAGTCGATCATCATGATGGCATTTTTCTTGACGATGCCGATCAGCAGCAGCACGCCGATCAGCGCGATCACGTTAAATTCACTGCCACAAACCAACAAGGCCAGCAGTGCTCCGACTCCGGCAGAAGGCAAGGTGGAGATGATGGTCACAGGGTGCACCACACTTTCATAGAGCATGCCCAGCACGATATACACCGCTATCAAAGCCGCCAAAATCAACAGCGGCTGGCTGTCGAGGGAGGCCTGGAAGGTCTTGGCGCTGCCCTGGAAACTGCCCTGAATGGAACTGGGCAGCCCAACGCCCCGTAACGCCTTGTTGATGGCACCCGTGGCGTCCGATAGCGACACCTTCGGCGGCAGATTGAAGGATATGGTCGTGGCGGCAAACTGGCTCTGATGGTTGACCGTTAAGGGGGTATTGGTGGAACTCCACCGAGCAAATGATGAAAGGGGGGTGACCGATCCGGACGGCGTCTGCAGATAGATCGTGCTCAGCGACTCCGGATCCTGCCAGTACTCGGGAGCCACCTCCATGACCACGCGATACTGGTTGAGCGCGTTGTAGATAGTCGAGACCTGACGCTGGCCAAAAGCATCGTAGAGCACCGCATCCACCTGTTTCTGGGTCAGGCCCAGGCGGGCCATGGTCTCGCGATCGAATTCCAGCATGGTTTGCAGGCCCTTCACTTCCTGGTCGCTGTTCACATCGGCCAGCATCGGCAGTTGCATCAATGCCTGTTGCACTTTGGGTGCCCAGGCCCGCAGTTCGTTCAGATCATCCCCCTGCAGGGTGTACTGGTATTGCGCGCTGCTGGCTCGCCCTCCTATGCGGATATCCTGCACCGACTGCAAAAACAAGGTGGCCCCCGCCTCCTTGGCGAGCGTTTTCCTGAGCCGGGCGATTACCTGGTCAGCACTGTCCTTCCGTTGCGATAGCGGTTTGAGGTTGACGAACATATTGGCGACGTTCCGCTGGCCACCGCCAGTGAAACCCATAACCTTGTCGACCGCCGGATCCTTACCGACCACGTCAATGAAGCGCTGCAGCTTCTGCTGCATGGCCTGGAAGGAGATAGACTGGTCCGCCCGAATTTGGCCATTGAGCCGGCCGGTATCCTGTTGCGGAAAAAACCCTTTGGGGACGATGACATACAGATAGACGTTGAGGCCAATGGTGGCCGCCAGCAGCACCATCATCAACCGGCTATGACCAAGCGCCCAGGTGAGCGAGCGGCGATAGCCCTCCAGCATTCTTGCAAAGGCTCGCTCTGTGGCCAAAAACAGCCGGCTTGGCGGCTCCTCACTCTGCGGTCGCAGCCAGCGGGCACATAACATCGGCGTGGTGGTGAGGGAAACCACCAGTGAGACCAGAATGGCCACCGACAGGGTAATGGCAAATTCGCGGAACAGACGGCCAATGATGCCGCCCATAAAAAGAATAGGGATGAACACGGCAATCAGCGAGATGCTCATCGACAAGACAGTGAAGCCGACCTCGCGGGCCCCCTGCAGAGAGGCTTGCAACGGTTTCATGCCCGACTCGATATGGCGCGAAATATTTTCCAGGACCACGATGGTATCGTCCACCACAAAACCGGTGGCGATGGTCAGAGCCATGAGGCTAAGGTTATTGAGCGAAAATCCGGCCAGGTACATGACGGCGAAGGTGCCCACCAGCGAGACCGGCACGGTAATAGCCGGGATGGCGGTCGCCCGGGCGCTGCGCAGAAACACGAAAACTACCAGGATGACCAGCACCGTGGAGATGATCAATGAGCGTTCCACCTCCCGCAATGAGGCGCGGATGGTCGGGCTACGATCCATCACCACCTGCATGGAGATGGCAGCCGGGATGGCAGCCTGTAAATGCGGCAGCAGCGCCTTGACCCGATCGACGGTGCCTATGATGTTCGCACCAGGCTGGCGATAGAGGATGAGCATCACTGCAGGCTGCCCGCCCACCAGACCGGCATTACGCAGATCGACCACCGAATCCTTGACCTCGGCGACATCAGCCATCCGTACAGCTGCGCCATCCTTGTAGCTGACTATCAAGGGCGCATAATCTCGCGCCTCACGGGCCTGGTCATTGGCCTGCACCTGCCAGTGGTACTGGTCGTTTTCCAGAAAGCCTTTGGGCCGGTTGGCATTACTGTTGGCAATGGCGGCACGCACCGTTTCCAGGCCGATCCCATAGTGATTGAGCTGCATGGGGTTGAGCTCGACCCGCACCGCCGGTTGGGCGCCGCCGCCAACATTGATATAACCGATCCCCTCCAGTTGGGATAATTTCTGCCCCAGAATGGTATCAGCCACGTCGAACATCTGGCCGCGGGTCAGCGAGTCCGAGGTCAGCCCGATGATCATAATCGGCGCATCGGCCGGATTAACCTTGCGATAGGTCGGATTGGAGGGCATACCGGAGGGCAGCAGCGCCCTGGCCGCATTGATGGCCCCCTGGACATCGCGGGCGGCACCGTTGATATCACGGCTTATGTCAAACTGGAGGGTAACGCGGGTCGAACCCAGTGAACTGGCGGAGGTGATCTCGCTGACGCCGGCGATCCGGCCCAGCGTCCGTTCAAGCGGGGTGGCCACGGTAGCGGCCATGGTTTCCGGACTGGCGCCGGGCAGACCGGCAGTAACCGAAATGGTGGGAAAATCGACCTGCGGCAAAGGCGATACCGGCAGCAGTTTATACGCCAGCATACCGGCCATCAGGATCGCCAGCGTCAACAGGGTGGTGGCGACCGGCCGGTGGATGAACGGCGCCGAAGGTATCATGCGTCCGCCTTTTCAGCCGTTACGGGTCGGTGCCTGCGGCCGAAACGGTGCGCCATCCGGTCAAAGGCCAGATAAATGACCGGAGTGGTAAAGAGGGTCAGCACCTGGCTGACCAATAAGCCCCCCACCATGGTAATACCCAGCGGTTCGCGCAACTCCGACCCCATGCCGCCGCCCAACATCAACGGCAAGGCTCCGAGCAAGGCGGCCATGGTCGTCATCAGAATGGGCCGAAAACGCAACAGGCAGGCCTGAAAGATGGCATCGCGGGGGCTCATGCCTTTTTCCCGCTCGGCCTCGAGGGCGAAATCGATCATCAAAATAGCGTTTTTCTTAACAATACCTATCAACAAAATGATGCCGATGATGGCAATAACGCTGAGATCGGTACCGGAAAACAGGAGCGCCAGCAAGGCGCCGATACCGGCTGACGGCAGGGTGGAAAGAATGGTGACGGGATGGATATAGCTCTCGTACAGAACCCCCAGGACAATATACATGGTAACGATCGCCGCTAGGATCAGCCAGAGGGTGTTGCTGAGCGAGGCCTTGAAGGCCATGGCCGCCCCCTGAAAACGGGCATCGAGACTAGCGGGCAGACCGATTTCCTGCTGGGCCTTATGGATGGCGTCAACGGCCTCTCCCAGCGAAGCTGAACGGCCCAGATTAAAGGAGACGGTGGCCGTTGGAAACTGGCCCAGATGATTGATGGTAAGCGCAGTGGATCGCTGCTCGATGGTGGCGACGGTATCGAGCGGCACCGGGGTGCCGCTGGTAGTGGGCAGATAAATCTCCTTCAAGGAAAGCGGGCTTTGCTGGTACTTTGGCGCCACCTCCAGGACCACCCGGTACTGGTTGGTCTGGGTGAAGATGGTGGAAATCAGCCGTTGGCCGAAGGCATCGTAAAGGGCATTGTCAATGGCAGCGATGGTAATACCAAGGCGGCCGGCGGCATCACGGTTGATATTGACGAAGGCCTGCAGGCCCTTATCCTGGAGATCGCTGGTGACGTCGGCCAGCTGCGGCAACTGCCGCAAATGTTCGACCAGCCGGGGAATCCAGATCGACAACTCGTCAGGGTTGGTGGCCTGCACACTCAACTGGTACTGGGTGCGGCTGAGGCGTGAGTCGATGGTCAGATCCTGGACCGGTTGCAGATAGAGCGACATGCCGGGGGTCTCATCGGCCTGTTTTTGCAGACGGGCCAGGATGGTACGGATAGGGTCACGCTGATCTTTGGGTTTCAGGGTGATCAGCAACCGGCCGCTGTTGAGCGAAGCATTGCTGCCGTCCACACCAATGAAGGAGGACAGGCTCTCCACGGCTGGGTCCTGGAGCAGTTTCCCCGCTAAGGCCTCCTGCTGACTGGCCATAGCGCCAAACGAGATGGACTGCGCCGCCTCGCTGACCCCCTGGATGGCCCCCGTATCCTGCAAGGGGAAAAACCCCTTGGGAACGACCAGATAGAGCAGAACGGTCAACCCAAGCGTACTCACCGCCACCATCAGGGTCAGCTTCTGGTGATCGAGCACCCAGAGAAGCATCCGGCCATAGCGGGCAATCAAACGGTCAAACATCTGGCCGCTGGCATGGTACAAACGGCCCTGCTGCGCCTCTGGGACATGCTTGAGCAGACGGGCGCACATCATCGGGGTAAGCGTCAGCGAGATCAACGCCGAGATCAAAATCGAAACCGCCAGGGTAATGGCAAATTCACGAAACAGACGACCGATGACATCGCCCATGAACAAAAGTGGGATCAAGACGGCAATCAAGGAGATGGTCAGTGAGATGATGGTGAAGCCGATCTGCTCGGAACCCTTCAGCGCCGCGGCCATGGGCTCCTCGCCTTCTTCGATGTAACGGGCAATGTTTTCGATCATGACGATCGCGTCGTCCACGACAAATCCGGAGGCAATGGTCAGGGCCATCAGGGTCAGGTTGTTGATGGAAAAACCGGTCAGATACATGACACCGAAGGTGCCAACTAACGAGAGCGGCACCGCTACCGCCGGGATAATCGTGGCCGACACACTGCGCAGGAACACAAAAATGACAGCCACCACCAACGCTACCGCCAGCAGCAATTCAAATTCGACATCCGCGACCGAGGCGCGAATAGTGACGGTGCGGTCGCTCAAAACCTTGACGTCCACGGCCCCTGGCAGGGTAGCCTTGAGCTGCGGCAACAACGCCTTGATGCGGTCGGCCACCTGGATGACATTAGCGCCCGGCTGGCGCTGCACATTGAGAATTATCGACGGCGTGGTGCCGGCCCAGGCGGCAAGCCGGATATTTTCGGCGTCATCCACCACTGCCGCAACATCACCGAGCCGTATCGGAGCCCCGGAACGGTAGGCGATGATCAGGTTATGATACTCCCCGGAGGACTTCAACTGATCATTGCCGTCTATGGTTGAGGCCTGCGCTGGCCCGTCAAAGCTCCCCTTGGGTTGATTGACATTGGCATTGCCGATGGCACTGCGTACGTCTTCCAGCGTCAGACCCAGCGCGGCCAAAGCGCGCGGATTGGCCTGAATACGGACAGCAGGACGCTGGCCGCCGCTGATGCTGACCAGGCCGACCCCGGGCAGCTGCGACAGTTTTTGCGCCAGCCGGGTATCAACCAGATCTTCGAGCTTGGTCAAAGGTAGGGTCGTTGAACTGACCGCGATGGTGATGATGGGGGTGTCGGCCGGATTAACCTTGCTGTAGATCGGGGGGCTGGGCAGATCGGTCGGCAACAGATTGCCGGCGGCATTGATGGCAGCCTGCACTTCCTGCTCAGCGATATCCAGACTCAATTCCAGGCTGAATTGCAGAGTGATGATTGAAGCACCGCCGGAACTGCTGGAAGACATCTGCACCAGACCGGGCATCTGGCCAAACTGACGCTCAAGCGGTGCGGTAATGGAGGAAGTGATGACTTCTGGACTGGCACCCGGATACAGGGTAACCACCTGGATGGTGGGATAGTCGACCTCAGGCAAAGCCGAAACCGGCAACATGCGCCACGCTACCAAACCGGTCAGCAACAAAGCCAACATCAGCAGGGTGGTCGCCACCGGTCGCAGGATGAACGGACGTGAAGGATTCATGCCGTATCCCGGTGCTTACTTGGCAGGAGGGGTGGCGTTGCGTTTACCTTGATCGCCACCGCTGCCCCCGTTAGGGTCACGGCGCTGGTCCTTGCCGGAAGAAACGTCAGCGGCGGCGCGGTCAATTACCTCGACCTTGGCGCCGTCGCGCAGTTTGTCCAGACCATCAACCACCACACGCTGCCCTGGTAGCAGCCCTTGGGTGATGATGGTGTTATCCCCAGAAACAAATCCGGTGGTTATCTTGGTGATACTGACCGTCTGATCAGGGTTCACAGTATACACATAGCTGCCCATCTTACCAAGCTGGACAGCGGCCGTCGGCACAGTAATAGCACCTGCCTGTGTCCCAAGCTGCAAATGGACATTCAAAAACTGATTGGGGAACAATTGCTGCTGCTCATTAACAAACCTGGCTTTCAGATTAACCGTCCCGGTACTGGCATTCAACTGGTTGTCGATAGCCAACAGCGTCCCTTCAGCCAGCCTGTTGCGATTGTCGCGATCCCACACAGCAACCTTGAGCTGAGCAGCCTTACCCTTCCGAGCCTCAAGCACCTGACCAAGACTGGTTTCGGGGACGGCAAAGAGCACATCAATCGGCTGAATCTGAGTGATCACCACCAAGCCGTTGCTGTCACTGGCATGGACGATATTGCCGGGATCGACCAGACGCAGTCCGACACGACCGCTGACCGGCGCGGCAATCCGGCTGTAGGTGAGTTGGAGTTGCGCATTATCAACCAGCCCTTGATCCAATTTAACCGTTCCTTCGTATTGCTGGACCAAGGCCTTCTGGGTATCTACCTGCTGGGTCGCGATGGAGTCTTGCTTCAATAACTGCTGATAACGCAGCAGATCAAGTTCGGCATTCTTCAACAGGGCCTGGTCACGCAATAGCTGGCCTTGCGTCTGCATCAGGGTTGCCTGGTAGGGCCGCGGATCCAGCTCAGCCAGTAACTGCCCCTGCTTAACCAGCTCTCCTTCGATAAAATGCACCTTATCCAACTGACCATCGACGCGGCTACGCACTGTCACCGTGGAGGTGGAAGTAACAGTGCCCAGGGCCGTAAGCTCGATACCAACATCTTGTTTTTGCACGGTCGCCACAGCGACTGCTACCGGCATGTCGCCCTTCCGTTTCTGCGCTTTTGCACCACCAGAATTCGAGTGAGATGCCCACCAAAACCCACCAGCCACAACTGCAGCTGCTACCAACAGAATGAATACGTTGCGGGTGCTGCTGCGTACTTTGGTCTTGGAGTCGGCCATAGTGAGTTTCCGAGAAAAATTTTTATACGGATTAAGCGGCCTGCACCATCACCGCCGCAAACGGTAGTATATTGAGAGATCCTGCAGGCATAGCCGTCCGCCCCATCAAAGGACAAAACGGCACATGAACAACCCTTGATGAAACGCTCTGGGTTTGAAAGGCGTGCTTTTCTACAGACAGCACGATCAAGGGGCACTTATAGAAATGCCAGGCTTAAGGAGGAGGCCTGGCACAATCGAAAGAAAGAGGGTTCATCGACAGTTGGCAAAACCACTGAGCATCTAACCTAAGCAGGATGCTGTCTCGCCAACCGTCGCAATCCCTTTTAGCTGCCTCTTACTGTTGCTGCAACTCCCATTGCCCGTAATCATTCCGGCACGCTGTACTGAACGTTCTTTCCCGCTTACCGTCGATAACGGCGTCAATTTCAGCCTTCCTGCAGACCCTATTGTTGGATGGATTCTGATAAGACGGCTGTGGGGTGACGGCATACTGGTTGCCATTATCCGGATTCACCCAGGTCGAACGACGTCCGGACGGTGCCTGCTCATAGGTCCGGTTGAGTTGATCCCGATCGTATTTATCCATTTCATTGCCGATCATATAACCAAGTGCTCCGCCCACGGCCGCGCCGATCAAGGTCCCCCCGGTGTTATGGCCAATCGCCTGCCCGATGAGAGCACCGCCCGCAGCACCGCCCAACGCTCCTGTTTGAGCCTTGTTGGCACATGAAGAAAGCGCTAGCAGAAAAAGAAGAGCCAAAATACTAAGGTATTTCATAATAATTCTCCTAGATATACTCTATGGTTGTTAATGATATTTAAATGTTAATTTCCGTGACGCTTAATTATCCTGGATGGCTCAATTCGGCGGATATTGACAGGGACCGACGGTGTATTCCTTTACAGGTTGGCCGCGTTGATCCAACAAGGTTCTCCCATAACCATCCAGCACATAACGCTCCCAACGGCACATACCCGGAGGCACGCTAGGGGCATAGCCATAAACCGCTGGCGGTGGCGCACCATAGACCACTTGTGGCGGTGGTGGTTGGTAGGTTGCCGCAACTAATGTTGTGCCAAGCACGAGACCACCTAACCCCCATAGCAACGCATCATTGTGACGATAACCGTAACCACCATGATGAGAATACCAGCACATTCCCTCTGATGGCACCAGTGATGTTGCCATAATCACTACCATAAGAGCAAAAATCGTTTTTTTGACCATTTCATCACCTGTTTTTGTTTTTTGAGAGGATCGACATGTACCATCTCCTAACACCAAAGGACCATGCCATCATCACAGAACCATGCTGTCACCCCTCTTTACTCAATTCAGGGAACGCCCTCAATTGAGTAATTTTGAGAAAGAGGGGAAAGATTTCGAGATACTTCTTACAAGCATTTGCCATGCCAACTGCCAAGCGCAGCAATACATTGCTTTCATTTCACATTTCAAGAGAAATGTACTCCCGAAAGGCTACGGGCGTATCCTCTCGCCTCAAAATCTATCTTAAATATAACCACATTTTCAACCGGTAAAGAACTCTGGTTTATAAATATTCACGATTTTTTCAGCAACGATCAGGCGCTTTCGATACTATTATTTCAAAGGGTCGATTGTGGCAGAATATCACAACTTACCACCGGTAACCGTAAACTCAACGAAAAGCGATAGTTGTAATACATATCCTCTTGATGCTGACCGGGTATTTATTACCCAGAGAGGGGTGCTTTATAAAACCATAGAGCCACAAGCAACCTATTGTTTCATTTCAACTATTAATAAATAGACCGCCCGCCGCCTGATTATAAAGACACTCCATGGACTCTGATTGGATACTTTTTACTCACTACGCCTCTTGAAGCGACCCGCCGCCTGATTTGGCTTGAGTGGAGCGCTACCGCCCCTGCCAGTGCGGAACTCGTTTTTCAAGAAAAGCCTGTACCCCTTCCTTAGCGTCTTGGGTCGTGCAGAGACGGGCAAAAGCCTCGTTCATCAGATCAAATTGACGATAATAATCCATGTCTTCCGAGGCATAGAAACCTTTTTTGGCGATCTGCACCGCAAGTGGACTCTTCTTGGCCAAGGTCTCGGCCCAGAGCTGAGCCTCGGTCTCCAATACTTCCTTGTCGACCACCCTATTCAGCAACCCCATTGCCTGTGCCTCAAGAGCCTTGATCAGTTCGCCATAGAGCAATAATTCTAAAGCTTTTTTCCGCCCCACGCAACGTGCCACCGGAATGATCGGCCCTACGCAGTTCAAGCCAACGTTAATAGCGGTGAGTCCCATCTTCGTGTTGGTTGCGGCAATAGCCAGGTCCGCAGCGGCAACCAGGCCCATGCCGTTTGCGGCGGCGACCCCGTGGACCTGGGCAATCACCGGCTTTTTCATGCGAGAGATGGCCACCAGTGGCTTTTCCATGTGCTCTATCCATTGCTGATACTCCATGGCGGTTTTATCGGCCAACTCGTTAATGTCGATACCGGCGCAAAATGCCTTGCCCGCGCCTTTGAGCAGCACCACCCGGACCAGAGGATTGGCATCCATGGCCATCAGGGCTGTTGTCAATTCCTCCGCCAGCAGACTGTTGAAAGTATTCAATTGGTCTGGACGATTCAGGGTAATAGTGCCGACAAAACGTTCTCCGACTGCAACAATGAGATGGGTGTATGACATGCTTGCCTCCTGATTAATTATGGGTCCTGCTGCCTAAAGCTGCGAACTACAGTAGTGTACCGGGTGTACCGGGTATAAAAACCTTTTAATTCTGTTAAAAGGAGCAATTCTCAAAAATAATCATTTGTGCCTGTTTTGCCTTTCGATTTTCTCTCTTGGTATGATAGCATGAAACAAAATCGACCAAACTGCAACCTTAGGAAATATTATGACAAAAACGGAACTGATAGAATCCTTGGCCGAACAGCAAAAAATATCCGTAAAGGAGGCCAAATCAATAGTAAACACTATCCTGACCTCGATGACAGACGCCCTGCTCCAAGGTCACAATGTTGAAATCCGCGGGTTTGGCAGTTTTCAGGTGCGCAAATATGGTGCATACTTGGGAAGGAATCCAAAAACCGGAGAAGAGATACAAGTGGCCTCCAAAAAATTACCTTTTTTCAAACCTGGAAAGGATCTTCGTGAACAAATGAATAAAGACAAAGCAGATACCTGATAGCCCCCCCGTAACCAAACCTGAAAAGAAACAGGGCCCATCTTGTCATTATGCCATGCCGAATGACAAGATGTTTTTTGTTGCCATCAGTACCGCATCTTGCAAGATAAAATACCTCTCCAAATATTTCGGTTGGCCATGCTTAAGGGACCTGAGCTGTATCTATGACAACAAATGCTATTACCGCGGCAATCCAGCTGAACACACGTCTCATTGCAAGAAAAGTCAATTATCTGCTCATCAATCGCTACACCCTATTTCTTCTCAGTTTGTACGCGTTCTCTCTCGCCATCAACCTTTTAGGCGGCATGGGCGGGGTAGTCCTGATTTCTGATGAAAAATACTTTTTTTTACAAAAAGAATACTGCGAACTGACGCTGCTCTTTTATCTCTATTGCTACTTCAACATAATCCTGCGGCCATCACGTTGGCAGCCTTGGTTGGCAGCAGTCCCTTTGCTCCTCACCTATCTTGCCCAAGATATATATTTTTTGATGTACAGCAGTGTCTTCAGGATCGCTGAATTGACATCGCTCCCAGAGTTGTTCACCGTTCTTTCCGGCGAAGTCATCCTATTGCTCACTGCTACCATTGCCGTCCCCTTGGGATATTTCCTTTGGTCCATCAACTACCGCAAATGGTTAGTTATTATAACGGGCATACTACCGCTGCTATTGTTGATCGGTACCGCTGAATTCTATCCGAAATTTTTCACCGCTTCTTTTGAGAAGGTGGGCGAGGAGATTATCTACTGGGACGATGCGAGCAGTGTTGCCAATAATGGCCGTTTCATGATGCTGCTCTACCGGGAGGCGGAACGGAACATCTCGAAATCAAAAACAGAAAAATTTCGAGATCGTCCTCAATATGAACAAAAGGCACAGCAACAGGCCGCCTGGATACGAACCCACAGCACCAAACGTAATGTTCACCTGGTGGTCATGGAAAGCTTTATCGACCCGACGCTGTTCCAAGGGGCCAACTACACGAAGGATCCTGTCCATCCCAGTTTCAAAAAACTCTTTGGCAACAAGATGGGCTTATCCGTCTCTCCCGTTGTCGGAGGCAGGACCTCACAGGCAGAATTCGAGGTGCTTTGCGGTGTTCCTGCTTTTGAAGAATTGGTTGGCGTCGAATTCAACAGTTTCACCGGAACCCCTGCATATTGCTTACCCGGAACACTAGAACTGGCGGGATATCGTACCATGGCATCAAACGCCTATAATCCGAGTTTTTTTAATGCACCGAATGCCTACAAAGGCATTGGATTCGGGAAAATATTCTTTCCGAAAGAATATGTGGGCGGAAACAATACCTATATAACGACTGGCGATGCTTCCCGTGAAGATGACTTCATGTTTGACGAGGATATTTTTTCGCAGAATATTGCATTCATTACACCCTTGCTCCAGGATAAAGACAGCCCTCCGCTGTTCAACTACGTCCTGACCATTTACGGCCACGTGCCACATAAACTCGATGAAAGCAAACGGCCCCTTGTGCTGAAAATGATCTCTTCCCTAAAGGACCCTCAACTTGAGAGGTCGGCCAATCAGTTTTTTTATCGGTCCAAGGCGGTGGCGGACTATGTCGGCCACCTGATCGAGCTTGATGAAAAGAGTCTGATTATTTTGGTAAGCGACCATGTACCACCCGGACAATTCGGCAAGACAAGCTACGAGAAGCTGCGCTATCTCAACAACAAAGCAGACAGCATCCACATGAATCGCATCCTGATCATCGAAGGCGGCAAGGTGAAAAAATACGCCACTATCCATCATTACGATGTGCCTTCTGTGATACTTAATTCTGTCACCGAGGGAGAATATTGTCGGACACACACCTGCGGTTTTATGACAAACAAGTTGCTCGATGATCGGCAGGAGCGGCATGACGATTACATGCGTTTGATGGCGCACGCAACCGAGTGAAAACTTGGTACCTGTTTTTAATCACTCTCAAAAACTTTCACGAATTGATTGACCGACATTGCTATGGCTGACCTCACAAAATCCGATTTATTGGAACTGGCTTCCCTCAAGAAGCGCGTTGTTGAGCTTGAAACACAAGAAATGCAACTGCGTGCAGAGTATACGCATCTAAAACTGCTCTTTGAACGGGCTCCGTTGAGTTACCAATCTCTGGATGAGAGTGGCTGTTTTATTGATGTTAATCAAGCTTGGCTGGATACACTGGGTTACACACGAGATGAAGTAATCGGCAGACCTTTCAGTGAATTTCTCCACCCAGAATGGAAAAATCATTTCAAAGAAAAATTCCCTCAATTCAAAGCAATCGGCGAAATCCTGGGTGTCGAATTCGAGTTAGTCAGAAAGGACGGGCGGGCCATCATGGTCTCTTTCAACGGCAAAATAGGCAAGAATTCCCAGGATTGCTTCCAACAAACGCATTGTATCTTTCAAGACATCACCAATCGCAAACAGGCCGAAAATGCCCTGCTGGAGAGCGAGGAACGCCTGCGTGCCATTGCGGAATCAACCAAGGATGCCATCGTCATGATGGACCAGAATGGTACCATCTCTTTTTGGAATCCAGCCGCTCAGCGGATATTCGGCTATACCGCCACTGAAGCGATGGGCAAGGATTTGCACCGGCTCCTTGCTCCGAGCCGTTACCATAAAGCGCATAGCGAAGCTTTTCCACAATTCCAGCTCACAGGTCGAGGGCAGTTGGTTGACACGACAGTCGAGGTGGAAGCGCTCAAAAAAAATGGTCAAGAAATCTCTGTAGAGCTGTCTCTATCAGCTCTTTTTCTGCAGGATCATTGGCATGGGCTCGCGGTGGTTCGCGATATTACTGAGCGCAAAAGGATTGAAGAGGCCTTACGAGAAGGTGAAAAAAAATACCGACTAATATTTGATAGCGCCAACGACGCTCTTTTCATCCACAACATGCAAGGTCGAATACTTGAAACCAACCCCATGGCATGCGAACGGTTGGGTTACGATCACGCGGAGTTGACATACATGAACATCAGCCAGGTAGACACACCTGGCACAGCTCAGCTTATACCAGAACGACTCGCAAAACTCATGGAACAGGGGCACCACACCTTTGAAGTTGTGCATCAGCGCAAGGATGGCCAGCATATCCCGACCGAGGTAAGTGCGCGACTGATTGAGTGGGATGGGCAAATGGCCATCATGAGTATTGGTCGAGACATTTCCGAGCGCAAGCAGGCCGAAGAGGAAAGAGAACGCCTGCAGACCCAACTCATCCATGCGCAAAAGATGGAAGCCATCGGCACCCTGGCAGGTGGCATTGCCCATGACTTCAACAATATACTCGGTGCGATTCTTGGATATGCTGAACTAGCCCGCAATGCCTGCCCTCCAGGATCAAGAGCCATCAGGTTTCTCGACAGGGAACTGGATGCGGTCCAGAGAGCGACCCTGCTCGTCAAACAGATCCTGGCCTTCAGTCGGCAAGAGAAGCACGAGCGCATCCCCCTGCACCTTGATAGCCTGGTCAAAGAGGCGGTCAAACTGCTCCGGCCGATTCTCCCCACGACCATTTCTATCAAACAACAGATCGATTCGGCTACCAAATCGATCCTCGCCGACCCAACCCAAGTCCATCAAATCCTGATGAACCTTTGCACCAATGCCTTTCATGCCATGGAGCAGACCGGTGGCACGCTTGCAATCACCCTTAAAAACAGCGAACTCACGCTGGCCGACCTCCCTCCTCTCACAGGAGCGCAACCCGGAAACTTCGTTGTGCTCTCCGTCGGCGATACAGGGACCGGCATCCCGCAAGCAATCCGAGACAAAATTTTCGATCCCTATTTTTCCACGAAGGGAGTTGGCAAAGGCTCTGGTATGGGGCTGGCCATCACCCATGGAATAATTACCCGTTATGGCGGGTTCCTTAAGGTCGAGAGCGAACCTGGCAATGGGTCGACCTTCCATGTCTTTTTCCCTGCCGTCGAGCACGAGCCCCCTCCTGAAACCGAAACCGTGCAGCCGGTTTCGGTCGGCAACGCGCGAATTCTTTTTGTTGATGACGAGGAAATGTTGCTTGAGTTGGGCAAAGAGATACTTGAAAGCCTGGGGCATGCTGTTACGGTTCGGAAAAGCAGCAGGGAAGCCCTGGTTACCTTTCAAAATCAACCTGACCTGTTTGATGTGGTGATCACCGACCAAACTATGCCGGAGATGACCGGGTTTGATCTTGCTCGGGAAATACTGCGGATCCGTGCTGATATACCGATTATTCTCTGTACTGGTTACAGCTCTCTCGTCAATGAAAAGGAAGCCAGGAACTGCGGAATTACAGAGTTTGTCATGAAGCCGGTAACGATAGCAGGCATGGCCGCCCTCCTCAAAAAAGTGCTGAATCAGTGAATAGTTGAGAACTTGGGCAATTGAACTGAGGATACTGCTGGCGACTTAGAAATAATAGGGGTCATCCATGATAAATATTGTCATGGATGACCCAATTTAACCTCGTGTTGGTGATCGCCAGGGTTTGGACTGCAGCCAGGTCATGCAGCTCCATTTTGTTTTGGATGTCGGACGTTAATTGCAGACCTTGGCATCTGAGATTTTGACTGGAACTCTCGCTTCTTGCAACTCGTTCAATCTAAAAAAACATTTATTCTTTGGAATATCTAAAACGAGAGTAGCTTCGTAGTTTTTTTCTTCCTCGGGTGTAAAACTTCCAGATACAGAGCAATAATATGAGCTGTCGGGGCCAGTTTCGAAAACAAGAGTAATTGGTTTCTTGGCAGCAACATACATTTCCCCCATTCCTGCCGAGTTAACGGAAGAGGGGGGCAGGGGCATATCTAACAGGACGTTGAAAAAAAGGAACCTACGAGACGTAGGGTTCTTTTTTTCAACGTCCTGCTAGCGGTGGCCGCAGCCCCCGCCGCGCCCTCAACCCCGCCCACCATCGCACCTACAACCGTATGCAGGGCAACGCGATAAGCACCACCTTCATCCCAACGTTCGGCCTCGGCCTTTAATCCTGCTTTCTTGTCAGGGTCTGGTTCGTTTTTCGCTTGTTCTCTGAGCGAGTCAGCTTGGCCTTTAGCAAAATCTGCCACCGCCTTCGGGGCCTGTTGCCCGAACGCCTGCGTAATCTGTACCTGTGCATTAATCTCTTGCTGCACCTTATCGGCATCAAATATTTTGGTAATCCCGCTTTCCGCATCCCCGGCCCTCACCTCCTTGTTGCCGGTGATGCCGCTGATGCCACTTTTGGTGGTGCTTCCGGCGCTACCGCTGTCCTTGCCCACTCCTGCGCTGCCGGCGGCATAACCATAACCCACAGTGATGCTGCCGCCAATCGACTGATCCTTGCTGGCATAGACGCTTGAGTCTTGCAGACTTTCGATATTCAGGTTGCCGCCCACATCGGCCACCACCTTATTACCTGCAACCACCGCACCCTTGAGATTGGTGTCACCGCCGGATTCAAGGGTGGCGGTATTGCCCGCCACAACATGCGTATTGGTGTAAATAATATTCTGGCCGTCCGCCTTGCCCTGCGAGAGGCTGCCGTTCACCGTGATGCCAGCGGCCACCCCCTTGCCAACCTGGACCGCCACGCCAATGCCGCCGCTACTGCCTGAACTATCGCGTTGCAGATCGCTCTCGCTCCGGGTCGCCACCAGGTTGAGTTCGTCTTCGGCCTGCAGACGGACATTGTTGCCGGCAGCAACCTGCGCCCCTTGCAGGGTGAGATCGCTCTCCTTGCCAGCGCCCTTGGCCGTGATGCTGATGTCCTTACCCGCCGCCACTTGCGAAACAGCAGCGGTATCAGCCGTTTCGGTGGTGGTGCTCTTATTCTGACTGCCGCCCACAGTAATGGAGATGCCAAAACCGCCGGCGGAGCCCTGCGGCGCAGCGCCCACGGCGGTGGCGGCACTCTGCGCGGCCATCACGGTCGAAGCCCCGGCCAGCACCTTCATCCGGGCATCCTTGGTGTCTTGGGCCGCCGATTTCATCTGGATCGCAGTCTGCAAAGCGGTAATGATCGGGCTGGTCAGGGCAATCGTCAGCCCGCTCTGCTCGAACTTGGTCTGGGTAGTATTTTTGCCCGTCTCCTGCGCCGCAAGGATATCAACCCGCTGGGCTGTGATGTCGATATTACCCTGCGGCGCCACCACGTTACTGCCCACCTGGGTATAGTTTTTGCCCGCGGCAATCAAGACATCGCCCTCGGTACTGCCGATGGTGCTGGCGGTAGCGCTGGTTTGCGCCCCTTGCTGATCCGTGGATTGCATCCGGCTGCTGATGGTGAAGCCGATGCCGCCGGAACTGAGCAACCCGGATTCCTTTTCCTGTTTGAAGTGGGTTTGCTGGCTGGTGTTGGTGGCAGAGAGGATGTTGACATTATTGCCCGCATCCAAAACAGTGCCCTTGGTGCTGACAACGTTGCTGCCCAGAACGTTGATGTCCTGACCGGCAAGTACGGTGACCCGGTCGCCGGACAGGATGGTGCCCAAGGCCGTGGTTTGGTTGAGGGTGGCGCGGGAAGTTATGGTCTTGCTGGAGAATAACCCGCTCTCGCTATGCTGGTGCGCCTCGTCGTACGAGACGTTGGCCTCGCCGGTGGTCAGGTTGACGTTCTTGCCCGCTGTCGCCAGAAGCGCCCCGGTTTCCGAGGTGACCGAGGCGGCTTTGAGGTTGAGATCATTACCCGCACTCAGCCGCAGATCACCCTGAGTCTGGTGGTGCCGATATCGGTATAACTGGCATCCTTGCGATAGTTGCTGCCGTCCCAGACAATGTTCTGGTTGAACGACTCCCGCGCCGTGTTCAGGGTCAGGTTATTGCCGGCACTCAGGGTAGTGGCACCGCTGCCCAGGTTTTGCACGGCCGCAGCCGTCAGGT
>CAZSIJ010000001.1:0-223777 GCA_964607065.1 uncultured Desulfobulbus sp. | reverse complement strand
TGACGATCTTGGGGATCAGATGGTAAAAACTGGCGTCCGTGCCAAAGGCGATGGTGCGGAGCGGATCAATGATGAGACGGTCGGGTGGGATCGAAAGTTTGATCCTACGATAAAAGGCCTGATACTTTCCGGGGAGCATGGACACCTCCGTATAAAAGGATATTCATTCCTGGGGGAACTTCTGTGGATTTCACATCCTATGGACATGGGTTGAGCAACCAATACTGCTTATGGTTCAATCTTCGTTCCCAGCAGGTGCAGGAATTTGGCGATCCAATCAGGATGAGCAGGCCATGCCGGCGCGGTGACCAGATTGCCGTCCACATAGGCCTTATCCATTGCAATATCCATATACCTGCCCCCGGCACGCGTTACATCCGGCCCCACTGCCGGATAGGCGGAGCAGGCCTTACCTTCAAGGACCCCGGCGGCAGCCAGCAGCTGTGCGCCGTGGCAGATAGAGGCGATAGGCTTGTTCGCCTGTGCAAAGTGCTGCACCATCTTCAGGACGGCTGCATTCAGGCGAATATATTCCGGTGCACGACCCCCGGGAATGACCAGTGCGTCATAATCTTCAGCCTTGATATCTGCAAAACTGGCATTCAACGTAAAGTTGTGACCAGGTTTTTCGCTGTAGGTCTGGTCTCCCTCGAAATCGTGAATTGCGGTGCGGACCTTCTCGCCTGCCATCTTACCGGGACAGACAGCATTGACGGTATGTCCCACCATCAAAAGAGCCTGAAAAGGCACCATCACTTCATAGTCTTCCACGTAGTCGCCGACCAGCATCAAGATTTTTTTTACGCTCATGGTGTGAACCCCCTTTTTGTTGTCTCGTGTTTTATAATCTGCTCACGTCTTCAGGACAATTCGTCAGGATCGAATCAACGAGCTTTTCATCTCTCAATCCTATCATTTTGATGGGCACTGTGTCCAATGCTCAGTGGCTCTGGCTACAGGGGTATCATGTGGTCACTTGCTTCCACAGTAAATGATTGTTGCTGATGAGAAATTTTTTATACAAACCATTTTGGGTTGAGCAATGCAGGGGGCGCTATTTTGCCTGCTGGGCCTGGATGGCTGTCAGGGCCACGGTATCAACGATGTCATTGACCGTACAGCCTCGCGACAGATCGTTGACGGGTTTGTTCAGGCCCTGGAGCACGGGTCCCATGGCCACGGCGTTAGCAGCTCGCTGTACAGCCTTGTAGGTATTGTTGCCGGTGTTGAGGTCTGGGAAGATGAAGACTGTAGCCTGTCCGGCCACCGGCGAATGGGGAGATTTCAACGCCGCCACTTCTGGATCAAAGGCAGCGTCGTATTGCAGCGGGCCGTCGAGCGGAATATTCAAACCGCGTTCCTTTATCAGCTGTTTAGCAATAGCAGTGGCTTCCACCACCTTGTCGACATCCTCGCCCGATCCCGAAATACCGGTGGAATAGCTGAGCAGTGCTACTTTGGGTTCGATACCATAGATCATCGCGGTCTCAGCCGAAGAAAGCGCAATCTCGGCCAACTGGCGGGCATCGGGGTTGGGCATTACTGCACAGTCGCCAAAGGCCAGAATCTTGGACTGAAAGCACATGATGAAAATCGAGGAGACCACCGAAACCCCCGGCTTGGTCCTGATGAACTCAAAGGCCGGACGGATGGTCTGGGCGGTGGTGGTGACCGATCCGGAAACCATGCCGTCGGCCAAGCCTTTGTGGACCATCATGGTGCCAAAGTAGGTTGGATCGGACATGCGGTCCCGAGCCACATCCATGACAATTTTTTTGTGCTTGCGGAGATCGTAGTAGGTCTGGACAAAATCATCGTAATATTCCGACTTGAGCGGATCGATGATCGTTGCTCCGTCGATGTTGATGTTCAGCTTGGAAGCCTTTGCCTTGATATCTTCGACCCGGCCCAGCAGGGTGATATTGGCAATATCACGGCGGAGAATGATGTCGGTGGCGTTGAGAATCCGCTCGCCTGTGCCCTCTGGCAGAACGATGTGCTGTTTGTTTTGCGAAGCCTTCTCCACCAGAGAGTATTCAAACATGCGGGGAGTGATCTTGGTGGAGCGTTGGGTAACCACCCGTTTAGCCAACTCGGGGACATTGACGTACTTGGAGAACCAGCCAAGAGCGGTAGCGATGCGTTTGGTATCGGTAGGCTCGATGCGGCCGTAGAGCTCGTTGACGCTCTGCACCGTATCGAAGGTATGGGACTCGACAAAGAGCACCGGCACCGGAATGCCCGTCCAGCCCTGGATAAGCCGTTGGACGCTGGCGCTGATTTCCAGGCCGCCAGTAATGAGAATGCCGGAGATGTTAGGGTAGGCCGAGGAAATACGGCTGGCCAGGCTGGAAATGATGATATCGGAGCGGTCTCCAGGGGTAATGATCAAGCTGCCTTCTTTGATATATTCGAGAAAATTGCTGATTTGCATGGCGGCTACCAGATAGTTGTCCACCAGGTTCGGCATGCTCGGCTTGCCGTACAAAACTTCTGCCCCCAGCCAACGTTTGACATCGTCGATGGTCGGATTGCCCAGCGCCCTGTTTTCCGGAATAACATACAGGGGAAAAGACTTGCTATACTGTTCCTGGCACTTAGAGCTGCCAGCGGTATCGCGGAGAAAGCTCTCCGGGGCGCGGTTGATGATACAGCCAGCTATATCGACCCCCATACCCTCAAGGGTGTCGATGGTGATCGATGTGTGGATGCAGGTCTCGTCGGTGGATTTGTCTCGTGCCGAGGCCACCACCAGGACCGGTGCTCCGAGGTTGGCGGCGATGTTGGCGTTCAGGTCGAATTCGAATCCCGGATCCTTGCCACGGAAATCGGTACCCTCGCAGAGTACGAAATCGTATTTTGACGTCAATTGCTTGTATTTCTTGAGGATATTCTCGTACAGAATTTCTTCTTTCCCCGAGGTTACCAGTTGGCGTGCTTGGCTGAGCGTATAGGCGTGGGTGTCGTTGTAGGGGAGATCGAGCTTGAAGTATTTGAGGATCAGATTGAGATCGTGATCAACCCGACCGAAGACATGATCATTGATAATGGGCCGGAAAAAAGCGACCCTAGTGATTTCCTTGATAATCATCTGCATCATCCCTAGGACGATGGCCGATTTGCCGCTCCGTTCCTCGGCTGCCGTTATGTACAGATTGTTTGACATGGAAGGTGCCTCGTATTCTCTGCATCATCCGCAGAATTCTTGAAATAATGACATCGGTATTGCAAGAGGCAACATCAGGGTGATCCAGATGACTTTTTAGTTGCCGATTTGCTGCAAGCGGATGTCGGGAGAAATCGTGAGCACGGGATTGTCGCCATTGTTGGTCGGAGGATCACCGTGCTCACCTGTAACTGTATATCGTTGTACTAACCGCTGGCCGAGAACTTGCAGATTTTAAGAATGCGACTCATCCCAGCCTGGTTTGTTGATCTGGGTTGGGCTTTTAACGGTAGTTAGTGCCATTGTTCATGTCAAAAACTTCACCATTGATGTAAGTCGGGGCATCAGTTGCTAACCAACAGACAACCTTTGCAACCTCTGTTGCGGTGCAAAATCGCTGAGTTATTGTTGCAGCCCGCAACCGATCCTTTCGGTCTTGAGGAATACTTTTCATCATATCCGTTTCAATAGGGCCTGGCGCAACAGTGTTGGCGACCACGCCTCGTTGACCAAATGATCTGGCAAGTGATCGCATGGCGTTTGCTATCCCTGCTTTTGATATGCCATACCAAATGTCTGGATGGCCAATTTCACCGGCAATTGAACCCATGCTAACTATCCGGCCTCCGCTGCCATTGGCCATTTGTTCAGCCAGGTGAGCACTCAGACGGACGGCTGAAATCAGGTTTACATGCAGAATGTGCAGAATCTCGTCGAAGTTATAATCATTCGCCGTTTTCGTGTTCATCATGCCAGCGTTATTAACCAAGACGTCTATAGGGCCTATTGTATCTGTAGCTTTGATAATTTGATCGTAATCAGAGATGTCCACTGTCCAGGAGGTGGCGTTTTTCGGCGGAGAATCGATTCCCGATCTCGACAGGATATGAACCTCAAAACCTTTGTTCAGAAGTTGCTTTGTTATTTCAAACCCAATTCCTCGGTTACCACCGGTGACAATTGCTTTCATTTGGTTTTCTCTCGCATTAATGCAGATGGGTGTCTGTCCAGTTGTCTCATTTGCTATCAAAAAGGGAAAGCGACGGACCGTTCCCGTTTATTCTGACAACCAAGAAATGCTCATTCTTTCAATTGCGCCGCGATCAGCTCAACGGTATGTCGAACTTGGACCGGTGCGCCGTCTTGATCCATACCGCCCCGGATCTGCATAACGCAGCCGGGACAGTCCATGGCTACCAGCGGTGCGCCGGTATCCTTAATATTTTTGAGCTTGCGTTGCAGGATCGGTGCTGAAATCTCCGGCAGCTTGAGCGAATAGGAGCCGCCCATGCCGCAGCAGATGTCGCATTCGAACATCTCGCTCAACTCATATCCGGCCTGCTCCAGCAGTTGCCGCGGGGGCTGATCGGCGTGCATGGTTCGCTTGAGGTGGCAGGAGTCGTGGTAGGTGATTTTACCTAATTGCTGCCCTTCTTTGAGGGTCAGTCGGCCCTCGTCCACCAGTTTTTTAACAAGCGTTGAGAAGTCGACGGTTTTAGCCGCAAGTTCCCGGGCTCGGGGCATGATCTTGCTCTGGCCCAGACTTTCGAAGGTAGTGATGAACTCATGGTTTAAGGCCACGGTGCAGGTCGGGCAGGCCGAGACCACATAGGTCGCTTGCTCGGCCAGCAGGGCTTCGATGTTGTCCTCCGCGTTTTTTGCCGCCACCTCGTACGCCCCGTTGTAACGGGCCGGGGCGCCGCAGCAGGTCTGGCCTTCGGGAAAAAGGACCTCAATTCCCGCCTTGTTCATAATCTTTACCAGTGCCTCTCCCATTTCCGGGTAGGCGAAATCAATCAGGCAGCCGCCGTAAAAGACGGCTTTTTCCTGTAGATTTTTCGGTTGCGCGATGGTCTTGAACACGTCCCGGAACGGTTTGGCAGCTATGGCCGGCAAGCTGCGTCCGTCGGTGAGGTCGGCCAGAAACATGGGCAGGTGGCGAATAAATTTCCCGGTGGCAAACGGCTTGCCGGCAATCGAGGCGGCCCGTAGCATTCCATGAAAGAGCCGGCGGTTGTTGACAACGGCATAGATCGATTTCTGCAGCAGCGGCACGCCCTGATCCTTGACCAGCCGTCGCCGCAGTTCCATGATCAGTCCAGGGATGTCGATCTTGCCAGGGCAGACGTCCTTGCAGGCACCGCACTGGATGCACAGCCCCTGGATATCCTCCGAGCTCTTCAGTTCATCGTACCAGGCGGTGAGAATGGTGCCGATGCCGCCGGTATAGACCTTGCCGAAGACATGGCCGCCAACTAGGCGGAAAATGGGGCAGACGTTAAGGCACGAAGCGCAGCGGATGCATTGCATGGCCTCTTTGAACATAGGGTCGGCCGCCATCTCGGTGCGGCGGTTGTCCATGAGGATGATGTGCAAATTCTTCATCGAGCCGTCGGTGTTGGGAGTCTGGCCGGTGATGATGCTCACGTAACTGGTCAATAGCTGGGCCGTGGCGCTCCTGGGCAAGGCTTTGAGGATCGGCGCGATATCCGCGAATTTTTCCACCAGTTTCTCGATCCCCACCAGGGCGATATGGATTTTCGGCAGGGAGGTGACCAGTCGGGCGTTGCCCTCGTTGGTGACCAGGACGATGGAACCGGTTTCGGCCACAGCCATGTTGCCGCCAGAGATGCCTAGGTCCGCCTGGAGAAATTTTGGTCGGAGTTGTTCGCGGGCTACCTTCACCAGTCGCGGGATATCGGAGGTCAGGCGCTCCTCCACCTCTTTGGAAAACAGGTCAGACACCTCTTCCTTGGTCATATGAATGGCGGGCATGACCATATGCGAAGGCGTCTGTCCGGCCAGTTGGATAATCCATTCGCCGAGATCAGTCTCACCAACCTCAATCCCGGCCTTTTCCAGATAGGAATTGAGATGAATCTCCTCGGTGGCCATGGACTTTGATTTAACCACGGTCTTGACGCCGTTATCCTTGGCAACCTTGAGGATGTATTCCCGCACCTTGGCCGGATCGTTGGTCCGGAAGACTTTGGCCCCCTTGGCCTCGGCATTTTTCTGGAACTGGTCGGAAAGCTCTACAAGGTGAGAGGCTGCGTACGACTTGCGTTCGGCGATGCGACCACGCAATTCCTCGAAATCGATCCCTTCATAAGCCTTGGCCCGATTGACCTTGTAGGCCTCGGAAAATTTACCCAGCGCTCCGGTGAGGTTGGCATTGTGCAGGGCCTTGTCTATGGACTGCTTGAATTCTTGCTGCATCAGTGGGTTCCTCCCAACTCGTCGACAAAGATGATGATGAGCCGTTCCGGCCCGTGGACGCCAATAGTAAGCACCCTTTCAATATCTGCTGTCCTGCTTGGCCCGGTGATCAAGGAGAGGTAGCCAGAGTCTTTAGGCTGAACTTGGGTTAGCCAGGTGGGCATGTCAGGGGTCAGGGATGCTGTGGCGACCAAGGCGATGTGGATAAAAGGCAGGGTCGAGACCAGTCGCTTGTCGATGGCAGAGGCATCCTGAGCCAGGGTGCCGGTATCGGCCAGGGCCCAGTCCATCTGGCTGATGCCGACATGGGCCTCGGCGGCTTGTTCACGGCTCACTTGCAGGTGCAACCCTTTGATATCTGTCAACTGCTCCCGGTTGATGTCGGTGAGGAAGGGGCAATCGGCCCAAACCGCTCGTCGTCCGGGCGTATCAGCCACACCTTCTTCCCGTAGGAATTCGATGATGAAATCGAGAGTTGCCGCCTGTGTCGGAAAACGATGCACCTCGGCGCTGACGCCTTCGGCTCTGATCTTGAATTGATCGTACATTATTCCTCCCTCCAATTATTGAAACCGATCCAGGCCATTACCGATTCTTCCGGTGGCCAGTATGCCGTATACGTGCAAAGAAACAGACAAGGTGTATCTGGTATAACCAATTTATAGCTCATAGTATTTCATCTTGTAACTGCTTGTCAACAGGCTTTTTTAAAAATAAAATAAATAAATGTTGACAAGTATTTTGCATTTGTTTTAACTGGTATTACCAATTCATATAAAGATTGGATGTTAAGCGGTTCTTCCTGGATGCCCGTAAGCCACACTGACCGTGTGTTGTTGTTCCATAATTCCATCAAGAGAGGAGTATAATTATGCCCTGGATTCAAACCTACACCCCCGCGGCAGGTAGCCTGGGATGGTCGGCGCTCATCGCTGCCATTCCTCTAATCGTTATCTTTATCTGTCTGGCGGTCTTGAAGATGAAGGCCCATAAGGCAGCGCTTCTAGCAGTCGGCTCGGCGATGGCCATTGCCGTAACCGTCTGGGGTATGCCAGCCAAGCTTGCAGGGTTAGCCTTGGGCCAGGGCGCTGCTTTTGGCCTGTTTCCGGTTTTCTATATCGTCCTCACAACTCTTTTTCTCTACAATATCACGGTCAAGGGTGGTCAGTTTGAAATTATCCGAGCCTCGCTGGCCGGACTTACGGCTGACCGGCGTATTCAAGCCCTGCTGATCGCCTTCTGTTTTGGTGCATTCATTGAAGGTGCTGCCGGTTTCGGCACTCCGGTAGCTATTGCCGGGGCCACTCTGGTCGGACTCGGTTTTCGCCCGCTCTACGCCGCCGGCGTCTGCCTTGTAGCCAACACCGCCCCGGTGGCCTTCGGGGCCATTGGTATTCCGATCGTTGCCCTGTCCGCAGTCATGGGCTATGACGATGCCGGCATGATGAAGCTTTCCGCGATGGTCGGCCACCAACTGCCCTTTCTCTCGGTCATTATTCCCTTATATGTCATCGTCATGATGGTCGGCCTGAAAAAGGCATGGGAAGTTATGCCGGCGATCCTGGTCTGCGGTGTCACCTTCGCCTTGGCTCAATTCGTCACCGCCAGCTTTGTTGGTCCCTACCTGCCGGACATCACCGCATCGCTTGCGGCCATGGCGGCCCTGGTCATCCTGCTGCGCTTCTGGCAGCCCAAAGAAAACTATGTTTTTGATCACGAAAAAGCCGCCACCAAGGAGGAGCACAACTACACCGGTGGCCAGATCTTCCGTGCCTGGGCCCCCTATCTTTTCCTCACTCTGATGGTACTCCTTTGGGGCCTGCCGTCGGTCAAAACCAGCCTTGATAATCTTGGCAAGGTGATCATCCCGGTCACCGGACTTGACAATATGATAGTCAAGAAGGTCTCCACTCCCGAGGTTGGCCTGCAGAAAATCGCCGTGGTTAACACTGAGATCGACAAGTTGACCGCCGCCTTGCCGAAAACTGAGGAGAAACTGACCAAGGCCGTGACTCTGCTCGGGGAACTGAAAACCCTGGAAGCCGGCATGGCCGCAGTTGAGCAGCAACTCACTGGCAAGGGCGCCATCCTGACTGAGGAACGATCAGCTGCCTTTCAACCGATTTTCAAGAAAGCCGACGACTTGAAAAAAATGAGCGAAGGACTGGTCAAGGACAAGCTGGTGGAGAAAGATCAGTTCAAGAGCCTGACCAAGGCGCTTACCGATCAGTTGCCCACCAAGATCGCCGCAAAATATAACTTTAACTACCTGTCCGCCGCCGGTACCGCTATCCTGATTGCGGCCTTCCTTTCGGCTCTGATTTGCGGTGTCAGCTTCGGCAATGTTTTGCAAATCGCAGGCAAAACCCTGTTCGACATGCGTCTTCCTGCCCTGACCGTTGCTTCGGTCCTCGGTTTGGCCTATGTCATGAACGCCTCGGGCATGACCAACTGTCTAGGTCTGATTTTTACTAAAACCGGCCACTTGTTCCCGTTCCTCGCCCCGATCCTCGGCTGGCTCGGCGTTTTCCTCACCGGTTCCGACACTTCGAGCAACGTCCTCTTCGGTGGTTTGCAGAAGGCTACGGCAGAGCAGCTGGGCATCAGCCCGATCCTTACCGGTGCCGCCAACACCAGCGGCGGTGTCATGGGCAAGATGATTTCTCCACAATCTCTGGCGGTAGCCACCGCTGCCTGCGGCATGGTCGGCGAAGAAGGCACGCTGTTCCGCTTCACCCTGAAGCACTCGTTGTTCCTGCTCTTCCTGGTCTGCGTCATGACGTATCTCCAGGCGTACTACCTGCAATGGATGATTCCATAACTGGTACATCTGTCTCTTTTTTACGGGGCCATCCTGGTTATCCCCCTTCCCGGATGGCTCCGTTTGAAAAAGAACAGTGTCGCCCCGGAGAGCCATCTGTTTCGGCTGTCCGGGGTTTTTTGTTTGAGTAGTATTTTTTCTTTTTTCGTAAAAACCCAACGACATTCTGACGGTGAGAGTCGTTGGTAAAAGGATTGTTCTTGATCCCTGGCTGCCGTCCATCGACCCTGACAATCAGTTGCATTTCGTCGGTCTTTGGGTTAGAAAAAGGTGTAATCCTGATCAATTAATCTTCTACAGTGACCCTATGAAATTCCTGCCGATTAAACCCAAGAAGGTCTCCAGTCAGATTGCCGACCAGATCCGCGAATCAATCCTTGCCGGTGATTTTTCACCAGGTGACAAACTGCCGCCGGAGCGTGAATTGGCGGAGATGTTCAGCGTGTCGCGGCCCTCGGTGCGCGAAGCCTTGAATATCCTGAGTTCGTCCGGATTGGTCATGTCGTATCAGGGCGGCGGTACGGTAGTGCTCTCTCTGGTGCAAGCCGGTAACGGTAGTAGTTCGCTGGGCGAGTTGATCCGTGTTCAGCAGGAACGTGCCCTGGAAGTGATTGAAGTTCGCAAATGCATGGAATCGTGCATCGCCTTTTATGCAGCACAACGTGCGCTGCCTGAGGATTTACGCCGCATGGAAGAAATTCTGGTCAGGATGGAGTGCAACCTTGAAGGCCGGCTCCCCTCTGAGGACCTGGATGCCAACCTCCATATCGTCATTGCTCGTGCCACCCACAACATCGTCTGGCTGCACCTGATGCAGAGCCTTTTTGATGCTATGAAGGAATTTCAGCGTGGTGTCTGGCGGGCAGTGTACCTGACCGGTGAGGATCATGAACTGCTCTACAAGCATCATTCCGCAATCGTCACCGCCATTCGCAGCAGGGATTCCGAGGCTGCCCGCGAAGCGATGATGATTCACCTCAACTTTGCAGAAAAACGCAGCATTGCCTACGTTGCCAGTAATCCTTCCTGATTGCTGTTCACTACGACCTTTTTATCCACTACCCGTTGTCCTGCCATCGCGCAGATCGTCGGTCTTTGACAGGCTTGCCGGTCTCGCTATCCCTTGCCGTTTCTGCATAATTGCTTGGTATCAATCTCTGCTCCGATATTTTATTTCCTGAGATGTTGTTGATTGGGGTTGTCTGCCATATTTTATTTGACAGATATCTTTCCAAGTGATAATTGGTAAGACAACAATACCGTAGGTGGCGATTTGTTCGCCGCTGCAGGATCTTGCGAGTGAGAGCAATCAGCAGAAAAGCCCACAGAGGAGAAACCTATGCTTGAGCAGACCATCATCGAAAAACTTGAGGCAGTAGCAGGAAAAGAGAATGTCTTGACCGGAAAGGTCGACCTGGTGGCTTATAGCTATGATGCCACCGCCGATCTACCTCGGCAGGCTCCGGATGTTGTGGTCCTGCCGACTAGCGCAGAGATGGTGCAACAGATTGTCAATCTGGCCCGGAGTAATAAAATCGCCATTTATCCGCGTGGTGCCGGCACAAATCTGAGCGGCGGCACCGTGCCGCTTAAAAAAGGCATTGTCCTCTCCTTTCAAAAAATGAATAAAATCATCGATGTCGATGCCGCCAATCTCACCGCTGTCGTTCAGCCCGGCGTGGTTATAGCCGCCCTTAACGCCGCTGTCGCGCCCCACGGCCTGATCTATCCGCCCGACCCTGGCACAGTCGCTACCGCCACCATGGGCGGTTCGGCCGCCGAAAATTCAGGAGGCCTGCGCGGCCTCAAATATGGGGTCACAAAAAATTATATTATGGGTATGGAGGTGGTGCTGGCTAACGGCGAGAAGGTGCGCTTCGGCGGGAAGACCGTGAAAAACGTGACGGCCTACGATTTCTCCAACCTCTTTGTCGGTTCCGAGGGGACGCTCGGCATCATCACTGAACTGACCGCCAAACTGATTCCGGCTCCCAAGTTCCGCCGCACCATGATGGGCGTTTTCAAAACCTTGGTCGATGCAGGCAACGCTGTGGCCGGCATCATCGCAGCTCAGGTCATACCCGCCACCTTGGAAGTCATGGACCGGATGACCATCCGGACGGTTGAAGATTTTGCCCATATTGGCTTGCCCACAGATGCTGAGGCCCTGCTGCTCATCGAGGTAGACGGCATGTCTGATGATGTAGTCCGTGCCGAGGCTGAGGCGGTGATGCAGGTGGTTACCGACAACCATGGCGATCTCAAAACCGCCGAGACCGATCAGGAACGCGACCAGTTGTGGACGGCCCGGCGCAATGCTCTGCCTGCTCTGGCTTCGCTCAACAATACCGTTGTTCTCGAAGATGCCACGGTACCCCGGAGCCGCATCACTGATATGCTGATTGCCTGCGAGGCTATCGGCAAAAAATACAACCTCACCCTAGGCACCTTCGGCCATGCCGGTGATGGTAATCTCCACCCCACCATCCTCTGCGACAAGAACAACCAAGACGAAATGGGCCGCATGCACAAGGCGGTCGATGAAATCTTCCAGGTCGCCTTGAGTTTTGGCGGCACCCTCTCTGGCGAGCACGGTATCGGCGTTGCCAAAATGAAGTACTTGGGCGATGAACTGGGCCAGAGCGGACTGAACCTGATGCGCAGCATCAAGGAATCGCTTGATCCTGAATATGTCCTCAATCCGGGCAAAATGGTGCCCCTGCGCGAGGTCTGATCATGGCAACCACACAAACATCCCAGGGTATGCGACCCAAACAAACCTATCACGATGAGCTTGAGATTATCCGCGAGGAACTCGACAAGTGCATGAAATGCGGCAACTGCATGGCCGTCTGCCCGGTATATGGTGCGGACAAGGTCGAGACTGCGGTTACCCGCTCAAAAATAACGGTGGCGGAGGCCGTACTGGAGGGCGAATTAGAGCTCGATGACCCGCAGGTCTCCGAGATGCTGTTCAACTGCCTGGTCTGCAAATCCTGCATGACCAACTGCCCGACCAAGGTCAATTTTGACAGGATCATGCTGGCGCTGCGGGCAGCCTTGGTACGGAAGAACGGCCTGCCCTGGCTGAAACGGATGATTTTTTCCACCCTTAAGCACCCGAAGCTGTTCGATGCCGGGTTGCGCGTGGGCGCAGCCATGCAATCCCTTGTTTTCAGGGGCGACAAGAGCGGCAAGGCTATTTCACCTCGTTCGCCTTTTGCCCTGGTGGGCAGTGGTATTGGTTTCGACGCCGAGCGCCAGATGCCAGGCCTGAATGTTACACCCCTGCGTGAACGGGTGCCTGCTGTTGTTAAAGTCAACAGGACCGCCGCTAAGATGAAGGTGGCCTTTTTTACTGGTGACTCACTCAATTATTTTTACCCCGATGCCGGCATGGATCTCATCGAGGTACTGACTGCCAACGATATTGAAGTCCATATCCCCAAAGAGCAATCCTGCTGTGGCGTTCCGGTACTCGTACATGGCGATATCGACACGGTCCGGGCTCTTGCCCGCAACAATCTTGACACCTTCGACAAAACCGGCTGCGAATATTTGATCACCGGATGCGGCTCCTGCGGCGGGGCCTGGCAGCATGATTACACCGAAATAATGGCTGCTGATCCGGTGTACGGTCCCAAGGCCGAATACTGGGCCCAGCGGACCTATGACATTTCGACCTTCCTCACCCGGGTGATCGCAATCCGACCACCCAAGGGCCGGGTGGAGCGGGTCGTGACCTATCACGATTCCTGCCATCTGAAAAAAACGATGAAAGTTTTTGCCGAACCGCGCGAGATTCTCAAGTCCATTCCCGGCATTACCTTCAAAGAGATGTCAGCGCCCGACACCTGCTGCGGCAGCGGTGGCTCCTATGTGCTGTCGCATTATGATACCTCTTCAACCATTGGTCGCAAAAAAATTGAAGACATCAACCGCACCAAGGCAGACACGGTTTCTGTCGGCTGCCCTGCCTGCATGATGCAGCTTCTCGACAACGTCCACCGTTGTGGCGAGCAGCAGGAAATTGTGCACTATATTTCTCTGCTGGCTGAATCTTATCGCAGGGAACAGGCACCGGTCGGTATCTCCTGATCAAGAAGCAGAAAGCCTGGAAATGAGAAGGGTGTTTGCCTGGTGCACATTGCTCACCCTCTCCAGAGGGCAGTACCCTGGCGATAGTTAAAAAACAATGAAGCAATAAGGGAGCGTTTATGCAGATTGGATTTATTGGTCTCGGCCATCTTGGCAAGGCAATCGCCAGCAGACTCATCGATTGCCAGCACTCGTTGACGGTCTGGAACAGGTCGGTGGAGAAAACCGAGGGGCTGCAGGCGGTTATCGCCTTGTCCCCTGCAGAGGCAGCTCGTGGGGCTGAGATCATTCACCTCTGCCTGTTTGACAGCGCGGCGGTGCGCAACGTTTTTACGCAGGAAAACGGACTGCTGAGCACAGATCTGCAGGGTAAAATCATTGTCGACCACACCACTAACCATTTTCGTGATGTGCTTGCCTTTCATGACCTCTGTGCGCAGGCAGGGGCAACCTATCTGGAAGCACCGGTGCTTGGCAGTGTTATTCCTGCTGCTCAGGGGGCGTTGACGGTGCTGGTTAGCGGTAAGAGAGAAGGTTTCAGGAAAGCCGAACCGGTGTTGGCTCAAATCGGTAAGCATCTGTTTCATCTGGAAGCGCCTGGGTTGGCGACAAAAATGAAACTGATAAACAATCTCGCCCTTGGCACCTTTATGGCAACCTTAGCTGAAACCGTCGCCTTTGGAGAAAACGTTGGCATCGATAAGGCCACGGTTCTTGATATCCTTAATGTCGGCGGGGGGCAGTCGTTAGTCCTCAATGCCAAGAGGAATAAACTGCTGACTGAGGATTTTTCAGCCCATTTCTCTAACAGTCTGATCTACAAAGACCTGCACTGCCTCCAGGATCTGGCGTATGAGCAGCAACAACCGCTGTTCACCGGCGCAGTGACCAAGGAACTCTTTGCTCGTGCTCTAGCCGAAGGCATGGAATCTCTTGATTTTTCATCAATCTACAAACTCTTCAAATACCAGTGACCGGCTAAACGTCTCGTTGACGCATCCGGTTGCCTCGCGGTACGGGCTAAACCGAAAGTTGCCGGTGTCATAGATGATCGGTGCTCTCGGGTTGGTGAAAAAAGAGAGGATGGTGGTGTTTTTTCCGGTGGGTTGGTATAAGAAGTCTGGCCTGATTTGCCGGTAACCAACATTTTTCTTTCCCAACCCCCTTATAAAGACACTTCCATGATGAAGAACAGAGAACAGACGGCTGGTAAACAGCTCCTGGTAGTGGGTGGTGGGGCAGCTGGATTGATGGCGGCCGGGCAGGCGGCTGTGTGCGGGGCGAGTGTTCTTGTGCTGGAAAAGATGAAACGCCCGGGCAGAAAATTGTGCATCACCGGCAAGGGGCGATGCAATCTGACCAATGTTGCGCCCCTTACCGAATTCCTCACCCATTTCGGACCGAGTGGCCCTTTTCTCCGCCAGGCTTTTCATCGATTTTTCACCCCGGAGCTCCTCGATTTTTTTGAGGAACGCGGCCTAGTCCTGGTCACTGAACGCGGCGGCCGTGTTTTCCCCGCTTCGGGCAAGGCTCCGGAGGTACTGGCTGTTTTCGAAGAGTGGCTGCATCAGTGTGGTGTCCGGATAACCACTGGAGCCCCGGTCGATAACCTCCTGATTGAAGAAGGCGTCCTCGTCGGCGTGTCGTCCTGCGGTGGCAAGCGAATTGCCTGCGGCGGCCTCATTCTTGCCACCGGCGGGGCCTCCTATCCGGCCACTGGTTCGAGCGGCGACGGTTACCGGCTGGCCGAGCAGGCGGGCCATCGCCTCGTGCCGGTCCGCCCCGCTTTGGTGCCGCTCGTTACTGCCGGCGATTGCGCGGGACGAATGGCGGGTCTGCAACTGCGTAACATTCTGGTACGGCTGTTCATCGACAACAAGAAAAGGGAAGAGGCCTTCGGTGAACTCGCCTTCACCGATTTTGGCTTGAGCGGTCCGGTGATCCTCACCCTCAGTGGCCGGGTCGTCGATGCCCTGCGCGCTGGGCAGGAGGTTACACTCTTTCTTGATCTCAAACCCGCCCTGGATGACAAGAAACTCGACGCCCGTCTCTTGCGCGATTTCGAAACACGGAGAACCGAATCCCTCGCTAGCGTGCTCCGTGGGCTATTGCCCGAGGAGATGATCACCGTGGCTCTCGAGCAGACCGGGATGGGACCGGATCGTCTTGCCGGGGGCATCCGGGCGGACGAACGCAAGCGCCTGCGCCTCTGGTTGAAAAATTTTCGTCTACAGGTCACCGGGTACCGACCCCTGGCCGAGGCCATAGTCACGGCCGGTGGTGTCGATACCGCCGAGATCAATCCCCGCACTATGGAGTCCCGGCTGGTGCAGGGCCTCTATTTTGCCGGCGAACTGCTCGACCTTCAGGCCGACACCGGCGGCTACAATCTCCAGGCAGCCTTTTCCACCGGCTGGCTGGCCGGTCGTTCCGCTGCCGCTCGACTCAACCCTTCTTCCCAGGAATAAAATGTTTCTCCCTACCACCCGGCAGGAAATGGAGGCCCTTGGCTGGCCCCGACTCGACATAATCCTGGTGACCGGTGACGCCTATATCGACTCGCCCTTCATGGGCATCGCAGTGGTCGGCAAACTCCTGCTGCACCACGGCTTTCGGGTTGGGGTCATTGCCCAGCCAGACCTGCGTACAGGCGATGATATCAGCAGGCTTGGCGAACCCTTGCTCTTCTGGGGTGTTTCCGGTGGTTCCATCGATTCCATGGTTGCCAATCGCACCGCTTCCGGCCGTAGACGAAAAACCGATGATTATACCCCCGGCGGTCTCAATAATCGCCGTCCGGACCGGGCCGTCATTGCCTATGCCAATCTGATCCGCCAGCATTTCAAGCAGACCGTGCCTCTGGTGCTCGGTGGCATCGAAGCGAGCCTGCGCCGTATCGCCCACTATGATTTCTGGGATAATAAGGTGCGACGGTCGGTCCTCTTTGACGCCAAAGCCGACTACCTGCTCTACGGCATGGCGGACAGGGCCGTGGTTGAACTGGCCCAGGCCCTGGCCGCGAAACAGTCGCCGATCGCGATTCGAGGGCTCTGTTATGCGACGACCACGCCACCGCCTGAAGCCCTGGTCCTGGCTCCTTACCCGGTGACGGCGGCCAATAAGGATGCCTTTGCCTCAATGTTCCGGGTCTTCTACGAGAATAACGATCCGGTGACGGCACGCATCCTGGTGCAACAGCAGGATAACCGCTTCCTTGTCCATAATCCGCCGCAACCGCCGCTTACCACCCCGGAACTCGATGCCATCCATGCCCTCGATTTTGAACGCGACCTCCACCCCTCGCATCGTCAGGCGGGCAAGGTAACCGCACTCGATACCATCCGTTTTGCCCTCACCACCCACCGTGGCTGTTACGGCGAATGTAATTTCTGCGCTATTGCCGTGCATCAGGGTCGCACCATCCAGAACCGCAGCATCGACTCCATTGTCAGTGAAGCCAAGGCCATTGCTGTCCATCCGGCCTTTAAAGGTACCATTGCCGATGTTGGTGGCCCCACCGCCAATATGTACGGTTTTGACTGCACCCGCAAAGCGACCAAGGGGGTCTGCCGGGACAAACGCTGCCTGTTTCCGAAAATATGCCCGAATCTGAAGATTGATCATGGCCCGCTCATCGGTCTGCTGCAACGACTGCGCACGATCAAGAATATCAAAAAGATCGCGGTTGCCTCGGGCATCCGTTACGACATGATTATTGCGGACCGCAAAAACGGGTTGGCTTATCTCAGGGAAGTGATCCGCCATCATGTTTCCGGCCAGATGAAAATTGCTCCGGAACACTGTAACGCCTCGGTTCTTGAGGCCATGGGGAAATCGGGTACGGATGAACTGCTCCGCTTCCGTCAGTCATTTAACCAACTGACGCGAGAGGAGGGATTGGAACAATATCTGACGTATTACCTGATTGCCGCCCATCCGGGCTGCACCCTGGAGGCCATGGAGGAACTGCTTGCCTTCGTCAAGAAGGAACTGCACATTCTGCCTCGCCAGATTCAACTGTTTACGCCCACCCCCTCGACTTGGTCGACGCTGATGTACTGGACCGAGATCAATCCGTTCACTAACGCTCCCTGCTTTGTCGAGAAAAGGGTTGAAGGCCGCGAGCGGCAGAAGGCCTTGCTCACGGGCTCAATTCCTGGCAAGGGAACCGTGCACCCGGCCCGTCGGCCAGAAACACCAAAGAAGAGGAAATAGTAATCCAGGATGCTGCAAGTCAACATCAACATCCGTTTGTGTGGCCTGGTGTTGCCAGACGAGGGTAGAATTCCTCGTCTCCTTGATCAGGAAAGGACAGATACTTCCCCAGTGTCAAGATTGTAATAAGTGGCCACGACCGTAACCTTGCCTTCCTGCACCAGGTCAGCCATTATCGGCTCGGATTCGGAAATTTTCTTTGCCGTGCAGAGGGCCAGTTCTTTGGTGGCATTATCCATCCAACAGCCTGCGAGCCCCTTGACCTTTTTCAGGGCAGCATCTATGGGGGGGGTCAGGCTGGCAATATGTCCATGCAATTTCACTCCTTGCGCCACGGCACTGACTGCCCCGCAGGAGGCATGGCCCATCACCATAACCAATGGGGCGTGCAAATGGGATACCGCGTATTCAATGCTTCCGAGGATCTGATCATTGATGATATTTCCGGCTACTCGCACGATAAACAGGTCACCAAGTCCCTGGTCAAAAATATTGACAGGCGGGACACGGGCATCCGCACAAGCCAGGATAACCGCAAAAGGTTCCTGCCCGGAAACGAGTCCCTTCCTCGATTCTTCACAATGATTGGGGTGCTCCAACTCGCCGGCCACGAATCGTTTATTTCCGTCAAGCAAGATCTGTAGGGCTTCTGGCCCTGTCAGGTTTTTTCTAATTGATTGCACAGCAACATACCTCTCGTAATGGTTCTTTCTTCATGCCCTGCTTCTGCAGAGGCTGCGGGGGGATGTCAATTCTTCTTAAATCGTTTCTGAATACTTTGGATGAGCCGGGAGAGATTCCCGCTCAGGCCTCGGTCCGAAGAGGGTACGGTGGTGTTTTGCTCCCCGCTTCTCTGCCCGGATGTTGCCTGCGGCTGTGTTTTTTTGATTTTTTCCGTCAGTACCCGGATATCAACCGGCTTCTCGAGGACATCAGCAGCGCCAAGTTTCATGGCCTGAACTCCTTTCGCCACGGTGGCGTGACCGGTAAGGAGGATGACCTGGAGATCGGCATTGATCGCCTTGAACCTCTCTAATGCCTGCAGGCCATCGATTTCCGGCATCTGCAAGTCGAGGATGATGACGTCAAAAGGTCTGCTCGCCACCAGAGTGAAAGCCTCGGCGGCGGAAGAGACGGTGGTCACGTCCATATCACGAATCATCAGACGCTCAGATAAAATATCGAGAAAATCCTGGTCATCGTCAATCAACAACACCTGTACGGACATCGTATCCTCCTTGGTTTCTTTTGTGCCGTTATGTCATTGTGACGTTTATTCTTCGAATTTTTTGGGCAGGGTCAATCGGATCAGGTGGCGTTGGGCATCAACGCTCACGTCAGCCTGAAGCGCGACGATCAGCGGTTGCCCTTCTTGCGTGGCCAATTTGCCGATTTCCTCAACCGCTACTCCCTCGTCAAATTGTAGCCAGATGACAACATGGCTGTCGGCGGTTTCTGCCCCGAGTTGCACGGTTTGATTGCCTGTGCTCATTGAAAAGAGATGTTTGAGACAGAGCCAGAGCAGATTTTCGACAATAAAAGGACGGGCCTGCAACAGGATCGCGGTATCGGCAACAGTAATGGTGACCCCTTTCATGGCGGCCATGCGGGCTGCAAGAGCTGCTGTGAATTCGAGTATTTCTTTTATATCCGTAGTGGTGACTGGTTGTCCAGCGCTATGGGCGAAGCGGTTCAATCTGCTGACAATACTGTCGGCACGTTGCACCTGGCGGCGGATATCGCCGGCTAGGGTTTTGAGTCGTTCGGGGTTCAAGGGACGCCCTTTTTCCGACAGCAGGATCAGATCGTCCAGCAACCCGGCATTTTCGTTGACAATGGCCAGAGCATTCTTGATTTCATGGGACATGGACGCTGTCATTGTGCCGCAAAACAACAAGCCGAGAGTATTGGCAGTACCTTGAAATCTGATCATGGGAGCACTCCTTACTGTTGAAAGATTTCGTTGAGTTTGGCCATGAGCACCTCAATCTGTACCGGCTTGATCAGGTAGAATTGCTTGCCGCTTTCCGCAGAGCAGGCATTGAAATCTTCTTCAGAGCCATGGCCGGTGAGAAAGATGAATTTCATGGAAGGGTGCTTGACTTCCAGCAGTCGTTTCAATTCCAGGCCATTCATTTCCGGGAGCCTGACATCGAGTAAGGCGATATCGAAGGGTTCGTGTTCGACAAGGTCGAGAGCGGCACGGTAACCGGTCACCCATGAGGCCGTGATTCCTCTCATGGCCAGTCGTTCTGCCAGGGTCGAAACCAATTCTTCCTCATCATCAACCAGTAATACGCGCATTTGTTTCTCCTTTGTGTGCATGATATTCAAGCGGCAAGGTAATGACAAAGGTCGTTCCCTGATCAATAGCGCTTTCAATGTCGATCGTGCCGCCGATTTCCTTGACCAACCCGTAGGTGATTGAGAGCCCCAGGCCGGTACCCCCGCTCCCGCTTTTGGTGGTGAAGAACGGTTCGAAGATCTTCTCGATGTTTTCGTGCGGGATGCCGCAGCCATTATCCTTGACCGTGATGATCAGAGTCTGGCCGTCGCTGCTTATGTGACTGCTGATTTCGAGCCTGCCGCCATCCTTCATGGCGGCAAAGGCGTTGTTGACCAGATTGATGAAGATCTGCTGCAGCTTGCCCCGGTCACTAATAAATTCAGGGATTTCATCAGGAATGTCCACCGCAATCGTTATACTGCGATAACCGGCTTCCTTGGCTTGGAATTCGAGGACATCGGCCACGATATGTTTCAGGTTGACCTTTTGAACGCTGACCTGGATGTTTCTTGCGAAATTGAGCAACTGCCTGGTGATAGTCGCGCAACGATCCACTGAACTGATAATGGAATCAACCAGGCCGATGAGACGATTGTCGCCTGCGTATTCCTGGCGAAAGGTGAAGAGATCCTTGATCAATCCGGCTTTTTCATTGATGATCGCCAGCGGATTGTTGATCTCGTGAGCCACTCCTGCCGAGAGTCGGCCGATTGAGGCCATCTTGTTGGCGTATTCAACCTGGTGCAGCGTCGCAACCCGTTTCTGGTCCGCCTGGTAAATGCTGTTAACCAGATAGGTGGAGATACCGATGACTACTCCTACGATGATTAGAATCGAGCCAATGAGAAAAATTAAAATTTTGGCGCCTGTGTCATACCAGGATTTCATGAGGTGCTGCTTCTGCTTGATCACCATGAGGATGAATGGTGTACCCGTGATATACGCATAACCGATAATGACTTGATGGCCCAGCTGGTCGGTCTTTTCGATGACCTGGGTGTGTTCGGAAAAAGCCGGCACAGGGAGGGGGTATTTTTCCAGGACACCGCCGTAATTGCGTGACGGAGTCTGCAGAGTCCCCTCTTTGTTGATCAGGAAGGCGTCGCCTTTGCCTTCGAGCTCAAGCTGGGACAAGATGGCGCTGAGTCGGTCGATATCGAGGCTGGCCCGGAGGATATAGTGCAACCACTCCAGCCCGAAGGGGTTGCTGTGGAGCACGGAGATAACTAGATGGGGGGTGTTCCGGAAACCGAGAAAGACATCGCTGATGTTGGAACGCATCGAGATGTGGTCACGGTAGGAATCCGGGTCGGTGTAGTTGAGGTTTTTATACCAATCCTGCTTGCTGTAGTCCATGTTCTTCAACGGATAGGGGCCAGCGTAATTGCGCTGGATGCCGTTGTGGTCGATGACGCCGAGTTCGGACCACTCTCCCAATCCGCTTCTGAGATTTTCGAGCAGTTGTTTGAGCCGCTGCTCGTCGAACAATTGGTCGTAGGTATTGTCGAGGATGAGGAAGTTAAGGGCGAATTTACGCTCATCCAGATAGGAGGTCAGGGTCCGTCGCGCATTGGATACAAGGCGAGCCGTCCGCAGGAGAACCTCGGATTCTATAGCCTGCTTGCTGATATTATAATCAATAACCGCTAGGACGAGCAGCGGCAAAAGGGCCACAGCCAGGGTAATGGCAATGGACTGCCGCCACAGCAACCTGAAATTAAAGAGCGATTTATAGAGGCCAGATGCCTGATCATGATAATCGAGGAACCGGGGTTTATATCGCTTTAAAAACATTCTGGCCTCCTCCCTCAGGTGGGGTCTGGTAACACTCAACCCACTGGGGCTGCACGAAATCGATTTTTTACGCTACCGACAGGCGAGGGAACAAAGCTCCCTCAGCGTCTGTCGGCACTGTCAAGTTGGCATCTCACTGGTCGGGATGAATTTCCTCACGTACCTTTCTCCAGCTTCCGCAGCTGGATTTTTTCATTGGCCTTTTTCATGGTTTCACTGAGGATGTCGATATCGACGGGTTTTTGCAGGTAGGCAAAGGCCCCCAACTGCATGCAGGTCTCCTTGTCGGTTTCATTGCCGTGCCCGGTGAGGATAATCACTTCGATCTCAGGTTGCGTTTCCTTGACTCGCCGCAGAACCTCCATGCCGTCAATGCCGGGCATTTTCAGGTCAAGGATCATGACTTCCGGTTCATCTTCGCTCAACATCTGCAGGGCTGATTCACCATCGTAGGCGACTGCTGAGCCCATATCCCGGAGCAGCAGTCTTTCCGACAAGGTCTGGACAAATTCGCGCTCATCATCCACCAGTAAGACGCGGGAAGGCGCTTGGAAATCAATTTTTCGATAGATATCCGCTTGGTGAAAATTCTTTCCCACCTGGGTGGACACCGATTTGACCCCATCAACTTTGGCTACGATCTCATGCAGTTCCTGCTCAAGCCGGCTCAACATCAGCACATTTTTTTCTATGGTCAGGTTCACTGCGCCATTAGTAACACTGACTCCGACCTCATGGCCTTCCAGGGCAAGGGTGACCTGTACCCTCGCCTGGATTTGAAAATCGGCCAAGGCTGCAAGTGATGCCTCGGTAGGGTTGAGAACATCGGCTTGGAGGTTGCTGAGGATCAAATGGATGCTTTCCTTCACTGCAATCTTGTCAGTGGGGATGATAATGTCGTACAGGGTCGGATCCCAGGGGTCGGTGTTCTGGAGGAGCTGTGTAGTCCAGGCGGCCCGGTCCTCGTCACTTTTTTGGATTGTCTTGGGGAGCGACTGGGCCAGGCTGATACGGCTGTTCATTTCCGCGATCAGGCATATCCTAAGGACATGGGAGATAATCGACGGAACAAGATGGCTGGAGAATCCTGCAATCACTAGTTTGTCCTGGGGTAGGATCTCGGCGACAGCAAGCCTAAGGTAGGCGACAGATCGTTCTTTTTCATGGGTAAAGGGGTTGAACAACGAGGTTTTTGCCGAAAAGGCCCGGGCAATCCTGTCAGGGGCGATTCCTGAGAGTTTACTCGCCAAGGCCACCACTTCGTTGTCGTTGACAAGACGGTATCCTGTTTTTTCGATCAACTGCTGGATAATCTGGTCTTCATTGCAATAGAGGGCATTAAATATAGTAATCACAGACATGGGAATCCTCTCCTATGGGTGGATGATCTTTGGTTGCGCGGTAACCTTCAAGGGGCAGACATTCATTTCTTCTTCGGTATGGATCAATGGATGGATCTGTTGCAGGGCGTCCTCCAACGTAATGTAAATGTGGTCTACGCCAATCTTGTTGGAAAGGTGGGTCCGCTCAAGGACCCGCATGACCGTGTCATTGATGCCGCTGAACGAGATGTCGATACCGGCGCTACGGACTCGATCGACCAGCAAAGATAACGTTTCTTCCCCGGAGGCGTCAATATCATTGATGCCGTTGGCAGCAATCAAGATATGACGGAGGGTGAGCTTACACAGCATCAGATCGGAAATTTTATCCTCAAGATAGCTGGCATTGGCAAAAAACAGCGGCCCTTCAAAACGGATGATCGAAAGATATTTGCATTCCTGAAGACCAAGCATCGTGGAACAACGCAAGGTCTGGGTCTGGTCCCGAGACAGGGAGGTGACCACTGGCCGCATGTTTTTGTAGAGGAAAACCAGCAGGCAGAGCACCACTCCCAGCATTATGCCTTTGTCGAGATGGGGTGCAAACCAGAGGGTGCAGATGAATGCCAGGATAGAGATGAGTCCGTCATACCATTGCGCCCGCCATGCATGAATAAAACCGGAAACGTTGATCAGGCCAATGACTGCCATCATGATGACAGCAGCGAGGACTGATTGCGGTAAATGGTAAAGCAGTGGCGTGAAAAACATCAAGGATATAACGACGGCCAGGCTGGTAAAGACGCTGGCCATGCCGGTAGCTGCCCCGGCCTGCAAATTAACCGCTGAACGGGAAAAGGAACCGGAGGCAGGGTAGCTTTTTCCGATGGAGCCGAGAATATTGGCCAGACCCTGACCGATCAGTTCCTGGTTGGGATCAATACGCTGTCCGGTCTTGCCGGCGATAGCCTTGGCAATCGAGATGGCCTCCATGAATCCTAGTAGGGAGATGATGGCGGCGTAGGGGAACAGTTTGAGCATAACTCCAAGGTCAATTTTAGGAACGGTCAGGGAGGGTAATCCCTTCGGGACAACGCCGATTACCTCGCCGCCGCCGGTCAAGGTTATTTTGTCGGTTGTCAGGGCCTTGTTGCCCACCTTAAGCCGCCAGGTGCGGCCATCGGTTTTTGCATCAGAGGGTATCTGGTCGAAGGGGTAATACCGGATGCTGTTGTCCGGCTGAATTGCCGCCTTGAACAACAGTTTTCTGAGTTCTTCCCGGTAGGTGTGGGCCTTGTCCTTGAGATCCTCAATGCGTGACTGGAGTATCCGGTCCTGGTGTTCGGCCTCAAGCAGGGCGATCGGGTTGTGCATCTTCCGAATCTCCTCTAAGACTTTGCCCGCATGAGTCCGTTCCTCAGCAAGGGGGGAGACCCCTTTTGTGGCGTCATTAAAGTCCTTGATTAACTGGAGAGCAGCTGGCGATTGAATGGTTTTGCTGTCCACTGTCGCATTGTGTTCAAAGCCAATCATCCAGGAGATGCTGGTGGTGACCACAACCGCCACAAGGACGTTGGGAACCTTGGGCGCAACCCGTTTCAAACCGACCATGATCGCCAGGGCGAGGATTCCGATGAACAAGGTCGGCCAATGGGTATACTGCAGGGCGGATTCGACAGTGCGGATAATGGTTTCGTAATGATGCGGGGCATTATCGACATTGACTCCGAACATCTTGGAAAGTTGGGAGGTGGCGATAATAATGGCTGCAGCGTTGGTGAAACCGTTGACGACCGGATGGGAAAGAAAGTTGACCACCAGGCCCAGTCGCAGGATCCCGAGACTGAGTTGGAACAGGCCGATCATCAGGGAGAGGAGGATAGCGTAGGCGATATACCCCTCACTGCCAGCCGTTGCCAGCGGTTCTAATGAAGCCGAAGTCATCAGCGAGACCACCGCAACCGGCCCGGTGGATAACTGCCGGCTCGACCCGAAGAGTGAGGCAATTATCGGCGGAAGAAAAGAGGCGTAGAGGCCATAGTAGGGCGGCAGGCCAGCCAATTGCGCATAGGCCATAGATTGAGGAATTAACACCAGGGCCACGGTTAGGCCGGCAATGCCATCAGCCTTGAACAAGGCCAGGTTGTAGCCGGAAAACCAGTCGAGAAAAGGAAAAATACGTTTGATCATGCTGTTCGTCTCACCTCAGTTTGTTCAGTGGGTTGTTGTGGAGCAAGCAGTTTAGTATATTTTTCACCGTGCGAGTATTTCCGCCTGGGGAACATTGTTGGGGCCTTGTCAGAGAGTATCGTTTTAGTTACTGTTCCTATTTTCCAGCATCCGTCGGCAGGATTCAATTAACTCGTTGTAGAGCGCGTCGACATCGTAAAGATTATTCATCCGGAAACGGACCATGCTGTCGACCATCGAAAAAACAATGAGCGCTGATTTTCTCGCCGGGACATCACCTATAGAACCGTCGCGCTGACCACTGATGATTGCGCTTTCAAAAATATCGACAAAACAGTTGTAAATCGCCTCGAGAATGTCCCGGCACTCAGGGTTGCTTTCCGCCAGTTCGTAAGGGTAGCGCTGATGGAGGATGGAAAAAAGATTCTCTCTAGTTTTGGTCATATAAAGATAAAAAGAGATGGATTCCTCGACCATGTCGAGTCCCGTCTTTTCAGTTTCAACCTTTCGATACCGTTCAAACTCGGGCAGTATGTCATCTTTCAGGTTTCTCAGAATGACGAGAAATATCTCCTGCTTGTTCTTGAAATGATAGAATATAGTGCCTTCGGCCGCGCCAGTCATTTTGGACAGCTCGCCCATGGCGGTATCTTTGTATCCTTTTCGTGCGAACAGGAACGTGGCGGCTTGGAGAATGGCGTCTTTTTTGGTCATGGGTTTTCCTGATATAAATTAGACTGAGTGCTCAGTCGGTTTTTTATGTACACTTTAACGGCACCCTCTGTCAAGAAAAATTCGGCGGCTAGAATTGTAATGGAAGATCGAGCAAGAATGTTGGCAAGGAGTCGGGAGGGGGGACAGGAAAAGGGTGGAGGATCTCTATTCCGAGGATTGAAGTGGTATTCGATGCTTATGGCACCCCGCTTCGTCTGAAGAGAAAAGGTGCTGGCAATTAGGGCGATTCAAGTCGTGGCCTGAAAGAAAGCGGGGCATCCCGGTTTCCCGGAACGCCCCGCTTAGGACATCAACAAATCAAGCCAGTTGATTTATGCGTGTTGCTTCTCAGGTGCTTTCAGGGTGGCGAGAATGATAACACCAACAGCCATAACGACTGCAGCAATCATGAACGGCACAAAGAAGGAACCGGTCGAAGCCTGGATCTTGCCACCGAAGTAGGGGCCGCAGAAACCGGCGACGCCCCAGGCGGTGAACAGCAGACCATAGTTGGAGCCCTGTGCGGTCGGACCGTAGTAGCCCAGCAGGGTGGCCGGGAACAGTGTGAACATGGCGCCGTAGTTCCAGCCGATCAAACCTGCGCATGCTGCCAACAGTGCTGCTGTATTACCTGCCGGAAACAGCATGACCATGGCGCCAGCTTGCAGGATAAACAAGGTTATGAAGATTTTCTTGGTTCCGATTTTGTCGGCTAGCGGACCGATCATGATGCGTACCGCTGCGTTGAAGACCGCCAGCATGCTGGGGGCACCGGCTGCGGCCATTGAAATCTTTTTGAGTTCATCCGCAGGGATTGCCGCTGTCGCCGCAAGGCCCATTTTGGCTTTGTAGGCAAGGGACATGGCATCGATACCATGCTTTGCAATCAGGCCGATTACCATGAGGCCGGCAAAAGAGCCGCAGAAGTAAGCCAGCCAGAGCAGCCAGAACTGCGGAGATTTTTTGGTTTCTTCATAGGTGAAGTCGCGGGTGGCCTTAGGTGCGCCGGTGCCAGTGGCAGCAGCGGGCGGATTCCAGCCTGCCGGTTTGTAGCCGACCGGCGGTATCTTCAGGCAGAAAGCGGCAACAACTACCATGATACCCATGGCCATACCGACATATTTGAAGACGGGCAGAGCGCTACCGAAATAGTTGATCATACCGGTTGCCAGCGGAGCCATAATAAAAGATCCAAGTCCCAGGCCGACAACAGTAAAGCCGGTAGCCAAGGCCCTTCTATCTGGCCACCATTTTGGTGCGGTGGCAATGGGTGGCAGATAGACGCAACCGCCGCCTAAACCACAGATGACGCCATAATAAAGATAGAGGAGATACAACGGTGTTCTGTTGGCAGCCTTGAGTGCATCGCCGCCAGCTTTAACCACAGCAGGATCAGGTGGGGTGATGGTGGAAACCATGAAGAAGCCGAAGGCCATGACGAGTCCACCGATGAGCACGACGTTTCTCGGACCGAGCTTGTCGCTCAAGCGACCGGCGGGAAAGGTCACCAGGCCGAAGATAAGACAGATGAGCGCGTAGGCCATGGCAACCTCAGGAACAGTCCAGCCGAACTGGGTCTGTAGAGGCTTAATGAAAACACTAAACGCGTACAACAGTAAACCACAAGTGGTGCTGCCTAAAAGACCTCCAAGTAATGGAATCCATCTTGGAAAAGTAGTTTGTGTTTGAGACATTTATGCACTCCCCCTTATTAAAAGTTTTGTTTGACTGCTTGCAGCATTGTACTTCGTACCCCTAAATAAATTCACCTCCTCCTGTTTCTGCTCAATATTGTTGATTTTGTCTGTATGTTATGGTCTTTCCTCAATGTAGCGGTGACTATAAATGAGAAGGAAAATAGTGTCAATGAACAAAATTGAGGTTTTTATAGCGTTTATTGCCATTTATCCCCGAATTTTCCGCTTCCAGGAGCGAAAAATGATTCGCCATTCAGTCTAGACGGCTTGCAGGACCATGCACTCCCACTGAACCTCTTTCAATATCCTACAGCGTGTCGTAACAGAGTCTTCATGATATAAAAATTTGTATTCTGTCTCAGGACCGGGTTGTTAAGGGGGTACTGCCGGTATGAGAAGAATTCTTGTTGCCATTTCAGACAAGCTGCGCCGCAGATTTTCTAGAAAAAGTAGGGGGTGATTTTTGCTGCGATAAATTCTATTTGACGATGGTAATATGAAGTGAAAAACTAAGTTGGTTTTGCAGATCACTCCCGTGAACGTTTCAAAGCCAGGTTTTTGGCCTTTGTCAACCTTGATGGTCGTGACCAGGTTGACTTTGCTTGCGTTGTAGTGAGCACTCAACTATCATAGATGTGCAAGTTGTACCTTTACTAACAGGCTCTTATCAATGGAGAACGCATGGCCGACAGTCTTTATATCGCCAACCTTGAAAAGGAAAGCGGCAAACTGGTCGTTACCCTCGGGGTCATGGAATTGCTGTCCAGACGGATCGACCGAATCGGTTTTTTTCGACCGATCATTCCCGGCAACGGGACTCATGATAACGATATCGATCTCATCAAACAACGTTACAATATCGGCCTGACCTTTGAGGAGATGTCGGGCATCAGCCACGATGAGGCGCGCACTCTGATCGCAGATGGCGAGGAGCAGCGCCTGTTTCGTGAAATCGTTCAAAAATACAGCGAGGTCCGGAAGAAGTGCGATTTTCTCCTCTGCGAAGGTCCTACCATTGTCAACATGTCCGAGGCTTTTGACTACGATATCAGTATCCGTATTGCCCGCGAACTGGGAACGCCGACCCTGCACGTCGCCAACGGACGGAATCGTACCTCTCTTGAAATACTTGAAAACATCCGGGTTGCCGAAAAGCTCTACGAACAGTACCAGTGTCCGTTGCTGGCTATCTTTATCAACCGGATCGATCCGGCCCTTCTGGTGACCGCTGCAGCCGAAATCCGTCGCGCCCATCAGGGGAAAAGCTATCGCCTCGATTTCCTGCCGGAGATGGAAGGGTTCAGTATGCCGACCATGGAAGAAATCATTGTTACCCTCGGAGCCCGTCATTTCAGCGGTCCGCGGACAGGTCTGCAGCGTGATGTCCATGCCATCAAGGTGGCGGCGATGAGTTCCAGCAATTACATCGATTTTATCGAACAGGACGATCTGGTCGTCACTCCGGGGGACCGGCCTGATATAATTTTCGCTACCCTGGGCGCCATTGCCTCGCGTAATTATCCTTCACCGGTCGGCATGTTGCTCACCGGTGGCCTGGAACCGAGTCCCTCCATGGTCCGGATGTTGGACGGCATCGACGACCTAGCCTTGCCGATTTACATCGTTCCTGGCGATACCTACCGGGAAGCCATGCGTGCCGGTGAGGTCAGGGGTATCTTGCTGCCGCATAACGAACAAAAAATTGCCCGGGCGTTGGGTGTTTTTGAGAGTCATATCGACAGCAACGGGCTGGAGCAGCAGGTTATTCAAACCGTTTCCACCACCATGTCGCCGTTGATGTTTGAGTATTCGCTGTTCCAGCGGGCTCGGTCCGATCGCAAGCACATCGTTCTCCCCGAAGGCAGTGATGAGCGGATTCTGCGGGCTGCGGAGATCCTCCGCGCCCGGGAAGTGGTCGATCTGACCCTGCTCGGTGAGGAACGAAGCATCCGCAACCGGGCGGCGGCCTTGGGCTTGAAACTGCAGGATGTGGCCATTGTCGATCCGAAGAGCTCGAACCTGCGCGATGAGTTTATCGAAACCCTCTTTCAGTTGCGTCGGCATAAAGGGATGACCAGGGATCGCGCCCGTGATACCATCAGCGATGTCGGTTATTTCGGGACCATGATGGTCCACAAGGATCTGGCGGACGGCATGGTATCAGGTGCTGCCCACACGACCCAGCATACCATTCTTCCTGCCTTCCAGCTGATCCGTACTCGTCCCGATGTCCTGGTGGTTTCCAGTGTTTTTTTTATGTGTCTGGAGACCAGGGTCTTGGTCTATGGTGACTGCGCTGTCAATCCCAATCCGAACAGCGAGGAATTGGCCGAAATAGCCATCCGTTCAGCGGAAACCGCCGCCATGTTCAATATTGAACCGATTGTGGCCATGCTTTCCTATTCAAGTGGTTCTTCCGGAGAGGGCGAGGATGTCGAACGGGTCCGACAGGCCGTGCGCATTGCCCAAAACCGCTGGCCGGAATTGAAAATTGACGGACCGATTCAGTACGATGCCGCCATCGACGTAACCGTCGGTAGCCAGAAAATGCCGGAGAGTGAGGTGGCGGGTCGGGCCAGTGTCTTTATTTTTCCGGACCTCAACACCGGCAACAATACCTACAAAGCGGTGCAACGCAGTTCAGGGGCAGTGGCCATCGGCCCCATCCTGCAGGGGCTCAATAAACCGGTCAACGATCTCAGTCGGGGCTGTCTGGTGCCGGATATCGTCAATACCGTGGCCATCACAGCCATCCAGTCCCAGCAGGTTGTGCCGTCTCGGCAACAAATTAGGGTGGCGGGAGAGCTGATCACCTGAGGTCGTGGAACTGTCGTCTGGATTCCTGCGAGCCCTGTGTCGCGATTTGAGAACAACCGGTCAGGGTTTCAGGTTCCCTTTGGAGTTTTGGCTTGGCCTCGCAGATCGCTGACAGGTGCAGCAAGTGGGGATTCTCCCCTATTTATACATGACAAGGAGATGTAAACAATGACAGAAGAAAACAGCGACATGGAAGAATTACTTGTGGAAATTGGCGATGTGCTGGAGGCGGCCGAGCAGAACGATTTGGATACTATTTTTGACCACCGTGCCGCTATTTTCTCAATGTATGCCCAGGCCATGGTGGAGTTTCATTTTGAGGAGAGTCAGCTCGATTGGCTCAATGAAATTCTTGGTGCGGTAGAAACTGACGATATAGCCGCCTGCCGGCGTTTGTTTGAGAAGGAGACCGATACCGATGTGCTCTTTCTCGCCACCCAGTTCGCGGCGGTCATGGCCGGTTTCTATCACCACGATGAATGTTTGACTGTGCTCCAGGCCATCGGGTTGCAGGCCCTGCTCAGGGGGATGCAGGAAACGGGAACGGAAGAATAGCAGTCTGCAGGAAGGGGTTTGCTAAGACTGGTTTAACAGCAACCTGAAAACACCTTCCTTCCAAGCAGCCGGTTTACCAGGGGGGCGAGCAGGGCGGCTGCGCAACCCACCCCGGGCGAGACGGTGATGGCCTGTGCCGGGCAATTGCGGGCACAGGCCCCGCACTCCATACAGAGATCGTAGTCCTTAACCTCCAACCCTTCAGCCGAGAGCGCAAAAATGCGGTGCGGGCAGACCTCTGCACACAGGCCGCAGCCGACGCAGCGTTGTCGGTCGACTTCCAGGGTCGCCGTCCCTTCAATATATCGATATCCGTGCATGCTCTCTCCGTATCAGAAAAAGGGACTGCTCATCCACAGAACAATGGTCAGGCAGGTTGCGGCGATCTGCACCGGGATACCGCGCCGCATTTCGTATTCAACACCGCTTGGCGAGGTGAAGGGGGTTGATCCGGTAAAGTTCATGGCCAGATAGGAGCTGAGTGTCATCATCCAAAGGAAAAGGGCCAGCTGTTCCGGCAGGTTGTGCACGGCAGCTGGCAGTAGCCAGGAGATGACGGCTGCTGCCAGCCCGGCCAGCACGCCTTTTATCCAAAATTGCCGACCGGGCAGCCAGGGCAGCAGCAGTGGCATGAGCACCGCACCCCCGAAGATGCCAAGCAGTGTGGCCGTCAGCAGGGTCAGGCCACGATGCAGGGCCGCATTCAGCGAAAACAGGGAGGGCCCGATGCCGGAGAGCACAAACACCAGCACCAGGGTTATCAGTAAGGGCTTGGCCAGCAGAAACAGTTCGACCGGGATCAGCACTGCCCGTTCCGGCAAGGTAAAGGTGACTTCGCGCATGGTTTCATTGCATTGTTTTCCCAGCTGGAGATAGGTGGGGAGGTCAGCAGCCCGGACGGGACCGAAGAAGACTTTAAAGCCGCATCTCTGTTTGACCTCCAGAGCCGTTACTCCGGTGGCTGCGAGTTGCGGCAGCACCAGTTCCCGGTGGCTGACCATGAGAGTCAGCCGAGAATGCTCGACACTCCGGATTACCTCTTCGGTCGAAAGGGTACCCTTGCCGGCCGCACACCAGACATTAATTCCCCTGGTGTCGAGGACCAGGAGCCAGGCATCGACACCGCTTAATTGCAGGCGCAGGGCATCAAAGGAGAGCTTATAGTTGGCGGTAACCAGGACGGGTGATTCTGGACCCGGGGTGCCCACCGCATAGAGGCCGGGGGCAACCTTGTACTTGCGGCGGATGATCCCGATCCGGGCTCCGGCCGTCCCGCAGAAATCGCGGAAGCTGGGGGTGGTGGCCACCTGCGGTACCGGACCGATTGGTGTTTCGATGAAGCCCCGGACATAGGAACAGATCGTGTAGCCTGCACGCTCATTGACCCCGGACCGGGGTTCCAGTTTTGGGCCTCAACAGGGGGCGTCCGAGGGTTTTGCGGCAAACGTGGGGATGACAGGTGCCCCTTGCAGTGGTTGTAACAGGCAGGGATCGTTCGGGTTCATGCGAATGGCTCGTAGGAGTTGCAGCTGCCCGGAGCAACTTTAAGGACAGGGCAGCGAAGGTATACAACAACGATAATGCAGGACTAGGGTTCGGGCGAGTTTTTTTTGTCGGTTTTGAGGATAAGGGAAGCTCGACAAAAGGATGCGAGCACTCTATTTTAAAGACACGATCAATGTTTTTTTACCCCCCCCTCACTTAACCCGATAGCACTGGCATCGCCGAGCGGGCAACTATGACCATCGCCGCCACCCTCCACGCCAACGGTCAGCTTTCGCAACGGGCCGCTACCGCTCACCGGCTGCTCAGCCGCTGTATCCCTCTGTCCACGGCGGTGCCGGGTCAACCGTCTTGCCGGCGAGACCGGCCTTTGTGCAATCGGAACTCAGGCCAGGATTGCCAGCTACGGCCCTCATTTCGGGGAAGAGCAGCCCTTGGTCGGAACCAACGGCTCGGGTACTATTTTTTTGGCCGGCTGTAACCTGCACTGCTGTTTCTGCCAGAATTATGAGATCAGCCAAGGTGAGGAAGCGGGCCAAGAGGTCGATGCCCGCGATTTTGCCGCCATTATGCTCGAATTGCAGGCCATGGGTTGCCACAATATCAATCTGGTCACCCCCAGCCATGTGGTGCCCCAGATTTTGGAGGCCCTGGTTGTGGCAATTGCGGACGGTCTCCATATCCCGCTGGTCTTCAACTGCAGCGGCTATGAAAGCAGAACTGCCCTGGCTTTGCTCGATGGGGTTATCGATATCTACATGCCGGATTTCAAATCCTGGCGGCCGGAGACTGCGGCCCGTTATGCCCAGGCCTCTGACTATCCGGAGCGGGTTCGCGAGGCGCTGATGATCATGCATCGTCAGGTGGGTGAACTGATGGTGGGGTCCGATGGCTGCGCCTGTTCGGGGCTTCTGGTCCGGCACCTGCTGATGCCGGGTATGCTCGGAGAAACCGAAGAGATCCTCCGCTTCATTGCTACCCATCTGTCTGCCGCCACCTACGTCAACATTATGGCTCAGTACCATCCCTGCGGCAGGGCGTCTCAATATGACGAGCTGCGTCGTGCCATCACCGGCGGGGAATATCGCCAGGCTCTCGAGATGGCCCGCTCCCTCGGTCTTTCGCGCATCGACCACCCCAATATCGGCAGGTTGCTCAAGCGACTAGATAATTGAGGAGGCTTCCTTAAGGCCAAACTTGTTTTTTCACTTCCCTGCTTACTTTGATAATGGCGTCCTAACGGGGCTGACAATAAGTCGCGATAGGGTCACCAACGGCTAAGGAAGGTGCCCTTGTGCACTTCTTTGTTCCGAGGGGACGACTTTGAGAAACATTCTTCTTGACGAAAAAATGTGCTTCAGGTATCAAATGAATAATTGCTCTATTTGAGCGTATAATTTTTCCGTAAGGCAAGCCACTGATATGAATACTTCTTCCCGTATCGCCAACATCTTCGCAACCCTGGCACTCCTCGTCGTGAGTGTGGTGGTCGTGGTGCGTACAGGAATCGAGGCGCCTTAGCGGGAAGAATCTTAAAGAGAGACTACAACCCCTGCCGGCGCCAGCCGGTGGGGGTTTTTTTTTGCCCATACCCGAAATACAGCACAGGAGGAACACACCATGCCCCGACTCAACGGTGCCCAGATCATCATTCATCATTTGGAACGTCAGGGAATTCGGATCGTTGCCGGTATTCCCGGCGGCGCCAACTTGCCCCTGTACGATGCGCTGGCCGCCAGCACCAGCATCCGCCACGTCCTCGCCCGCCACGAGCAGGGTGCGGGCTTCATCGCTCAGGGCATGGCCCGCTCCAGCGGTCAAACCGCTGTCTGCTTTGCTACCTCCGGCCCTGGTGCCACCAACATCCTTACCGCCCTGGCCGATGCTTATCTGGATTCTGTGCCCCTGGTCTGCATTACCGGCCAGGTGCCTAGCAGCCTACTCGGCACCGACGCCTTTCAAGAGGTCGACACCTATGGCATGTCCATGCCCATCACCAAGCATAATTATCTGGTGCGGTGCGCGGCCGATCTGCTCCATATCCTCCCCAAGGCCTTTCAGCTGGCCGGTTCTGGTCGTCCCGGCCCGGTATTGATCGATGTGCCCAAGGATGTGCAGACGGAAGTCGTCGAGTTCGAATCCTGGCCGGAACCCGGTCAGGTGCAGGCGCATCAAGCCGACGATCCCGAGGCCATCGGAGCGGCGGCGGCGATGATCAACGAGGCGGCTCGGCCGATGCTCTATCTAGGGGGTGGCGTCATCCATGCCGGGGCAGCGATCGAGGCCCGGCAGCTGGCCGAACAGGGCCGCATTCCCACAGTTATGACCCTCATGGGGTTGGGTATTCTGCCTTCGGATCACCCGCTTTCTTTGGGAATGCTGGGCATGCATGCCAGTCGGGCCACCAACCTGGCCATGGAAGAGTGCGACCTCCTGGTTGCCGCCGGCGTTCGCTTCGACGATCGTGCGACCGGCCGGATCAATGCCTTCTGCCCCAGGGCCAAGGTCATTCATGTTGATATTGACGCCAGCGAGATCGGGAAATTGCGCTCGGTGGATGCAGGGATAACCGGTGATGCCCGGCATGCCTTTGCCGCTCTCCTGCCTCATGTGCGTCAGCGAGACCGCCACCAATGGAACAGTCGCATCCAGCAGTTGCAGCAGGATTACCCACGTTTTCAAGACCAGGATTTCGCAAAGGGGCGTCCTTTTGCCCTGATCCGACGGGTTGCCCATCTGGTTGGGCCCGAAGCTTTCATCAGTACCGATGTCGGCAAGCACCAGATGTGGGTGGCGCAGGCGTATCCTTTCATCGACCCGCGCCAGCTGCTCACCTCCGGCGGACTCGGCACCATGGGCTTTGGTCTGCCTGCCGCTATTGGAGCGGCCCTGGCTTTTCCCGAGCGGCCAGTAATCTGTTTCAGCGGCGACGGCAGCCTGCAAATGAACATCCAGGAGCTGGCCACAGCGGTTGAGCAACAGGTCAATATCAAAATAGTGGTGCTGAACAACCAGAGCCTGGGCCTCGTCCGTCAGCAACAGCGCCTGTTTTACGAGCAGCACTATTTTGCCTCTTCCTATCGGATTGCGATCGATTTTGCCGCCATTGCCCGCGGCTTTGGCATGCAGGCCTATGATCTGGCGGGCGCGCAGGATCAGGACGCCCTCTTGCAGCAGGCCCTGCAACAACCTGGACCCTGCCTGATCAACGTGCCGATTGATATCGAAGAGGAGGTCTATCCTATGGTCCCTCCGGGAGCCGCCAATACCACCATGATAGGAGACGAATATGCACAGAACTGATCAGCACAAACCACAGGAGGCCAAAACCGTGAACACCGCCATACTCCGCTTGACTGTCAATAACCATCCGGGCGTCATGCTGCAGATTTGCGGACTGTTTGCCCGCCGCATTTTCAATCTTGAGGGCATTTTCTGCACGGCCATCGATCAGGGCGAAACCAGCTGCATCTGGCTGAAGGTGGATGAAACCGAGAAGCTCGAGCAGGTGATCAAACAGCTGGCCAAGCTGGAGGATGTGTTGGCGGTTGAGGAGCGGAGCGATGCTCGGGAGCGGATTAACGAAATGGAGGCGATGATGGCCCGCATTGGTTGAAATATTGGTCAGCTCGAGACCAACGCAAGGTTGACAACCCTGCCGATCTACGATAAAAATAGAGGTAGAGAGATGCTTTGGTAACTTCAACAGATCTTAACTTCAGGTGCCATAAGTGAAACCCTATATTGCGGCAGCGGCGATGAACTTCGTTCATTGGCGATCGGTTGCTCCCTGAATATTTGTAGTACCGAAACTGCTCGCCATGGACTGATGCTCCGGTCATGGCTTTATCTTAGCCTGGACCCGACGGTTCAGGCTTTTTTTGTCTGATCCGGCAGGGAAACCCGAAAGCGCCCGTTTTTTGGACCCGATTATTCATTCCTTTCCCAGGAGATTGTCATGACCAACGAGGTTACCATCCGCTTTGCTGAACGCATGAACCAATTGCCTCCGTATCTTTTCGGCCTGATCAACAAAATCAAAATGGAGAAACGGTGGCAGGGTATCGATGTCATCGATCTCGGCATGGGCAATCCCATGGATCCGACCCCGAGCAAGGTCACAGAAAAACTGTGCGAAGTGGCGGTCGATCCCAAGACCCACCGCTACCCGGCTGCCGGAGGACTGAAAAACCTGAAAAGGGAGATCGCTCTTTACTACCAGCGTAAATACGGGGTGGAACTGAGTGGCGAGGACGACGTCATCTGCACCATTGGCTCCAAGGAGGGGATTTCGCACCTCTGTCTGGCCCTGCTTGGTCCAGGCGATACGGTGCTGGTGCCCTCACCCTTCTTCCCCATTCATGTCTATGCCGCAGTCATCGCCGGGGCCAGCGTCATGCGCTTCCCTCTGGGCTCAGAGGAGGATTTTTTGCGCCAGGTCAGTTCGATGTGCCAATCGCTCTATCCGAGCCCTAAGCTGGTGATGCTCAACTATCCCCATAATCCTACCGGTACCCTGGCCTCGCGGGATTTTTTTGTGGAGATGGTTAAGTTGGCCAAGCGTTTCAATTTCATGGTGATCAACGATTTCGCGTACGGGCAGATCACCTACGACGGGCTGGTCGCCCCTTCTTTCCTCGAGATTCCCGGGGCGCTTGATGTTGCTGTCGAATTTGGCTCCTTTTCTAAATCCTATAACATGGCGGGTTGGCGACTCGGTTACTGCGTCGGCAACAAGGAGATGGTCGGCGGACTGGCCAAGATCAAGGGCTATTACGATTACGGGATTTTCTCGGCTATTCAGGTGGCGGGCATTGTTGCCATGCGTGACTGTGACGACACCATTGTCGAACAGGTGGCCATCTACCAGAAACGGCGGGATGTGCTTTGCGAGGGACTGGCCCGCATGGGGTGGGATGTCGAGAAGCCCAAGGCCGGGATGTTCCTCTGGGTGAAGATTCCAGAACCGTATGCGCAGATGGGATCGGTGCGCTTTTCCATTGAGATGATGAATCGGGCCAATGTCGCCCTGGCTCCCGGAGCCGGATTTGGCGAGGAGGGAGAGAGCTATCTGCGCCTGGCCCTGGTGGAGAATGAGAACCGCATCCGTCAGGCCCTTAAGCAGATGAAGCGCGCTTTGATGGAGATCGATCAGGAGGTGAAGGATGGCACTTTCACTCTCGAGGCCGCAAGCGACAAGGCCTGAATATTCGAGAGGGCGGGTTTTGCTGTGTCAGGTGAGAGGATAGCCGACCAACTAGAACGGTAGGGTTTGCTGGCCGGTATTTATTTGGCCCCTTCTTCGAGGTAAACATGGAAATCAGCCGCCTCCTGTTCTACTGCACCTTAGCGCTTGTCCTTGTGGCGCCCGCCATCGCCCTTGGATATCAGGAGCGTTTGATTCTCGCCATGCAGGAGGGAAACTGTGCGCTGCGGGTTGAAGCGGACGATCAATCGCACACACTCCGCCTCCGTGTCCTTCCTGAAGGCCCCGTCTGCCACATCACAAAATCGGCCATGCAGATGATTCTGCAGTCGGCTTTCTCGAAGACCGATTCGCCAAAGCTTGAGGGGATCTATACTTCGTTGTTTATGGGGCGACTCATCGAGTATCCGTGGTTGTCGCAATACCTTGCGCTGTCAGCATACAGAGATCCTCGCTGGGACAAGAAAAAAGGGAAACCTGTGTCCATGGACCTCCATAAATACGTCCAGGAGATCCTTGTAAGGCCGGAAGTGACAGCGCAATTCGATGAAATCTTGCACAACAGCGGCTACAGGGTTGCTGCGGTGACGGTGGAGAAGGTGGGGGTGGGTGGTTTTGAGGATGTGCTCTTGTATGGCGGGCAAAAGCTGCCTGGCAAGATACCCTGCGATGCCCTGGTCTGGCTCATCCTGGCCAAGAGAGAGGCCGGTTCTTGAATTCCTGGGGAGCGACGGCACATCCCCTCTCCCCAGCGTGCAACGCCAGGGCAGAATCTCTTCCCAGGCACAACGGTTGAGGCGGCTTTTTCCCAAGCCATTTTGTTGGGATGAACTCTTCTCTTCTTTGCAATCCTTCCCATCTTCGCCTATACTTTTCTAAAAAGCAGCGCATTGAACAGAGAAGACTTGTAAATGTTATTTGTAAGTAGATAGTTACGCTTTTTCCTCAAATTTACCATGGAGTGCCTTCATCCTGAAGGCCTCAAAGTCAAACAAGTTTATTGTGTTGCCCGACCCGGAAGGGTATTCGCTCTGCGCGTACAGGAGATTCACTGCTCGTGATACAAAAGAAAGAAAATAGTGGGTCCTTGGTTGCCTACCAGGAGCCGCACATGGATATAGCCGAATTCCTGCCGCTTGCCATTCGCATCACCGCAGCTCTGACCGAATGCCACCGGCAGGGGGTACCCCATGGCAACTTAATTCCGTCGAATATCCTCATCCCTCTCGAGAAGGGCAGCATTGTTCTGATTGATCAGCTTGCAGAGACCAAGCGACCCCGCACGAACGGAGCCTATCGAACCTTATCGGGTTCAGCGACACCATTGGCTTATATGTCGCCCGAACAGATACGGCGACTGAACCAGGAGGTTGATTGCCGAGCTGATCTCTACTCGCTTGGCGTCATCTTCTATGAGATGCTGACCGGTCATCTGCCCTTTCAGGCGAAAGACCCGCTTGAATGGGTGCACTGCCATATCGCCCGGCTGCCCAAGTCTCCCGCAGACATCCTGAGCAGCATTCCCTCCCTGGTGTCGGATATCGTCATGAAGCTGCTGAGCAAGGCGGCCGAGGATCGCTACCAGACCGCCATCGGCCTGCAGCGGGATTTGGAGCAATGTCTTTCCCTGTGGCAGGCGCACGGCTACTTGATTCCTTTTGCCCTGGGGGAAGCGGACGCCTCGGGTCAGTTGTTCATTCCTCACCGTCTGTACGGGCGAGAGAAGGAGATCGAGGTGCTGCTCAACAGTTTTGAGCGGGTTGCAGCAGGGGGAAATCCTGAATTGATGCTGGTAGCCGGTTACTCCGGCATTGGCAAGACTTCCCTGGTTCGGGAACTGTACAAGCCGGTGGTCCGCAGGCACGGCCATTTTATCTGGGGCAAGTTCGACCAGTACAAGCGCAATATCCCCTATGCAACGGTCATCGAGGCTTTCCAGGAACTCATTCGCCAGATTTTGGCCGAACGGGAAGAGGTGCTGGCGCAATGGCGGGTCAGGTTGTGGAATGCGCTGGGGGTCAACGGCCAATTGATGGTCGATATTATCCCGCAGCTTGAGCTTATCATCGGCAAGCAGCATCCGGTGGCAGAGCTGCCGATGATTGAGGCGGAAAACCGGTTCAGAACAATTTTTCGCAAGTTCGTGGGGGTCTTTGCCCAAGAGCAGCATCCGCTGGTCCTGTTTCTTGATGACCTGCAATGGGTCGATTCAGCCAGTTTAGGCCTGCTCGAGTATATCCTCACCGAGCAGCAGACCCGTTATCTGTTGCTCATCGGTGCGTATCGCGACAATGAGGTCAGCTCTACCCATCCGCTGATGCTGAAAATGGAGGCCATCCGCAGCTCCGAGATCAGTGTGCAGACCATCCAGCTGCAACCGCTCTCCTTTGCGCATCTTCGTCATCTGCTCGCGGACACCTTTCGTTCCGGACAGACCCAGGTCGAGTCCCTGGCCCGGCTGGTGTATGAAAAAACCGGTGGCAATGCTTTTTTCACCATCCAGTTTCTGCGGACACTTCACGGCGAGCATCTGGTTGGGGTCGATACTGTCGAAAAAGGCTGGCACTGGGATATTGATCTGATCCGGACCAAGGGGTATGCCGACAATGTTGTCGATCTGATGGTCGGGAATCTTAAGAAATTGCGCCCGGAAACTCAACGACTCCTGCGCACCGCCAGTTGCATCGGCAACACCTTCAGTATTGCCACCCTGGCAGCGGTAAGCAATCTCTCCCAGGAGGCGTTGCAGGAAATTTTATGGGAGGTTGTGCAGGCCGGTCTGATCCTTTTTGGTTTGGCTGATGCTACCTGTACCTTTTTGCATGATCGGGTGCAGCAGTCCGCCTATTCACTTATTCCGGCCGATCTACGCCAGGCAATGCATCTTGAGATCGGCAGGTTGATGCTTGCGGGCACCCCCCCGGAGATGCTGGAAGAGCGGATTTTCGATATCGTCAATCAGTTTAACCTCGGCAGGGAACGGGTGGTCGAGCGGGATGAACGCTACCGTGTTGCTGGGCTCAACCTGATGGCAGGCAGGAAGGCTAAGGTTTCATCGGCCTATGAGCTGGCTCTCAACTTTCTCTCCCTTGGCGTCCAATTTGTAGATGAAGAAGGGTGGGCCAGCCACTACCCGCTAATGTATGATCTGCACAAAGAGTTGGCTCTTGCTCAATATGTCAACAGCAACTACGCCGAATCGCAACATCTGATTGACGTTCTCCTTGAGCGCGCCCAAACCGATCTTGAGCGGGCTGAACTTTATAACATTCTCATTGTGCAGCATACCCTGATGGGTCGGTATGCAGATGCGATCCAGATCGGCAAGCAGGGGCTGCAACTCCTCAATGTCCGAATCTCTCTCACCAGTCTCAAGGATGAACTGGATGCGGAACTGATCCGGCATGAGCAGATACTGGGCACCAGAACGATTCAATCCCTTGCCGACGAACCAGAGATGATCGATCCGGCCAGCAGAATCGCCCTCGAACTGCTTTCGAATATGGTGGTGCCGTCCCGCTATACCGACAACACCATGTTTGCCCTGATTAGTCTGCTCAACGTCAACCTTTCCCTGCAATACGGGCCGACACCCAAGTCAACGGTCGGCTATACCTCGTTTGGCATGTTTCTCAATTCGGCCCTGAACCGGTTTGCCGAGGCCTATGCCTTCGGTGAGTTGGCGCTCAAAATAAGTGAACGGTTCAATGCTCCGGCCCAAAAATGCCAGGCCTGTTTCATGCTGGGGCATTACCTGAGTCACTGGGTGCGACCGTTGCGGTTTTCCGACGGGTTCAACGATCAGGGTGTTGAGGCTGGGCTTGCCTCAGGGGAAAGGCAATGGACTGGATATACCCTTGCCTACAAGCTTTTTCAGCCGTTTTATCGAGGGGTGCGCCTGGAGACGATCCGCACGGAGATCCCCGAACTGCTCTCGTTCACCCGCAAAACGAAAAATCAGTGGGCTACCGATACCCTTCTTGGTCTCCAGCTGGCTCTTGGTATGCTCGAGCAGAGCAACGGTGGCGGGCTTCTTGATTTGCCAGGGCCGCAGAGTGCGCCAAGGGTCAATGGAGAGCAGGAATATATAGCCTCGTGCCAGGAGCACAAAAGCTCAGGGGCGCTGGGACGCTACAATGTGCTGAAGGCCGAGATATGCTATCTTTATGGCCACCTGGACGAAGCCCTGAAGTCAATAACCACTGCCCAGGGAATGCTCGGCTACTTTTCCAGTTCCATCTCGGTGGCCGAGCTCAATTTCTACGCTTCGCTCGTCCTCGCCGCCACTTACGACCGGGCTTCTGCAGCAATACGAGACGATATCCTTGGCAATCTGGAGCACAATCAGGCCCAGTTGCGACGCTGGATGGAGCATTGCCCGGAAAATTTCAGTCACCTGTACCATCTTGTTGAAGCAGAACGGGCCAGGATAGCGGGCAAGGAATTTGCGGCCGGTCGTCTCTATGACCTGGCAATAAGGGAGGCCGGAGAGCAGCGATTCGTTCAGGATGAAGGACTTGCGAATGAGGCGGCCGGGAAATTCTATCTGCACAATGATTTTACAGCCATTGCCGGAGCGTATTTGCGCAGGGCTAGGGGTTGCTATCGCCTCTGGGGGGCGGATGGCAAAGTCCGGCAAATGGAACGGCAGTACGCCGAGCTTCTGGAGAAAGACCTGTTTGCTGATCGGGAAGAGCAGGGGGGCTTCATCGGTGCCCTGGATGCTATTTCCGTGGTGAAGGCTTCACAGGCCATTTCAGGTGAGATCGTCATCACCAATCTTGTCGAAACCTTGATGCAGACTGTGCTCGAAAACGCCGGTGCCCAGCGAGGGTACTTGATTTGCGAGCGCGGCGGCGATCTCGTCATCGAGGCTGAGGCCTGGACCGACGGTGCCATCATCAAGGTGCGGCAACCCGAGGTTCCTTTGTTTGCAAGCGATGCGATTCTGCCCATCTCCATTCTGAACTATGTCAGGCGGAGCCTCGAAAACGTGATTCTAGAGGACGCTTCGGAAGAAAGCCGGTTTCTTACAGATGAATATATCTCCAGGGCAAAGCCGGTTTCTCTGCTTTGTCTGCCGGTAATGCGTCAGGCCAGGCTTATTGGCATGCTCTACCTTGAAAATAACCTGATGAAGGGTGCTTTTTCACCGCACAGGATCGCTGTGCTGGAATTGTTGGCCGCTCAGGCAGCCATTTCTCTGGAAAACGCTGAACTCTACCAGGAACGGAGTCGGACAGAAGCTGCCTTGCGCGAATCCGAGGCCAAATATCGGACTATTTTTGATAATTCAGGAACCGCGCTGATCTTCATCGAAGACGACATGACCATTTCCATGGTCAATAATGAGTTCGAGGCCCTGACTGGCTACAGCAAAGAAGAGGCGGAAGGTCATCTGAAATGGATCGAACTGGTGGCGAATCCTGACGATCTCGAGCGGATGCTTCAGTATCACCGATTGCGTCGCACCACTCCGGGAGCCGCGCCGCAGACCTATGAAGGTCGGCTCCGTGGGGGGCACGGGACGGTAAGGGATGTCGTTATCACCGTGACCCTGTTGCCTGGCACTCGCCAGAGTCTGGCTGCGGTCCTTGACATCACCGACCGGAAACGGGCGGAGATGGAACATCTGCGTCTGGTTACCGCGATTGAACAGACCGATGAGGCGGTTTTTATCACGGACACGGATTTTGTGATCCTCTATGCCAATCCGGCCTTTGAACGAATGTGCGGCTATGATCGCCATGAAATCATTGGATTGCACGCCCGGGTGCTGGAGAACGAGATGCACAACCGTGATTTTTATAAGAATGTTCGCCAAACCCTTGAGCACGGGAACGTTTGGTCAGGGGCTATGACCTGCACCAAAAAGGATGGCTCCGCTTACGAAGCGAAGGTGACCTCCTCGCCTGTCCGGGATCTGAGCGGCAAGGTGATAAACTATGTGAGCACCCACAAAGATGTCACCCATGAGCTGCGCCTGGAAGAAGAGCTGCGGCAGTCTCAGAAGATGGAGGCTATCGGAACACTGGCTGGTGGCATAGCGCATGATTTCAACAATATCCTCGCGGTCATCATGGGCAACGCCGAGCTGATCCAAAACAGTCTGGCTCCGGATGCTCTGGAGCAGCGACGCCTGCAGCAGTTGATTACCTCATGTAGTCGGGCGGCAGATCTTGTACAACAGATTTTGACCTTCAGTCGCAAAGCAATACAGGAGAAAAAACCGATCCATATCGTTCCCCTGGTCAAGGAAACGCTGAAATTGCTGCGTTCGACGCTCCCTTCAAGCATCGAAATTAAGCAAAGTTTTTTCGTTAACCCGGAATCAGCAGACGTGGTGCTGGCCGATCCAACCCAAATCAACCAGATACTGATGAACCTCTGCACCAACGCGGCCCATGCCATCGGCGCAGGAAACGGGATTGTGGATGTGAGCGTATCGTCGATTCAGGTGGAAGAGGGGGGCGGCGGCCAATATAGAGATTTGTTCCCTGGTCCCTACCTCTGTATCAAAGTCAGCGATACCGGGCAGGGTATGGAGCCAGCAGTGTTAGAGCGGATTTTTGAGCCGTATTTTACGACTAAGAGCGTCGGCAAAGGAACGGGACTTGGTTTGGCTGTGGTCAGAGGGATAGTGACGAGCTTTGGTGGCACGATTTCCGTTGTTAGCGAGCCGGGAGTAGGGACGACATTCACTCTGTACTTTCCGATCGACAGTGGTTCTGTGCAGGAAGATATCGTCTTGAAGACGGTTCCGACCGGTCGTGGTCGGATACTCTTGGTCGATGACGAAGAGATGCTGAACGAATTGGGCAAAGAAATATTGGTATCGCTGGGCTATGAAGTGGTGGCGGAAACCAATAGTGTTGAGGCCTTGGCAATTTTTCGCCGTCAATCAGAAGATTTCGACCTGGTCATAACGGACATGACCATGCCGGAGATTAACGGCATGGATTTGGCTCGAGAGCTTTTTGTCATTCGCCCTGAGATGCCTGTTATTATCTGCACCGGATATAGCGAATTCCTCAATCCAAAGCAATCCGAGGCCTTAGGTATTCGCGCTTATATTCATAAGCCTTATACTATTTCAGGCCTGGCTGAAGTGGTCCATAAGATTTTACAGGAATCCTGATTCGTCACCAGGTGTCTCAGCCTGGGGGCCAGCCCATATTCCTGCCACCCAAGATATGCATATGCAGATGGAACACCGTCTGGCCTGCCTGCGAGCCGTTGTTGAAGACCACACGGTAATGGGCTATTCCTTCCTTGGCGGCGATTTCGTTTCCCACCCGCATTAGTTTGCCTATGAGCCGTTCATCATCCATGGTTACCGCTGCCGGTCCGCTGAGGTGCTTCTTAGGGATAACCAGGAAGTGGATCGGCGCTTGCGGCGCTATGTCGCGGAAGGCAAGCACGTCTTCGTCCTCATACAGCTTGGCTGCAGGAATTTCACCACGGATGATTTTACAGAAAAGACAGTTGTCAGGCATGATGGAGCCTCCCTCGTGAGTGGGACAATGGGTTGGGTTTATTTTGGGGTGCCGACCTGAGGCAGCAGGTGGAAAATCAGCGCATTGTCTGTGGCCGTAATCTTAACTGGTTCCATGGCAATGGGAATAGATCTGGTGCCGATCTTGATATTCAGCAACCGCAGGGCGTCCAGTTTGACAAGGTGTTCCCTGCCACCCAAGGCCCCTAACAAGGGAGCCAGCGAGCCGTCCTGGCTGTTGTTGCCCGCACCGGTGTCGGTAAATCTAGGGGTGACGAAAAGTTTCCGTTGAACCGGGTCGAAACGGGTGTGCAGGTCACAGGTCATGGGCAGATGCACCTGACCGACTCTCAATTGGATATCTTGACCGGCGATATTGGTAACCACCACCAGGTTTCGGCCGGAAAGCACCCCATGCACGGAAATGATGTTGTCATGGATGACCAGCCGGTCCAGGGATTCGAGGACAATATCCCCTTGTAGCTGTGCATTCTGCGAAGGAATGTCGAGCGGCAGGATTTTTTTGAGCGATGCCAGCACGGTTTCCGCCGGCAGGGTGATGACAATATCCCGTTGGCTTATGGTGTTGGCAGGAGCGCTGAGCCCGGAGTGCGGCAGCAGCAGGAGGGTAAGCATGAGGCAAAAAGAGCAGAACCAATATTTTTGTACCATTTTGTCAGCAAACGAAGAAGAATTGTAAAGGATGCCCTGCCCCGGTTTTCCGGTGCGGAGAAGCACAGGCAACAGTGAAAGAGGTAGGGGTGCATCCAAAGGGGCGGCAGGTGAAGAGCCTAGCTAACTATCGAGTTTATCCGAAAGGCATAAATGTATAAAATGCAATATATTCTTTGCCCTGTCAAGCTGACAGACAAGAAAAGGTTATCCTTGAAGTCCTGGTGGCTGTATCGATGCTCGTTTTGCCGACAGGGGCAACTGTTGAGAGCTGTGAGCGGAGGGGGCCAGTGAACAAACCTGCCCTGGCGCAACAAACCGCGAAAGTCTGTCTCATTGTCAACCGGGAATGCTGCCTTGCCGGCGCTCCTCCGGCATTGTTGACCGCCATTAGGATAGCCTTGACCATCGATAATCCGAAATATCAAGCGGCAAAGCAGTATAGCCGTTGGATCGGCAAACAGCTCAAACCGCAACTCTTTTTCTACCGGGAAGAGAACGGCAGTATAGTTTTTCCGCGCGGATTTGGCAATCAGGCTGTCCGGATTTGCCTTCAGGAGACCGGGAGTCAGCCTGAGATCGTTGATCAACGCCTTCTTCTGCCGGAAATCGAGTTGTCTTTTCAGGGCGCATTGCGGCCCTATCAGCAGCAGGCAGTGGCGGCCGTTTACGCCCATTCTTTCGGAGTGCTTGAGGCCGGCACCGGCTCCGGTAAGACCGTCATGGCCCTCAGCATCATTGCCCAGCGCCGGCAACCAACTTTGATCCTGGTCCATTCCAAAGAACTGATGCATCAGTGGCAAGAGCGAATCCGCCAGTTTCTAGGGATTGAGGCCGGGCAGGCCGGTGATGGTATTCTCGACATTCAGCCGGTAACGGTTGCCATCGTCAACACGGCCAAAAAAAACCTGGAAGCCTTGTCGGTCGCTTTCGGTCAGATTGTGGTGGACGAGTGCCACCGTGTACCGGCCAGCCTTTTCACTGATGTGGTCTCGGCCTTCCCGAGTCACTATATGCTGGGGCTGTCAGCCACCGCCTTTCGCCGTGAAGATGGTATGACCCAGCTGATTTACACCTACATGGGTGATCGGGTCCATGCGGTCGACGGCCGGATGCTAGAGGCCAGTGGTGCGGTCGTGCGACCGGAACTACAACAGCGGTCGACCGGTTTTGCCCATTTCTTTCAAGGCGAATATGCCAAGTTGATCAAGGCGCTGGCTGCTGACGGTCAGCGCAATCGCCAGATTGTGGACGATATCGTGGCTGTCGTCCGACAGGGACACCAGGGCACGCTGTTGGTGGTCTCCGACCGGGTGGCGCATTGTCAACTCCTGGCAGAGCTCATGGCCGAGCAGGGGGTGGTGGCGCAGGTTCTCACTGGCCAGGTCACCTCGGAGAAACGGTCGCAGATCGTGGAAGATGTGCAGGCTGGCGGTGTGGAGGTTCTTGTCGCCACCCTGCAGCTCATCGGTGAGGGCTTTGATTGTCCGGGTCTGACCACCCTGGTCTTGGCGACACCCATCAAGTTTGAGGGGCGGCTGTTGCAGGTGGTTGGTCGTATCATGCGGCCAGCGACCGGGAAAAGGGCCCGGGTGATTGACTATGTTGATGTAAACATCCCGATTCTAAGAAGGTCAGCAGCTGCCCGTTACAAAATTTTTGCGGATTGGTAGCAGCACGCCTTTCAATCTTCTTGTCTTCTTGCTGTTCTTCTGGTATATTTATTCTTTTTTTATCTCTGGTTGGGGATCTGCCAGCTTTTCTCGTGACCATCATGCCGGCGATAGCCTGCCGGCGCATACCCGAATCTTCTCATTTCCCGGCAATCCGGGATATCGTATTTTTTTTATTAAAAAGGACAGCCCCATCCGGGGGCAGGAGCAGTATGGAACAGAAGTATATTCGTAATGTCGCTATCATCGCCCATGTCGATCATGGCAAAACAACCCTCGTCGATCAGCTGTTTCGGCAGAGTGGCATGTTCCGCGACAATCAGCAGGTAGCAGAGCGGTTAATGGATTCAATGGACCTTGAGCGCGAACGGGGCATTACCATAGCCTCGAAAAACGGGTCGTATATCTATGGGGATCACCAGATCAACATCATCGACACCCCCGGCCATGCTGATTTTGGAGGGCAAGTTGAGCGGGTACTGCGCATGGCCGACGGTGCAGTGCTGCTGGTCGATGCCCAGGAAGGGCCGATGCCGCAGACCTATTTTGTGGTCAAGAAGGCTTTGGCTGCCGGTCTCCCCATCCTGGTGGTGATTAACAAGATTGATAAACCGGCGGCCCGCTGCGATTGGGCCGTTGATCAAGTTTTCGGCCTGCTCGACCGTCTCGACGCTCCGGATTCGGTCCTGGATTTCCCAGTGGTCTACGCCTCGGCTAAAGCCGGCTACGCGATAGACGATCCAGAGATGGTGGTGACTCCAGAAACCGGGATGCATGCTGTTTCGGAAATGATCGTCAGGTATGTGCCGCCCCCATCCGGCAACGCCGATGCCCCCTTGCAGTTGCAAATCAACACTATCGACTATTCCCCCTATATGGGCCGTTTGGGTATCGGCAAGATCGTGAATGGTACTTTGAACCTGCGGACCCCTCTGGTCGTTGCCCGGCGCGATGGCTCCATCTCCCCGGTGCGGATCAATAAGATCTTCGGTTTCTGCGCTGATCAGAAGGTGCCGATTGAAAGCGCCTCAGTCGGCGATATCGTCGCTGTTGCTGGTATGGATGATGTCACAGTTGGCGTCACCTTTACCGATCCTCTCAATCCCCAGCCCCTGCCGCTGATTGAGATCGATCCGCCGACCATTTCCATGAATTTTATCCCCAACGATTCGCCGTTTGCCGGTCAAGACGGCAAGTTCGTCACCTCACGCCATTTGGAAGAGCGGTTGGCGAAAGAGACGCTGGCCGATGTCGCGCTGCAGGTCGAACCGCTGACCGACGCGGTCGGCTACCGTGTCTCTGGACGCGGCGAACTGCATCTCTCCATCCTCATCGAAAAAATGCGTCGGGAAGACTACGAGCTTCAGGTGACCAAGCCCGAGGTTATCATGCGGCAGGTCGACGGCAAGACCATGGAACCGTATGAAGAGTTGTCGGTGGATGTGGATGAGCAGTATCAAGGCGTGGTTATTGAAAAATTGGGCAAGCTGAAAGGGGTGCTGCTCGATATGCAGGTGGAAAAATCAATGACCCGGATGAAATTCAAAGTGCCCACCCGCGGCCTGCTCGGCTACCGTTCAGCCTTCATGACCGACACCCGCGGCATGGGCGTCATGAACTATATTTTTGCCGAATGGGGCCCTTATGCCGGGGATATCCATAATCGCACCAACGGGGTGATTATTGTCAAAGAACCCAGCACCACGGTTGCTTACGCCCTCTTCAATCTCCAGGATCGGGGCAAGCTGTTTGTCGGCCCGGGCATCGATGCCTATCCCGGCATGATCATCGGTGAGCACTGTCGTCCGGCCGATTTGATTGTCAACCCGGCAAAAGGGAAAAAATTGACCAACATGCGGGCTTCTGGCTCAGATGAGGCGGTTGTTCTGGTTCCGCCCATTGACATGAGTCTTGAAGACTGTATATCATATATAAATGAAGATGAACTGGTGGAAATAACCCCTAAAGCCATTCGGTTGCGGAAGAAAAAAGATGCGAAAATAAGGGGGTAGATTGCCCCTTCCGGGGAGGAGCCATGAAGGAACTACTCGCAATTGGGGTGGCGATCCTGGCTGGGATTGTCACCTTTGCGGTTATTATCAAGCGGTCGGGCGGAGACTGTCTCCCCTGACTGCTGATCTACGGCTCCGTAGGTACGGGGCTGATCACCTATGTGGTGCTGAAGGCCTTCTTTTAAAGGGTAGATGCTGATGCCTGCCAGCAAACTCGAGCTTCCTGTTGAGAATACATCCGCCCTGATCCGTTCCAGGATCAGGGAAAAGCGGATTTTTGAGGCCCGATTTCTCTTTCGTCAGCTTGGCGCGGAAATCGGGGATAAGGAAAAAACTGTGCTGGAGAGGGAGTTGTCTGGCTCCCTGGAGCAGGTGAAAAAACTGCAGCAGCAGGCCAGGGAATATCTCGCGCAGGGGCAACGCAACCTGGCCGCCACGATGTATTTGGATATCGAGCAGATAGCGATTGATATGCCAGGCCTGGCTGAAGAAAAGAAAGCCCTTGCCGGGGCGGAGGCCCTTGTCGCCAGGTTTACCAATAAAATTCCTGAGGTGCAGGAGCTGCCTGCCAAGGTACCCGTGGCTCCGAGTGCGCCAGTAGTGCAAATCGTTCCGGAGATCGAGGTCGTTCAGGTATCGCCGGTCGTTCCACCTAAATCATTATTTATTCCCGAAGTATGGCAAAGGCTGCAACAACTTCCCCGCCGTTGGCTGCTGGCTATCGGTATCGGTGGCCTGGTCATCCTGCTGTTTTTGCTCCGCAGTCCGCAAGGTCAGCATGCTCCTTCGTCACCCTCACCATCACCTCCGGTAGCCTCCAAACAAACTATCGCCATCCGGCCGCTGGAAGCTTCTTCTTCGATGATCCCTGGTCAATCCGGCTCGGAAACCGATTCCAATAGACCCGTTACCGAAACGTCACCCTCGCCACCCCCTGTCTTGCAGACACAAAAATCCGCCTCCGAATAACTTCTGACGTAGTACGCCTATGGCGCGGTCTGATCAATCTGCGGCAATCTGCCCGTGTCCTTGAAAGCAAAATAATCCCGGACAATGCGCTCGTGGTCGAAAACGAGCAACGGCAGATTGTCCCGGTGGAAGATTACAGCCTGGCTGGCATCATCTGCTGCTATGGGATGGCCGGTCGCCGTGGCGATAAAGACAGTCGAGGCGGTATGCTGGCGGGCGTCGCGTTTGGGGTCCGAGTAGGTATGGAACTGAAGCCGTAGGGTGACCGCAAGTCCGGTTTCTTCAGCAGCTTCACGCAGGGCTGCGTCTTCAAAGGACTCGCCGTAATCGACAAAACCGCCGGGCAGGGCCCAGCCATAGGGTGGATTTTTACGTTTAATCAGGACCACACCGCCTTCGGTTTCAATGATGATGTCAACTGTGGGGGCCGGGTTTTTGAAAATCTGCAGAGGGGTGCCGCAGGAGGGACAGTGCATGCTATGGACTCCGGGGTTGATTCCCTAAAAACAAAGGGCGCGGATTTCCTCCCAGTTCTGCACCGCAGGCAGGCTATGCCGGTTGCGGTTCCAGGGCTGGGAAAAAACGATCGAATGGATACCGGCTTGGCTCAACTGCAGGCAGGTTTCAGCCCGGTCGTCAACAAAAGCGGTAAGTCCGGACATTTTGACATGCCGGGCTTTGTCATCGTGATCTCCCATGGCGACCACTCGGATTTTCCGATAAGCCGTGTCTGAGAAAAACGTTTGCAGCCATTGGTGCACCGGATCCGCGTCCGGCCGGGCGGTAATGATCGTTACCGTCGCCATCTCGGTCAACTCACTCAACACCGAAATCGCTCCCGGCATGGGCAGCAGACCGGTCCCTACCGAATCCTTAAGAATCTGTAAAAAGATCGACTCAGCAATCCCCACATTCATGGGCAGGCATTGTTCCACGGAAAAATGGGTGATGTCCTCTGGGCAGATATCGCTGTGGTCGTATTGTTCACAGGCAATGCGGATAAAGGCCTCGACCGTGTCGGCAATGACGCCATCAAAATCAAAGCCGATTGCAGCAGGCGATAGCTTTCCAGCGGTCATGGCGGAGGGGGCCTATTTTTCAACCTTAGCGTCTTCAATGATTGTGTCATATTTATAGCCTGCGCCAAAGTCACGGTTAGCGCTGAGCACTCCTTCCACGGTGACAATAACATTCTCGCCTGGATCATCCTGGGTGGTGACGACGAGATCATGCTGATTCTTCAGGGGATTGCCGGTTCCGTCCTGGATATGCAGCCAGTTTTTTCCCATGATCATGCGTGAGATCTTCATGACCTTACCCCGCACCTTGATGGTTTTATTGTTCAAATCCTTGGCCTGTTCAAAGCACTCACCTACGGAATAGCTGTTAGGGCCTGGAGCCTTGTGGACATTAATGTCGGTGGAGGGCACGATAGCACCGGCACTGCCGGTCGAAGCTCCCGGAGCTGTGGTTTCGGCACTGTTTCCTGGAACGGCCTTGCCGGGTTTTTCAGCCTGCAGAGCCTCGGTGAAACCGGCACCATCCTTGCCTTTTGCAGGCGCTACCGTGGCGGTTTGGGTTGTAGAGGCTCCAGCCTTGTCGAGACCAGGCGAGAATACAATGGTTTCAAAGGTCCGATTCAGGGTTTTTGAGGCAAAACTTTTCATGGTCATCCCCGGAGCACAGGTAACGGCCTGGCCGACCTTGATTTCGGTTTCAGGGAGCGCCACCCATATTTTTCCTTGGGCCGCATCGAGCAGCAGGTAGGTGTAACCGCTGCTGTTCATGGTCTCGGTGACGGTTCCCTGCAAGGCGATTCCGTCGAGCATGGCCGTTGCTTTTGCCGTCTCCACTGGCGGTGGTGTCGGTTTATCCTCGGCAGCGGCCAGCATCGGACCGGTCAGGAGGAGGGAAAGAGCGGCATGAGTAAAGACTTTACGAAATGATAGCATGGATGATTCTCCAAAAGAAAGAGATGGGATATGTTCACATCTGTTGATTAAATTTTTTTCCTCCCTCTTGATGTCGAAGGTAGGGGTAGAGCGCTGGAACGGTTGTCTGCCCAGGTGTTGACGCGATGTCCGCGTGCACCGCTCCAATTTTTTCAAGGCCTTACATGGTCAGGCTGTATCAGTGGAATTTTATAAGAATCGGTCTCGGTTCTGTCAACCTGGGAGGTATCCCGGAAAAAGTTCCTGCAGGCAACGGCTGATGGCACCCGCCCAGACCTGATAGCCTCTGGTGCTTAAATGGACATTGTCGTTGAGGAAGCCGGGGTGGGTGATGGGCAGGCACTGCTCATTAAAAGGACCGACCAGGTCAAGAAAGGTGCAGTTTTCGAGATTAGCGGCCACCTGCGCCAGTTCGCGGTTGACCTGCTCGATATCCGGCGCGGCCACGATCGGCATAGGGGTGAGCGAACAGAGGATCAGCGGGGTTTGGGGATAGCACAGGCGTAACCGCTGCATCATGGTGGTGAAGATCGCTGGAAAAAACATATAGCCCATCAGCAGGTTGTTGGTGCCTGATTGGATCAGGACGGCATCCGGATCGGGACAATCCTCGATTTCATCGATTAAGCGGGCCGACAGCTCTTCGGTCATCTCGCCGGCGATACCCCGGTTGAGAACAGCGACCCCAGGTAAATGTTTCGACCAGTCGCCCCATTCCACCAGTGAATCGCCTAACATCAACATTTTGATCATCGAATTACCTCGTCTCTACGGATTGCAGGACAACACAGCCCATGGTGGCTACCGAAATTGTGGAGCCGCACTCTACTGTATCTCCTTGCTCAGGGTCAATGAAGTCGTAAGGTGCCGGGCGGCCGGTATCGATAAGGCGAACCCAGGTTTGATTTTGTGAGGGTGCGGGGATGGTGAAGAGGGTGGAATCTGAGGCGTTGCCGTTGATCATTACGAAAAAATCGTCGTCAATTTGTTCAGCCAGGGTCGAACCATTGAGCATGAAGGCCAGCGTCCTGCATTCCGGCGACCAGTCTTGTTCTCCTGGACGAAGTCCTTGCCAGATAATCTCTAAAATTTGGATAGGTTCCTTTGAACCGTTGCTAACCAGGAAGAAGTCTTCACGCCTAAAGATGGGGTGCGATTTGCGCAGATGGATCAGTTTGCGAAAGAAGCGTAGTTGTCGGTGGTTTTTGGCCTCCAGGCCCCAGTCGATCCAGCTGATGGGGTTGTCTTGGCACCAGGCGTTATTGTTGCCTTGCTGACTGCGGCCGAACTCGTCTCCGGCAACCAGCATCGGCACGCCCTGGGAAAGGAAGAGAATGACTGCCATGGTGCGGAGGCGCCGAGATCGCAGGCCCAGAATTTTGTTATTAGCAGTTGGTCCTTCGACGCCGCTGTTCCAACTCAGGTTGTTATTGTCGCCATCGCGGTTGTTTTCACCGTTGTTCAGGTTATGTTTTTCATTGTAGCTGACCAGGTCGGCCAGGGTGAAACCATCGTGGCTGGTGATAAAATTGATCGAGTTGCAAGGGCGACGGTTAAAGTGCTGGTAGAGATCGGAGCTGCCGGCGATGCGGGTGGCTAGGGCCGGCACCATGCCGGGATGGCCGCACATGAAAGCGCGGACATCGTCACGGAACCGTCCGTTCCACTCTGCCCAGCGGTGATGGGGAGAGAAGTTGCCCACCTGATAGAGGCCAGCGGCATCCCAGGCCTCGGCGATGATTTTGACATCGGCAAGCACCGGATCCTCGGCAATCATCTCCACCACCGGCGGGTTGGCCAACACCTGGCCCTGAGCATCTCGGCCGAGGATCGAGGCCAGGTCGAAGCGGAATCCGTCGACGTGCATGTCAACTACCCACCATCGCAGGGCATCCATGATCAACCTGCGGACAATGGGGTGGTTGCAGTTGCAGGTGTTGCCGCAGCCGGAAAAATTGAGATAGGCCCTGGTCCAGGGGTCGAGCAGGTAGTAGATAGTGTTGTCGATGCCGCGGAAACTGGTGGTGGGACCGTCGGCCCCGCCTTCGGCGGTGTGGTTGTAGACAATATCGAGGATGACCTCGATGCCTGCTTGGTGCAGGGCCTTGACCATGTCGCGGAATTCGTTGAGCGGTGCCTCCAGGTTATGGCTATAAGCGGATTTAGGTGCAAAAAAAGAAAGCGGGCTGTAGCCCCAGAAATTTTTCAACCGTTCCCCGGATTCCGGATTGAATAAGATGGGTTCGTTTTCATTAAATTCGGTGACCGGCATCAGTTCCACCGCTGTGATCCCTAACCGTTTGAGGTAGCCGATTTTTTCCGTTACCCCCCGGAAAGTGCCGGGACACAGCACCTTGGAAGAGGGATCGCGGGTGAAGCCACGGACATGCATCTCGTAAATGATGGAGTCCTGCAACGGGATCTTGAGCGGACGATCGTTTTCCCAGTCGTAGTCGTAGCTGTGCTGGTCTATGAGACAGCAGGGGGCTTTACCGAGGCAGGTTCGCGGGTTGCCCCAATCCAGAGAGGTGATTTCTTTGGCGTAGGGGTCGAGCAGGATGTGGTTGTGATCGAAGATATGTCCCGTGCCGTTTGGGTCATGCGGACCGCTGATCCGATATCCATAACGCAGGTCCAGGGGGGCATTAGCGAGCAGGATATGCCAGATGTCACCGGTTTTATGGATGGATGGGTCCAAGGGGTATTCAATCCAATCGGGCCGATCGGGATAGGGAGCTATCACCAGGGACACCGAATCTGCATGCCGTGAAAACAGGGCGAAGTTAAGGCCCTGGGGGGTGATAGTGCTGCCAAGCGGGAGAGGGGACCCAGCTTTTTTGAGAATGGAATTTTTCATCTTGAATTAATAATAGTTATCATTATAATTGAGTTAAAGGTAACACTAATAAAGTATCATACCTGATTGTCTGTGTTTTTCAAACCGTTGGGAGGAACCTATGGGTCTATTTAAAAAATTGCTGTTAACTGGAGTGTCGGACATAGATTGGGAGATGACCCCGGAATATTCTTTTGGCACCTATGAGAGTTGGGGTGGCAAAGAACGAGTACGAAGTAAAAATGAGCGTGTCTACTATTTTTTTATTGATGCGTGGGGTGAGATTCCTAAATTGTGCCTGATGGAGCGGGGTATTAAACATGCACGCGTTATTGCCGAAATTGTTGCACCCGCAGAAATGGTGCAACAATGTGTCAAAGAGCAGGGCAAAGTGGCGTTTTTTGAACGGACCCATCCTATCAATGAGCAGTTGAAAAAATGGTTGATCACCAATGTCATTGAAACCACCGATGATTCGAAGATCATCCCTCTGGAGATGTCAGTCGGCCAAGTAGTGGGGGACTCGGGGCTGCCAGGCAAGGGTGCCGACATACCGGCTCCGGTGGTAGTGTCTCTTCCCCATGAACCTGTGGAAATGAGCGAGGAGGATGTGGTCGCCCTAGTGACAAAGTATGATTTTGCCGAGCAGGAGCGCAATTCGCACGGTCATTTTGCCCACGCTTTTGTGGACAACGGAGACAATCTGACCGTGAGCGACAGGGTGACCGGTCTGATGTGGCAACGATCCGGAACCGATATCATGAGCAATCGTTCCATGCGCCGGGAGGTGACGCGGATTAACCAAGAGGGCTTTGCGGGCTATTCCGATTGGCGGCTACCATCTTTGGCTGAGGCCCTCTCGTTATTGGAAGGAGAAAAAGTGGCCCACGATCAGTACTTGCACCCCTGCTTCTCAGGTGAACAGCCGTTTGTTTTTGTCGATGCGACCAGGAGACCCGGGGGGCAGTGGTTTGTCGATTATAAGCAAGGGCGGGCTTTCTGGTCGTCTGGCACTATTCCCGGTGGTTTTGGCCGGTTATGCCGAAAAGAATAGTACATGCTCCAGGGAAAAGCTGTTGAATCAGAAGTTGGTAACTTGTAGTATTATGTTAGGAGTGAAGATACCTTCATGATACGGGAGTGATATTCCTTGAAGCGGATATTGGTCGTCGATGACGAAGTGCAAATACGCACCTTGCTGACCCATATGCTGGAACAGCAAGGTTATGCGGTGCAGGTTGCCGAGAATGGTGAAGAAGGGTTGGATTTTGTCAGGAGACTTGCCTTTGATCTAGTGATTACCGATATGATCATGCCGGTGAAAGATGGTCTGAAATTCATTATGGAACTGGTCCGAGACTACCCGGATCTAAAGATTCTTGCTGTCTCCGGGGGCGGGGCGATCAAGGCGGAACGCTATCTAACCATGGCAGGCTTTCTGGGCGATAATATAGCGACCCTGGAAAAACCTTTCAAACGGGATGTGCTGCTCGAATTGGTGGAAAAACTTATAGCGCCAGAATAAACGATACGTTCTTGTTGCTCTCAAAGAAAAAAAGCCTGCAATTTTTGCAGGCTTTTTTTTGTAGGAGTGCTGAGAAGAGAGTTTTTCGGATCGTCCGAAGAACACCTCAGCACGCATAGCAAAGTGAATTGCTCAATTGATTTTTTGAATATTTTTTTCGATGATGTTTGGCTCTAATTGAGCGATTTGCTCCTGTTTTTTTTTCAAAAAACCGTAGTCGACGAGTTTCTTCAAGTCGGCCCACATGGTCTCGCTGCCCATGATGGCGACGATGATAGTGTTGCCATCCCTGGAAAACTGTCCGACATAGGTCTGCCGTGCAGCGACGGTGTACCCGGTCTTGCCCCCGACTGCACCTCCGACCCGCCAGAGTGCTTTGTTATGATTGAGCAGGGTTTTTCCGTAGGAGGTGCAAATGGTTTTTTCGCGCATCCTACGGGAGAATTCATTGTGCTGCATGGCGTAGCGAAAGAGATTGGCCATGTCCCGAGCGGTAGAGTGCTGGCCTTCAGAAGTGAGGCCTGAGGCAGTGCGGCAGACGGTATTTTGTGCACCCCACATCTTGGCATTAAGAGTCATCAGGTTGGCGAATTTATCTTCGGAACCTGCTATTTTTTCCGCAATAGCGACACTGGCATCGTTGGCCGAGGCAAGCAATACAGCATTGATCAGATCATTGGCCCGGTAATTTTGATTTGGTTCGAGAAAGATTTTGGAGCTTGGCATTTCCGAGGCTCTGCGGCTGACATTGATGGACTCGTCGGGTTTCAGCGATTTCAGGGCAATCATGGCGGTGACGATTTTGATGGTCGACGCTGGTTGACGGGGGTCATCAGGTGACTTTGCGAGAATTGTTGCTCCGGTTCTGGCATCCATGACCATAAAGCTTCGGGAACTGATCAGTCGTTCGATGTCCTGCAAGCCGCCTTCCGTACCGGTATAGACCGGCACCGCCGCTTCGCTGGTGGTCGCCTTTTTCTTTGTCGCCGCCCGTTTATGCACGGAGGAATGTTTTTTTGCGACGATTGTTTTCTTGGGGGTTGAATGTTTCGCAGTTACCACCTGTTTCTTGGCGGTACCAGTGCGGCGTGACTTGCTCGGAACAACGTTATTCGTAACTGACTGTTTTTTGTTTTTCGCTTTGTTGGTAGATATGGAGGTCTTGGCGACCGTTTGTTTTTTCTGGGTGCCTTTTTTAACTGTTTGCGATTTTTTGGTGCGCTTTGATTTTTTTACGGGTTGGGCGTCGGTCTCTTCCTGTTTGGCCTTTCCTTGTAGCGCAGGATTCTGAGCGCCCTGCGATTCCATCGATGGTTGGAATAGGCAAACGATACTGAAGATAATAAATAAAGCGAGCGGAACGTATCGTTGCATAGTGAGAGTGGGTAGCTGAGAGAAAGTGAAGGGATAAAATTTTAAAAAATTCTAATATCTCTTCCTGTCCCCTGTCAAGCGAATTGCCCGTTTTCTTTGAAAATCGTCGGTTCTTGTGGTAAACAAACCAGCGTTAGGGTTCTTGATGGACAGAAAATTGATCGGGAGAAAATCATGCAGACGCCGGCAGAAACAACTGATCGTAGCAAGGATGAACGAATCGTGAGCATCAGTGACCGAGAATTCGCGGATCACCTCCCGGTGATTCAGGAAAATGCAGCGACACTCAACGATCTGATCGACATCAGCTGCCGTAAGTATCGTCATTTGCCAGCCATCGGCATGGCCCTGGAGGAACCGCTTTCCTATAAAGCTTTCCACGAACGGATACTTGCCCTTGCGGCCCATTTACGCAACGGCGGCGTTAAGCGCGGGGACCGGGTGGCGCTACTGGGTGAAAATTCCCACAACTGGGGCACCGCCTATCTGGCAGTGGTCCGGCTCGGGGCCACAGCAGTACCTATTTTTCCCGATCTGCCTGAGGCTGATGTCCACCATATCCTTAGGGAAATGCACTGTGACGTCATTTTCCTCACCCAGCGTCAGATTGAAAAAATCTACGATCTCAAGCAGCAGTTGCAAAAAGTTATCACTCTGGACGATTATCTCGACGATACCGGGCTGATTACGCTGCAACCGTTCAGCGCGTATCTTGCCGAGGCACTAGAGCAGTTCGGCGATCAAGCCCGCGATGAAAGCCTGGAGTTCCCTGTGATCGATAAAGATGAGCTTGCGTCCATCTTATATACATCGGGAACATCGGGTTTTTCCAAAGCGGTCATGCTCACCCACGCCAACCTCTGCGCCAATGCGTATTCGGCCAGTGGCGTCATGCCGATCGCTCTTGAGTGGGTCTTTCTTTCCGTTTTGCCCATTTCCCATACCTACGAATTCACGGTCGGCTTTCTCCTGCCGCTCTTGCGGGGCGCACGGGTTGTCTATGCGGGCAAGACACCTACTCCGGCAATCCTGCAGAAGATCTGCGAGCGGGAACAGCCGCATGTCATGCTGGTGGTGCCGCTCATCATCGAAAAAATCTTCAAAAAACGGGTTTTGCCGGCGGTCGAGAAAAGCAGAACGTTAACCTTCCTCTGCCGGTTTAAGATGAGCCGGAAAATGATCTACCGCAACATTGGCGTTAAGTTGGCCGCTTTTTTCGGTAATCGTCTGCAGGTGATGGGGATTGGCGGTGCGGCTTTGAACCCGGAAGTGGAGATCTTTCTCCGTGATGCCAACTTTCCTTTTCTCATCGGGTATGGCCTGACCGAAGCCGCTCCGTTACTTGCCGGCGGACCCTATGGAGACACCACTATCCCCCTTGGTTCCACCGGCAAGCCTATTCCACGTGTCGAAATCCGGATCGGCGAACCTCATCCTGATACCGGAATTGGTGAGATTCAGGCTCGTGGCCAGAATGTCATGCAAGGGTATCACAACGATCCGGAAGCGACAAAAGACTCCTTTACCGAAGACGGTTGGCTCAAAACAGGTGATCTGGGGTTTCTTGATGCATTGGGCAATCTGTTTATCAAGGGGCGTTCCAAGTCGGTTATTGTCCTCTCCAACGGCGAAAATGTGTATCCTGAGGCGATTGAGCACAAGGTGAATGCCTTCCCCTTTGTGGTGGAATCGCTGGTGGTGGAAAATCGAGGGGTGATTGAGGCCTGGGTCTATCCGGATTACGAATTCATTGATGGCAAGACCATAGGGCAGAATCGCACCCAGCGGCATCAGTACATAGCAGGGATTCTTGAAGAGATGCGTATTTCGTTGAACGAGCAGCTTTCACTTTCTGCACGGCTGGCAAGAGTGCAGGAACGACGAGAGCCTTTTGTGAAGACAGCAACTCATAAAATCAAAAGATATATCTATTCCGCCGACACGCTGCATGTGTAGCAGGTAGGGCAAATTCAACACCAACAAAGAGGGGGAGCGCATGAGCAAAATAATGGGAGTCGCAGGCCTGATCCTGCTGGCAGCCACCGGGTCGGCCTTTGCATCTGGGTATCGTATTCCGGAACAATCGGTGAATTCCACGGCGCGGGCAGGTGGGTATGTGGCTTATACGCCAGGGGCAGACGCCTCGTATTACAATCCTGCCAACATGTCCTGGCTCGAAAACCGTGCCCAATTCGAGGCGGATGCAACCTGGATTCACCTCAGTTCGATCAAGTATACGGACAGTGATCCAACTAGAAATGGTAGTTCCTTGGAAGAAAATTTCTTCATGCCAACGTTCTTCGCAGTGTCGCCGGAATACAATAAATTCCGCTTCGGCTTGTCGGTCACTGCCCCGGCTGGCCTGTCGAAAGAGTGGAAAGAAACTTATCCCCGGACCTCTGCAGAGGAATTCAGCCTTGCTGTGTTCGAAGTCAACCCCACGGTTTCTTACAAATTCTGCGATAAATTTTCCGTAGGTGCAGGTGTTCGTGCTATTTACGCTGCTGGCAAAGTGAAAAGTAATGGTACGGTATTGCCGGGTATAACAGCAACCCGTGACATGGATGGGTCCACTTGGGAAACGGGATATAATCTGGCGCTATCTGCACGGCCCACTGAGAAAATGAACGTGGCGATGACCTATCGATCTAAGGTGGATTTGGGAATTGATGGCAAAGCCAATCTATGGCGGACAGGGACTGTACCCTATTTCAGCACCACGGGTGTTGAAGTTCCCTTGCCCGCAGTCTTGGCGGTTGCTATCTCCTATACCTTTTTTGACCAGTTGACCATTGAACTCGGGTATGACCGTACCTACTGGTCTGATTACAAGAATCTAGACTTCACGTATCCGGCACCTCTGAGCGATCCGATACTTTTTGCCGCTTTTGATAGAGCCAAACCCAAAAACTGGTCTGATACCGATGCCTGGCGTCTGAGTGCCAGTTACGACATGAAAAATAACTGGATACTCATGGCCGGTTTTGCCATCGATAAGAATCCAATCCCGAGTTCAACTCTTGGTTTTGAACTGCCAGACTCCGATGCCCTGCTCTATTCTCTGGGTGTACGGTATAAGGTCAGTAAGGATATGGAGCTTGGGGCCGCCTATCTCTATGATGTCAAGGCGAGCCGAAGCGAAATGGGGACTTCTGGAGGGGTTAACGGGAATTTTGACGGGGGCGCTGCCCATCTGGTGACCGTAGGGTTGACGTACAAGCTGTAATCGTTCATTTCTTTCTGAAAATTATTGACGGGGCTGGAGAATTTCCAGCCCCGTTTTTTTTATCCCAGCAACAGTGTGTTGGAAAACCGGATGATCGGCATGATGATCCAGCTGATAATGCCGGTGTAAAAAAGGCCCAGGAGCAGCAGGAAGCCGAAGGGCTCGAGTTTGGCGTAACTATGCGCCGCTCTCGCCGGCAAGAGGCTCATCAGCACCTTGGATCCGTCCAGGGGCGGGATGGGAATGCAGTTGAATACGGCCAGCATAATGTTGATCCAGACGCTGGCGGCCAGCATGGATACCAGTGGTTGCAGGATGAAGAAGGGCAGGAAATAGAGGGCTACCAGCAGGTGGGCGAGGGCGGCGCTGACAATGGCGAGGAGCAGGTTCGATCCAGGTCCTGCCAGGGCTACCAGCAGCATGTCCTTCTGCGGGTTTTTGAAGTAGCGGGGGTTGACCGGGACAGGTTTGGCCCAGCCGATTTTCATGATTATGAAGGCCAGTACTCCCCAAGGGTCGAGGTGTTTGAGCGGATTGAACGTCAACCGTCCCTCGTTTTTGGCAGTGGGGTCGCCCAGTCGGTAGGCCACATAGCCATGCGCCAGCTCATGCACGGTCAGGGCGAAGAGCAGAGGAGGTGCCTGGATGATCAGTTGCTGCATGAAGGTGTTTATGTCGAAATCCATGAAATATTTTTTTCTCCAGAGGGGTTGTCGGTGCTTGGATGTGATGCGGACCCGGTCCGCCCGCCTCCCAAACCATAAGGAAGAATGGGCGAAAAGCGAGGTGAAATACGCACGGTCAGCTCTGTGATCGCGGGGTGATCGGATAGGTGGTTCGGATAAAGGCCAGCGCCTGTTCGTGGGTGGTGATCTCGCCGTCCAGCTGCATTTCGATCAGGTGGTTGCGGATGGCTCGGAACTGCGGGCCGGGAATGTATCCCATGGTCTTCAATTCATCGCCGCTGACCATGGAGGTCACCTTGCGGAGCGTGGTGACAAAGAGAGAGACGGCCTGCTGGATATAACGTTTGCGGGCAATGGTCATCAGGTAGAGCAATCCTTCGGTATCCAGTTCGCCGAGGAGCCAGTAGATTTCACTGGGCTTGAGAAAGGCGCGTTTTTGCATATCAAGCGCAATTTTTTCCGCATCCGTTTTTTGTTGAATCAATTTCCGCCGTTGTTTGGGCGGTATGTCGAACCGGTGGCAGAAGCTGATCAGTTCTTTGGTCCGCGATCGGCTCATGATCGCCAAGAGGTACACCATCCAGGTCTCGATCTTGTCAGGGAGGTACAGGAGGTTGAACCAGGTGATCGCCCGGCCTGCCTGGGTGAGGAAATGGAGAAAGCGTCGGTCGATTTTCAGGTTGGGACGGAGATCCGGCCAGAGGAAAGGAAAGAGATTGAAGAAGCCCATGCGTTGCAGTGCCGGCACGGGGTCGTCTTCTGAAAGGATGATTTTTAGTTCGTGAAAAAGACGGGATTCTGAAAATCGATCGAACAGGTTCATCTGCACCGTATTTTTTATCAATTTTTCGGTGTGGCGGGTGATCGTGAAATCGAGTCGTCCTTCGAAACGGATTGCCCGGAAAATTCGGGTGGGATCTTCGACAAAGCTTAAATTGTGGAGGACCTGAATCCTGCGTTCCTTGAGGTCGTTTTGACAGTTGAAGTAATCGACCAGCGTGCCGAACCGTTCAGGATTAAGGTGGATGGCCATGGCGTTGATGGTGAAGTCTCGGCGGTAGAGATCGAGTTTGATCGAGCTAAGTTCCACGGTGGGCATGGCGGCAGGATGTTCGTAATACTCGAGCCTGGCGGTGGCGACATCGATTCTGGTCTGATCCGGGAAAATGACTGTGGCGGTGCCGAATTTTTCGTGAGGATGGACAATGCCCTGTCGTTGCTCGGCCAAGGCTTTCGCAAAGCGGATACCATCACCTTCAATGACGATATCGATATCGGTATTCTTGACATGGAGGAGGAGGTCGCGGACAAAGCCACCCGCAACATAGGCGTTACAGTGCAGGCTGGCCGCGGTTTCACCGATCTCACGCAGCAGGATGATGCTGTTGCGAGAAAGCACTTGCGCCATAACGCTGCTGAGGTTGCGTGTCCGTTCCACCGAAGGCCGCTCATCCCCCCGGAGCATTTCCAGGGACAGGTTGGCCGGGTCATTAACCAGCAAACTGAGCAGATCGGTGCGGGTAATCACGCCGATGATGCTTTCACCATCGACCACCGGGATCATCCGTTGGCGATGTTCGATGATCAGTTTCTGGATATCGGAAAGTGTGCCGCTTTCTGGAAGGGTCGCAATCTCCGTGGTCATATAACCTTCCACCGGCAGGTCGCCTAATTTGTGAAAAATGGCCTTTTCCACCACCATTCTGGAGATTACCCCGAGCAGGCCAAAAGGGTGTCCGCCGGTATCCTGGCCGCTGTTGGACTTGACTACCGGCAAGACGGTGACGTTATACCGTGTCATCAGCTGATTGGCCTGTTCAATGCTTACGTCCCGGGTGACAGTGATGACCGGGGAACTCATGAGTTCTCCGGCAATAGCTTTTGGGCGGATATGCTGGTGCAGCAGGCCGACCAGTTTTTCTTCAGCCTCGGCGATGGTCATATCGCGAATGGTGGCCGAGGCCGCAGAGGCATGACCGCCGCCGCCAAATTCCCTGGCGATAATGCCGACATTGATTTCCGGGATGCGGCTGCGGGCGATGAGATAGGTTCGTTCTCCCATGCTCAGCAGGGCGAAAAGGATGTCAATGTTTTCCATCACCATCAGGCGCTGGACGATGACTGCGAAATCATCGATATATTCAGCCAGGGTTAGTTTACTCACCACCACCGTGACCCCTCGGATCACATAGGAGTGGGCTTCCTGTTGCAGTTGACCGATGAGGCTGATCTGTTCGGAGGAGAGCTCCCGGGAAACAAACTGGGTGACGACATCAAGGTTGGCCCCGTGAGCAAGAAGCCATGAGGCTGCAGCCAGATCTTCGGGGCAGGTGGAGGAATGGAGGAAACTGCCGGTGTCCTCGTAGATGCCGAGCGCCATCAGGGTGGTTTCGTCAGGGGTGGGGACGATTCCCTGTTGCTGAAAGATGTTGGCGAAAAGGGTAGTGGTGGAGCCTAAGGGCTGGATCACTTCCATATCTCCGCGCAGGTCGCCGGGCACGTTCGGGTGATGATCGTAGAGATGGATAATGATGTTGGGATTTTTTAGGCATTCCGCCAGCTTGCCGATCCGTTCCGCCTGCCTGGTGTCGACGATGATCAGGCGTTGGACCCGGGAGAGATCGATATGCTTTATTTTTTTGAATTCGTAGATATTGCGGAACTCTTGCGCTAAATAATCGCGAACGCTTTTTTCCTGTGAACCAGAAAAAACGAGATGGGCATCAGGGTACAATTTTTTCGCGGCAACCATGGCCGCCAGGCTGTCGAAGTCAGCGCCGATATGGGTTGTGATAATATCCATGGCGGAGATTATACACAACATGCCCCATCTGTAAAGAGCACGTCTTCCTACGGTGGATGAGATACGGCCGACAAAAAGGTGATGGAGACTCATGCAAACAGAAAAAAGCCTTGTAAGTATTCAAGAATGGCAGTGGGCTATGGCCCATGTTCGGGAATCATTGTTTGCTACATCGGACGTGGTCGTGGACCAGATTTTTGCGGGTGTTCCTTGTAGTCGTTGCACATTCTTGAGTTTTCTTATTTACTATGGACGATTCAGGAGGGTGCGCATGAATAAAATTGTTTAGCATCATTTTGTTGTTGCTTGACAATTGGCCGCTAGTACTATACATTACTTTTCCCTTGTAAGGATCGCGAGCGGGTGTAGCTCAGTTGGCAGAGCACAAGCTTCCCAAGCTTGGGGTCGCGGGTTCGAACCCCGTTGCCCGCTCCATGTCGAAGATGGCATGGGATGCTGGTGATCGGTTGTGCCCACCTCCCCCCCCCGTCGTGGTTTGTGCTGGACCTGTAGGTGTACGTGAAAGTGGGCTCTGCCCGCTTTTTTTATTGTCATTTCTTGGAAGTTGCACCTGTCAGCATGGGGAAAGAGGGTTCGTTTTTCTCCAAAATATTAACTGGAACGGATAAAAGAGCATTGGACGCAGCGGTTGATCAATTAATTGCAACCATTCAGGGGTTTGCCGAACCATTGGTGGCGGATTTAGGGATGGAGCTGGTGGATGTCGAATATCGACGGGAAGGCCACGGCTGGGTGCTCCGATTTTTCATCGATAAAGAAGGCGGCATAGGTGTTGACGACTGCGCTAAGGTAAGCCGGGAAATAAGCGCTTATCTTGAGGTGGAAGATTTGGTTGCGCACGCCTATCATCTTGAAGTTTCCTCGCCTGGACTTGAACGGCCGCTCAAGAAAAAGGAAGATTTTGTCCGTTTTATTGATCGACAGATTCGAATCAAATTGCGACAGCCCGTGGGGGATCAGCGGGTGCTGGTCGGCACGCTGTGTGGCCTGGAAGGGGATGCTGTCGTGTTGATAGTGGAAGAAGAAAAAGTCTTTATAGACATGGAAAATATATCGAAGGCACGCTTGACGCTGTAGCGCCCGGTATCGGCTGATATCGAATAGGCGGTGCGTCAGGGCCGTGAAAACAACGGGAACGATTGCCTGAGCTTGGAGCACAACAATGGTTGGAATAGAAAATCTGAAACGAATTCTCGATCAGATCTGCAGAGATAAAGGGATTGATCGTGCTTTACTGATCGATGCGATTGAAGAAGCCGTTCGATCTGCAGTGCGAAAAAAATATGGTAGCCGCAGGGAAATCGAGGTCCAGTTCAACGAAGAACAGGGAGAAGTCGAGGTCTTTCAATACCGAACAGTTGTGGACGAGGTCTTTGACGAAGAGACGGAAATTTCGCTTGAAGACGCACGGCGCCTCGATCCTGAGGCCGAGCTTGACGACGACTTAGGGGAAAAGTTCGACAACATCGCCGATCTCGGTCGTATCGCCGCTCAGTCGGCCAAGCAAGTTATCATCCATCGCATGCGTGAAGCCGAGCGCGATGTTATTTACGAAATGTACCGCGACCGCGAGGGCACCATTGTCAACGGTATCGTCCAGCGTTTTGAGCGGGGCGACATGGTGATTAATCTTGGACGGACTGACGCCATTCTTCCTAGAGACGAGCAGATTCCAAAACGGTCCTACAAACAAGGCGACAGGATTCGTGCCTATTTGCAGGAGGTTCGTCGTGATTCCCGTGACTCAAAATTTCGTGACTCCCAATTGATCCTGAGCCGAACCTGCAACGAATTTCTGATTAAGCTGTTTGAGATGGAAGTCCCCGAAATAGCTGAGGGGATCGTTAAAATTATGGGCGCGAGCAGAGAACCAGGGTTTCGGGCGAAAATTGCGGTGTCCTCTATCGAGTCCGATGTCGATCCAGTGGGGGCCTGTGTTGGCCTGAAGGGTTCCAGAGTGCAGAATGTTGTTCAGGAATTGCAAGGTGAGCGGATTGATATCGTTCCCTGGAGTCCGGATCCTGCCAAGTATGCGTACAATGCTTTAGCTCCGGCGGAAGTTTCCATGGTGATCGTTGATGATGATAGGAAAGCCTTGTTGGTGATCGTTCCCGATGACCAGTTGTCGCTCGCTATTGGACGGCAGGGCCAGAATGTCCGTCTCGCGTCCCGGCTCCTGGGATGGAAGATCGATGTTAAAAGCGAACAGCGCTACAATAATCTTGAAAATAAGGAATATCTGGGCCTGGCCGCTGTTGAAGGTGTGGACGAAAGCTTGGCTGATCGATTGTTTGCTGTAGGCGTCACCACGCCGGCGTTACTTGCCGCCATGGACGTTGAACAGTTGATGACCTTGGCGAGGGTTGATCAAGAAAAGGCGCAGGTGATGCAACAGGTGGCAGCCAAGATAAAAGCACCAAATGTCGTGGCCGAGCATCCTGTTGACTCGTTACAGAACGAGTCGAAGGCTTCGGTTGCGGACGAGCACGATAATACTCCGGAAGCCATGGACGACAATGCTTCAGATGCTATGGGTTCCATTGAAGAGAATGCTGGCGGCAAACAGGACTGATGAACAGGGGGCACGTCCCAGAGCGTACCTGTCGGAGTTGCGGCCGGAAGGGACCACAAAACGGCCTGTTGCGGTTTGTCGTAATCGGAGGCAGGTTGGTTGCTGGGCAGCTGGAAAGTGTGCCTGGCAAGGGCATTTATTGTTGCAACGACAATGCCTGTCGTGAACGGTTGTCAAGAAACAAAAAAGTCCTGAAAGCGGATTGAATCTCCATGCTTGGCGAGTTTCAAAGGAAGGGAGTCTTAGATGAGCAAAGTTCGTGTGTATGAACTGGCAAAGGAAGTAGGGCTGAAAAGTAAGGATTTGGCAGATAAGCTTATAGCAATGGGGTATCCCATTGCAAATCTTAGTTCAAGTGTAGACGACGAAATGGCAGCGGATATTCGAAAGAAAATAAAAGGTGAAGCTGTTACCGGGACAGTGGAAGGGCGCATTGAACTCAAGACTCGTACTGAGAGCGTTGCCGCCAAAACCACAACGGTTATTCGACGACGCTCTAGGGCTGAAAAAGAAGAAACCGCCAAAAAGATCGAGGAAGCCGAGGCGCTGGTCTTTGAGGCTGAAACCTTGGCATTTGAGGCTAGTATCCAGGAACAGGCCCAGGCTACTGAAGTTGAGCAACCAGCTGAAATGACTGAAGACTCTGATGATGCTCACGCGCAATCGCTAGAGGTTGCGGGGCCAGTTCATGGGGAAGTCTTGGGTGAAGCGCCATCTGAAGTGAGCAGTGAAGCAGAGCAAGGCGAAGTTGTGATAGAAAGCGGTGAGCTTCGGCAACCTCAAATGGTTGAAGATGTTTCCGGGGATGAATCCAGAAAACCTAAACAGTTGGCCAGGGTTGTTGGCCGGGTCGTCATTCCTATTACGGAAAAAAGGGTTAAGCCTGTTGTCAAACAACAACGACCTGTTCGTTCGGCAAGGCCGAGCGTAGGGGCTGCGCCTGCGGTTACCGCACCGGTTGTGAAGGATGAGAGCGGCCGGGTTGACGCCCTAGGTAAGAAAAAGACGAAACGGGTAGTCACCATTCAGGCCGACGAAGATGATTCAGCCAAGAAATCAGCGAAGGCTGGGAAAAAAGGCCGTGGTCGGCTTGATTTTTCTCCCGACGGGGATGGGGAATTTATACGTCCCCGCAAAGGCCGGAAAAAGAAGGACTCCCGAAGAGAATTGGCAGCTCAGGCCCCTGTGGCGGAAACCAAGGCTATCAAGAAACGGATTAAAGTGGTTTCGACTATCAGTGTCGGCGAGTTGGCCAAGCGCATGGGTGTTAAGGCCAGCGAGGTTATCTCCGTCCTCATGCGTATGGGCGTGCTGGCCACCTTGAATCAGGCTTTGGATGTCGATACGGCAGCCTTGGTGTCGGCTGATTTTGGCTATGAAGTCGAACAGGCCATGACCAATGAACTGGAAGTTGAGGCATTGCAGGAGCAGGAGGTCGAGATGGGTGGTGAGGCTATGCTTCGTCCGCCAGTCGTCACCGTCATGGGCCATGTCGATCATGGCAAGACTTCCATCCTTGATGCTATCCGTAAAACCGATGTGGCTGCAGGCGAGGCCGGTGGAATTACGCAGCATATCGGTGCCTACCATGTCCAGGCACCCTCTGGAGATCTGACCTTCGTCGATACTCCTGGCCATGCCGCCTTCACGGAAATGCGATCGCGGGGTGCCAAGGTTACTGATATCGTTGTTCTTGTCGTTGCCGCTGATGACGGGGTAATGGATCAGACCAAGGAGGCTATCGCGCATTCAAAGGCCGCTGACGTACCAATCGTGGTGGCGGTTAACAAGATTGACAAGGACAATGCCGACGTTGAGCGCGTCAAGCGCGAGTTGAGCGATTTCGGTCTTATCCCTGAAGAATGGGGCGGTCAAACAATCTTTTGCCAGACTTCGGCTAAAAAAGGGATCGGCATTGAAGAACTGCTTGAGTCTATTCAGTTGCAGGCCGAGATTCTCGAGCTTCGTGCTGATCCGTCGCGCAAGGCCAAGGGGACAGTCATCGAGGCGCAGCTTCATAAAGGACGCGGTCCGGTGGCTACTGTTTTAGTACAGGATGGCACCTTGCGGGTTGGCGATGTTTTTGTCGCCGGCATTTACAGCGGTAAGGTCCGGATGCTGACCAACGAGCGTGGTGAACAGGTTCTTGAGGCAGGGCCTTCCATCCCTGTCGAAATACAGGGTCTCTCCGGTGTGCCGCAGGCAGGAGACGAGTTTGTCGTGCTCACCGAGGATAAGATGGCCAAGTCTGTCGCCGCATCCCGTCAGCTTAAGGCCAGGGAAATCGAATTAGGCTCAGCCTCTAAGGTTTCGCTCGAAAATCTTTTTGAAAAAATGGCTGAACAGGATATCAAGGAACTGCGGGTTATCCTCCGGGCTGATGTTCAGGGTACGTTACAGGCCTTCGGCCAGGCCGCTGAAAATTTATCGACCAAAGTTATCCGTGTTCGTTCGCTCCATGAGGGGACAGGCTCTATCACCGAGAATGATATTCATCTTGCCGCTGCTTCCGATGCCCTCATTATCGGTTTTAATGTCCGACCTAGTGCCAAGGTGAAAGAACTTGCCGATCGGGAAAGGGTAGACATCCGTACCTACGATGTTATTTACCATGCTCTCGAAGATATCGAAAAGGCTATGAAGGGCATGCTGGATCCGACCTTTGAGGAACGGGTTATCGGCGTTGCCGAAGTACGTGAGACTTTCCAGGTGCCGAAAATTGGCACAATTGCTGGTTGTTCGGTCCTGTCCGGCAAAATTGAACGGAATGCACGCGTGCGGGTGCTCAGAGAAGGCGTGGTCGTCTATACCGGCAAGATCACATCGCTCAGGCGATTCAAGGACGATGCCAAGGAAGTGTTGACTGGATTTGAATGCGGTATTGGCGTCGACCATTACACCGACCTCAAGATCGGTGACAACCTTGAGGCCTTTCTCCTCGATGAAGTGGCCGGGGTTCTGTAATTGACGAGCATGCCCATGGAATTTGATTTCAAACTTCCCGGTCTGGGGCGCCCTGAAAGTTCGAGGCCGAAGCGGATAGCTGAGGCCATAAAAAACGAATTGTCGCTCCTGTTGGTGCAGAAGATGGGGGACCCCAGTTTGGTCGGAGTCCTCGTTTCCCGAGTTGTCGTGACACCGGACCTCAAGCAGGCTAAAATTTATTTTACCGTACCAGCTGGAACGAACTCCGGTAAGGCCTTGAAGGGCATGAATCGGGCTAAAGGGTTCTTCCGGAGCCATCTTGCCAAAGTTTTCAATCTGCGCTACACACCTGAGCTTCTTTTTTATTTTGACAGCTTGAATGAAGAAGTGCAGCGAATCGATACGTTATTCCGACAGATCGAAAAGGAACGGAAAAGTGAAGAGTCCTGATCAAGCGGTTCTGGAGTCGATTCACGCTAAGGGCCACATTCTCTTGGCCACCCATTACAATCCCGATGGGGATGCCTTGGGATCGTTGCTCGGGATGACTGAAATCCTCGAAGGAATGAATAAGCAGGTGCTCAGTTATTTAGATGGACCGGTCCCGCCGCTTTATCGTTTTTTACCTGGTTGCGCTCAAATACAGACAGATATCGAAAAGATCAGGGACTTTGTCACGCAAGCCAAGGATGATATCCTTACCATTTGCCTCGATTGCGGTGACGAAAAGCGACTGGGTAAGCACAGTTTGGAACTGATGAGTTTTCGACCCATTATGGTTATCGACCATCACCAGGGAAACAATGGTTTTGGCGATTGCGCATGGGTCGAGCCGCATCGTTCTTCCACTGGAGAAATGATTTTTGATCTGGCCGAGGCACTGGGAGCAGAGATTTCGCTTAGGGCCGCCGAGTGTCTGTATACTGCGATCAGCACAGATACCGGATCGTTCCGGTACGAATCAACCAGCAATCACACTTTTACAGTGGCGGGCGAACTGGTCCGACTGGGAGTACGTCCGGAGATTATTGCCAACAATTTATACGATAATTATTCTTTGGGACGTTTGCGTTTGATGCAGGAAGTCTTGGCAAGCCTGGAGATGCACGGAAAAGATCGGATTGCCATTATTAAAGTGACCCAGAAAATGCTGGCACGGTCCTTCACTACCATGGACGACACCGAACATTTTATCAATTTTCCCCGGGCCGTGCGTTCGGTGCGAGTGGCCGTCTTTCTCAAGGAAGTAGCTCCTGATGTTGTTTCTGTCAGTATGCGCGCTAAGGGGCAATGTGACGTCTCGCTTGTCGCTGCCAAGTTTGGCGGCGGTGGGCATCGGAATGCCAGCGGTTTCCGCATGAAGGGGCAGGGCCTTGAAGCGGTGCGTGACGCTCTGTTACCGTTGTTGCTCCAGGAAATACGCTCTTAGCCCATGGAGGCGAGAGAGCCTGGTTCTATCAATGGACATGAATGGGAAGAAGGGGTTTTTCTGGTTGATAAGCCCGAGGGCTTGACCTCTTTTGCCATAGTCCGCAGAATTCGGTGGTTGCTCAAAATAAAAAAGGTTGGCCATGCCGGCACGCTTGATCCTTTTGCTACCGGACTACTCGTTGTCTGTGTCGGTAGAGCGGCAACCCGGTGCATCGAGCTGTTCATGGGCAGCAGAAAGACATACGTTGCCCGGCTTCAGTTAGGGGTCGAGACCGAGACTCAGGATCCTGAGGGTATCATCACCAGCAGAGCACCTGTGCCTGATCTTGATACGGCAACTATTGATGCTTGTCTGCAGCAACATGTTGGTCCTCAAATGCAGGCCCCGCCGTATTACTCAGCTGCGAAGCTCAACGGAAAGCCTTTGTACGCGTATGCCCGGGAGGGAGTATTCATCGATAAAGCTGCCAAGCTGATCGAGATTTATTCCCTCACCTTCAAAGGGTACGATGCAATCAATAATCGACTAGACGTTGAGGTGGTGTGTAGTCGGGGTACTTATGTCAGGGTGTTGGCCGCCGATATTGGCAAGGCCTTGGGGTGTGGCGCCCATCTTGTCGGGTTACGCAGGACCGCCAGCGGCCCGTTCCTCGTGAACGATTGTTTGTCGGGAACCGATCTTTTTTTGGAAGATGGCCTGCAACTGCTGCACAAAGGCAGGCGTAGTATTGAAGAGGCTGTACGCTACGTATCGTCACCCTCGCTTTAGACTTGCCACGATTTATCCACGTAGAGTATAAAAGTTAGATGTCGTTCCTCTGTGCCATCCCTCTGGCACAGAAAAAGGGACAATTTATCCAGACTCCAGTAAAGGCCGAGGGAAGTTGCTTTTCTGGTAGCAGAAGGAAATAGTGGAGGTGCCCATGGCACAGACAACAGAGAAGAAGAAGGAAATTATTGAAAAATTCAAGATTCATGAGACCGATACCGGTTCTTGCGAGGTACAGATAGCTTTGCTGACCGAGCGTATAGTGTATCTAACTGAGCATTTTAAAACGCATTCCAAGGATCATCATTCTCGTAGGGGTTTGTTGAAACTCGTTGGGCAGCGTCGGAGTTTGATCAAATATTTGCAAAAGAAAGATGTTGCCAAATACCGGGCCCTGATCCAGGAGCTTGGCATTCGCAAATAAATTATTTTCGGGCGGAGGACCATTGTGGTTCTCCGTCCGTTTTTTACGGTGTGTCAGATTTGCAGCAGCGGAAAAGTCATAAAGACACAAAGGACACAGAGAGAATTGGCAAAGGATGAAGATTGTCGCTGCATCCTTTGTGCCTTTGTGACAGAATTTAGTCTGCACCAGACTCATCGTCACTTTTTAAAGCACATTCCGGGAGCACCGGAGCAGGAGTATGTATGATTAAAACAGTTGAAACTGAAATAGGTGGGCGAACAATCGCCTTTGAAACCGGCAAGATGGCTAAACAGGCTAGCGGTTCTGTGGTGGTTTCGAGTGGTGACATCAGGGTGTTGGTCACCGTTGTTGCCGAATCTGAGTCAAAGGATTTGGGCTTTTTGCCGTTGACCATAGAATATCAAGAACGCATGTATGCGGCTGGCCGCATTCCAGGTAGTTATTTCCGTCGGGAAATCGGTCGACCCAGCGAAAAAGAGGTGCTGACCTGCCGGATGATCGATCGGCCTTTGCGCCCGCTCTTTCCCGCTGGCTATTCCAGTGAAACTCAGCTGATAGCGACGGTTTTCTCAGCGGATCAAGAATTTGATCCTGATGTTCTGGCTATGAACGGAGCTTCCGCCGCCCTGATGCTGTCCGACATTCCGTTTGCCGGACCAGTGGCCGCTGCCCGGGTTGGGTATATCGATGGCCAGTATGTCCTTAACCCGAGTAAGAGTCAGCTTGAAAAGTCCCAGATCAGTCTGGTTGTTGCCGGCACTCGTACGGCTGTGGTCATGGTCGAAGGTCGGGCTGGAGAGATGAATGAGGATTTTGTGTTGGAGGCCATCTTTTTTGCCCATGCCGGTATTCAACCATTGATCGATCTTCAGTTGCAATTGCAGCAGGAGGCTGGAAAAGCTAAGCGGCTGGTGGTTGCACCGACCATCAATACGACCTTGAAAGATAAGGTCGAGACTGTTGCTGCTTCTGGTATGGAAGAGGTGGTGACCATCGCAGACAAGATGGCCCGATCCAGTCGTTACAGCCAGCTTAAAGCTGAGGTACTGGCGCTGATTGATCCCGCCATGTTTGAGGCCCCGAGTCAGGTTACGGAATTGCTCAGCGGCTATAAAAAACAGGTAATGCGGGATCGCATTGTCAGTAAAGGGTTGCGTCTCGACGGCCGCTCTTTCGAAGAGGTTCGGCCTATTACCTGCGAGGTCGGTATCCTGCCGCGTGCCCATGGTTCTGCGCTCTTCACCCGGGGCGAGACCCAGGCTCTGGTCATCGGTACCTTGGGAAGCGAGCGCGATGAACAGCATCTGGAAGGACTAGGTGGCGATGTCTACCGCCGGTTCATGCTCCACTACAATTTTCCGCCGTTCTGCGTCGGTGAAGTCCGCCGTCTGAGCGGCCCGAGTCGACGCGATATCGGTCATGGCACCCTGGCCCGCCGCGGTATCGAGGCGGTACTTCCTGCGGGTGACGTTTTCCCTTACACCTTGCGGGTTGTTTCCGAGGTGCTGGAATCGAATGGATCTTCCTCTATGGCCACGGTCTGCGGAGCCAGTCTGGCGCTTATGGATGCCGGCGTGCCGGTCAAGGCACCTGTGTCGGGTATTGCTATGGGGCTGATCAAAGAAGGAGAGAAGGTCGTTGTGCTCACTGATATCTTAGGTGATGAAGACCACCTTGGTGATATGGATTTCAAGGTCGTCGGCACTCGCGATGGTATAACCAGTCTGCAGATGGACATCAAAATCGATGGTGTCGATCGGGAAATCATGGCACAAGCACTGGCCCAGGCTAAAAAAGGCCGGATACATATTTTGGAAATAATGGAAGCGGCCATCGGTTCGCCCCGAGCGGTGGTTTCCGAGCATGCGCCTAAGTATGTAACCATCAAAATTCATCCCGACAAGATTCGTGACATCATCGGGCCCGGTGGTAAAATTATCCGGGAGATGACAACCGAATTTGAATCCAAGATCGATGTCGATGATGATGGCACCATCAAGATTTTCAGCAATAACTGTGAGCAGTCCAATGCCCTGATCAAGCGCATTCAGCAGATCACAGCCGTTCCTGAGGTTGGTAAGATTTACGAAGGAGAGGTCAGAACCATTAAGGATTTTGGGGCTTTTGTTCAGATCTTTCCTGGTACCGACGGCATGGTGCATATATCTGAGCTGTCTAATGAGCGGGTCAAAAATGTGACCGATGTGGTTAAGGAAGGTGATATTATCAAGGTCAAGGTCATTGATGTTGATAGCCGTGGCCGCATTCGCCTGAGCCGCAAAGCCGCATTGGCAGAGGGTGAAGAGTAATTCACCAGTGTAGTCCTTAAGCCGAACGAAAAAGCCGGTTGCCGTGGAAACGGGAACCGGCTTTTTTTTATGAAAATTAAGAAAATTTCCCCGGAATTGTTAAAAAAGGGGTCACTGGGAGTGGACGATGCAAGCGGTTACCGTTGCTTTTAGCTGGATCGATGCTGAACAGGCTGTCGGCCTATCACTGCCGGTATATGCGACAGACCTAGCAGCGGGTATGGATGTGGGCGCTGCAATTGATGAACCGCTGCTGATTGAACCTGGAGATATCAGGCTGGTGCCTTGCGGTTTTGCGGTGGCTATTCCGGACGGTTTTGAGATGCAGGTTCGTCCCCGATCGGGGCTTGCGGTGAAGCACGGCGTCACGGTCATCAATGCCCCCGGAACCATTGATGCTGATTACCGGGGCGAGATAAAGGTGGGGCTAGTCAACTTTGGTCGCACCTCTTTCACGGTCCGGCGCGGTGACCGTATCGCCCAGTTGATTCTGGCGCCGGTAGTCAGAGCTGTTTTTTCGGTGCAGTCTGAGCTAGAGCAAACCGTTCGAGGGGGCGGTGGTTTCGGCCATACTGGTTTGCAAGCGGACGATCGCCCTGGTTCGGGAGCACGCAATCTGTGAGGTTCTCAGTCCTTGGAAGCGGCAGCAAGGGTAATTGCACGCTGGTGGAGTCGGGCTCAACCCGTCTGCTCATCGATAATGGTTTCTCGGGCAAGGAAATTGTCGCACGTCTGGCCGGATTAGGGATTGCCCCGGAAACGCTTACCGCCATTGTGGTTACCCATGAACACGATGACCACATTAAAGGCATCGGTGTTCTTGCCAGGCGGTTAAACCTGCCGGTGTATGCCAACGCTGCAACGCACAGGGCAGCGGAGCGCAGGGTCGGCAATTTGACGTCGCGGCATGAATTTGGGGTTGGTGAGGCCTTTGTCTTGGGTGATCTGCAGATCCATCCGTTTTCCGTGTCCCATGATACGGCCGATCCGGTTGGATTCGTTGTGAGCAACGGGGTAAGCAGTCTGGGGTACTGCACTGACACCGGCAAAATCACCCAACTCATCAGGTATCATCTCCAAAAATGTCAGGCCCTGGTTCTCGAGGCCAACCACGATGTGCAGCTGTTGCAAGATGGGCCCTATCCGCTCCCGCTCAAGCAACGGGTGCTTTCTAGCAGGGGCCACTTGGCTAATGGCGATTCGGTGGAGCTTGCCGCCTGTCTGGCTGAAGATCGGTTGCATCTATTGGTGCTTGCCCATCTTAGTGAAATCAATAACCATCCTGACCTGGTGCAGCATGAGGTGCGTCGTCGGCTGACAGGTTTTGGGACGCTTGAGGTGTTGCTTGCCAGTCAGTTGCAGGCCGGACCGTTACTGGAGATCCTGCCGTGAGGGTCAACTTATGAGGGTGGACGGTTGAAGTCCAGATTTCTAGCCGCGTGGATGGAAACGCTGATGGGTGGATTTAAGACGGGCGGTATCGACATGCGTATATATTTGGGTCGTGGAGATATCGGTGTGTCCCAACATCATTTGGACCGAGCGTAAATCGGCACCGCCTGCCAGGAGATGAGTGGCAAAGGAATGGCGTAGGATGTGCGGGCTAATTTCTTTGTTGATGCCCGCGGCCAGGGCGACTTCCCGAATAATCTGCCAGAAACGATTTCTGGTCATGCTCGTACCACGGTTGGAAATGAACAGCAGTGGACTCGGTTTGTGTTTCAGAATCAGTGGGCGGCCCCGTTCAATATAATCTTTAATAAGAGCCCTGGCAGTTTCAGAAAAAGGAATGACTCGTTCTTTGTTGCCTTTGCCGAGGATACGGAGATGGCAGCTGTTTAAATTGCAGCCGTTTACGGGCAGGTTGACCAGCTCTGAAACACGCAGCCCTGATGCATACAGCAGGTACAGCATCGCATAGTTTCGTAATACCAGAGGCGGGGTAAGTTCAGGGAGTTGCAGCAGGGAATTGACTTCTGCAATACCAAGGACCTTTGGGAGGCTATGCCCAATTTTCGGTGCTTCAATTTCAGCGGTTGGGTTGGCGGGAAGCATGCCCTGCTCGTGGAGGAACGAAAAAAATGCTCGCAATGCCGCAAGCCTTCGGGCGTTGGAACGTGCACTGATGTGGTGTTGGTGGCAGAAACGGAAGAACTGCTGAATATGTTCCTTGCCTATACTATCAGGGAAGAGCAAGGAGTCGTTGGCTATAAACCGTAAGAAAGATTCCAGATCAGCTCGATAGGCCGCAACGGTATTTCTTGCCAACCGTTTCTGGACGGTAATGTGTTGAAGGAATAGCTGGAGATGATCGGTGTAGTCGGTGAGTTGCAGAGGCGTGATGGACGGGTGGAGGTGAAAAAAGCCCTAACGGTAGAACCGTTAGGGCTTTCAATTCAAAACCGGCTTCTTACCCGATTGAATTTACGAAGTTTGCGCAGGGCCTCAGCTGCTTTACGGCGTTTTTTGACACTGGGTTTTTCATAATATTCACGCCGTTTCAGCTCTCGTTTAATACCATCGATCTGCAGTTTTTTCTTCAACTGCCTGATCGCGTATTCAAGGTCACCTCTGACATCTACTTCGATCATATTGCATCACTTCCTTTGGTGGTTGGCCGGGGCCATTAATAAGAGTATTTATGAAACTCAATAAAATATCTTTTCCGCCTACGCTTGTCAATGTAAATCACTGATTATTAGATGATCTGTTGTCTGTTTTTAGACCGGAAAAGAAATGGAGTGGGGTAAGGGCCGTGTACCGCAAGGGTCCTTGCAGGGAGGGGGCTTGGTGCTCCTTTTGATTGTTTTTCTCTGTCATGATGGTAAATTGAATAGTTGTTCAACAGGGTTGCTGGGTGCTTTGTTCATTCAACTGGAGAGGGACGATGGCTAAAATTCGTTTGGCGCTTATTGCTGGTGGGACATCAGATGAACGTGAGGTGTCGCTTAGGGGAGCGATGGGGGTTGAGAAGGCGCTTGATCCGGACAGATACGAGGTAGTTAAATACGATCCGGCAACCGATCTGGCTAAAATTGCCCTGAACGCAGACCATCTTGACGTCGCCTTCATCCTTTTGCATGGTGTGCACGGTGAAGACGGTACGATTCAGGGTTTTCTAGACTTGCTCGGCATTCCCTACCAGGGTGCCGGGGTGCTGGGCAGCGCCTTGGCCATGGACAAGAATCTTGCGAAAACAATGTACAAGCTCAATGGCTTGCCTGTCGCTCCATGGCTTATGGTTGTTCCTGAGGATCTTGAGGATACCAGCCGGATCACCGGTAAGCTCCGCTTGCCCTGCGTGGTTAAACCAGTGCGCCAGGGCTCATCCATCGGCATGTCGATCGTGCGAGAGTCTACGCAGCTGCCTGCCGCTTTGCGGCTGGCCCTTAAGCATGACAATGAGGTCATGGTTGAGGAGTTCATCAAGGGGCGTGAATTGACGGTGGGGGTCATCGGCAATAACGAGCCGATAGCGTTGCCCTTAATTGAGATCATTCCTGACAGTCGTTTTGATTTTTTTGACTACGAAGCCAAATATCAGCCAGGCGCAAGCAAAGAAATTTGTCCTGCGCCGGTGAGCGAGCAGGTCAGGGAAAAGGCACAGAAATATGCTTTGATCGCCCATCAGAGCCTGCAATTGCGTGGGTATAGCCGTACCGATATGATTTTGGCGGATGAAGAGCTCTATCTGCTTGAAACCAATACCATTCCAGGAATGACCCCGACAAGTCTGCTGCCTCAAGCCGCAGCCGAAGCAGGTCTTTCATTTAGTGCTTTGCTTGATCGGCTCATTGAGCTGGCCCTGGAGAAACCTCAGGGTTTGAAGATCGTCTAGGCTTAGAGCATCGGTGCCTTGCCCCGGTGGTTTTTCATCTAAAAGCGGGTCTCGAAATAAGGCTCCAGGATTTTTGGCAGCTGCACCGTGCCATCTGCTTGCTGGTAGTTTTCGAGAATAGCCAGCAGTGTGCGGCCTACAGCCAAACCCGATCCGTTTAAGGTATGGACGAGACGGCTCTTTTTCTCGCCTTTGGGACGATACCGTATTCCAGCCCGTCTGGCCTGAAAGTCAAGAAAGTTGGAGCAGGAGGAAATCTCCCGGTAGGTATTTTGACCCGGTAGCCAGACTTCGATGTCATAGGTTTTAGCTGATGAAAAGCCCAGGTCGCCAGCACAGAGCGATATGACCCGGTACGGCAGTCCCAGGAGTTGTAAGGCTGCCTCGGCGTCTGCTAGCAGGCTTTCTAGCTCTTCCCAGGAGCTTTCCGGGGTGGTAAATTTGACCAGTTCCACTTTCTCAAACTGGTGCTGTCGGATGAGTCCTCGAGTATCTTTGCCGTATGATCCGGCCTCAGAACGGAAGCAGGGTGTGTAGGCCGTATATTTTACCGGTAGCTCGCCTTCGTCGAGGGTTCCATCGGCATGGATGTTGGTAACCGGAACCTCGGCGGTGGGGATGAGCCATAAATCCCAGCCTTCGATTTTAAACAGCTCGTCCTTGAATTTCGGCAGCTGTCCTGTACCGGTCATGGTTTTCGAATTGACCATGAATGGCGGTAGCACTTCCGTGTAGCCATGCCGCTGGGTGTGGAGATCAAGGAAAAAGTTGATCAGGGCACGCGCCAGTTTAGAACCAAATCCTTTCAGCAGGGAAAAGCGGGCTCCGGCAAGCCGGGCAGCGGTTTCAAAGTCCAGAATGCCCAGTTGCTCCCCGATATCCCAGTGGGTTAGAGGCGAAAAGGAGAAGGTGGGAATTTCGCCCCATTGTTTAATTTCCACATTGTCATGATCATCTTTCCCTGGCGGCACGGAATCGTCGCAGAGATTGGGGATGGACATGATAATATCCTGCAATTGGAGTTCGATCTCAGCCAGGTTCGTGTCGAGTTCCTTTATCTGATCGGCAACATGACGCATTTCAAGGATAAGAGGCTCGGCCTGCAAGCCTTCCCCATTTTGTTTCAGCGAGGCGATTGTTTTGGACACCGTGTTGCGCTGGTTTTTCAGCGCTTCAACCTCGGTGAGCAGAGCAAGACGGCGATTGTCGGTTGTCGAAAATTGGTCAATGAGCTGCGGGGCAACCCCGCGGAGGATACTTTTCTCTCGGACCAGTTCCAGGTTTTCTCTGACGAAGCGTAATTCAAGCATATCCGTGTAAATAAGTTAAAAGAAGAGGGGGATGTTTGCAGTCTGACACACTGACAATTTGCTGATTCCTTCGGCTTTTATCACGGCATTCCTGGAAACGCAACGGGTATTCAATTGCTTTTATCCTTCTGTTTTGCTACCTTTTTTAATTTGTCGGGAAAGCAGAATAAATCTTTACACACATCCTTTTGTAAACACTATGGTTGCAATAAGTAAATCTTTTGTAATATTTCTTCAGGAACTGCGCGATTCCGTGAAGGTGCTTGGGATCGCATTTGCGGCCTTGACCCTGCTGCTTTTTTTTCTGTCAAGTCAAATGCTTGGCGTTTTCCAGGGACACCTAGGCGGGAATCTCTATTTTTTTTCGGTGGCTGGTCCTTTTCTTGCGCATGTGAAAATGGCTTTTTTTGGAGCGTTGTTTCTCTTGATGCCTTTATGCATGTATGTCTTGTGGAAAGCTATTGGCAAACCCTTTGGGGTAACGGGTCCTACGCTGTTTTGGTTTGTTGTCGCCACCTGTTTTCTTTTTTATGGTGGCACGGCCTTCTGTTATATGGTGACCCTACCCTATGGGATTCAGTTTCTGCTTAGTTTTCAATCGCAAAACCTGCAGGCCGTGATCTCCATCAATCAGTTCGTGAACTTCGTCACTTTGTTTGTCCTTGCCTTTGGCGTGATCTTTGAACTCCCTGTTTTTATGGTATTTAGTGCGAAAGTTGGGGTTATTTCCCGCAAAACCTATGAAAAAAACAGGAGGTATGCAATACTGGTTATCGCCATCCTGGCTGCCATACTCACTCCGACTCCGGATGTATTCAATATGGCGCTCATGGGGGTGCCCTTATATCTTCTGTATGAATCCGGGATACTGCTGATTCGTTTTCTTCGCCTGGAGTAGCTAGAAAACATTGGCTAGGGCAGCGAGCCCTCTGGCCGAGTTCGTTCGGAAGCATTAGGGTAAGAGCGTACGCGGGATGAGTGCGTGGTGCCCGAATTAGAAAGAAACGACCCGGATTCCGTGGGCGAGCAGCAGTGCGGTAGTCACCCCAAGAAGGGGTTCCAGGCCACAGGACGGGCTGCCCGATTTGAGAAAACAGCAATCAATGTGCTGCGCCTGGGCGATAGCGAGCACCATGAAAGCCCCACGGATAAATTGAGCGGACAGATCGTTGCCATCACAATCCATAACCCGGGCAGTGCCCGCCAGGACGGCGTGGCCGTCGCCGTTGATCATATGGGCAGGCGGGCGTGGCGTGGGCAGGCCGCCAAGCTGTTCGGGGCAGACTGGTATCCAGTGATAGGCGGTCAGTCGTTGCAGGCATGACGGGTTTCCTTTGCTTTGTCCGTCGTATCGCGTACATAATCCGGTGAGACAGGCGCTAACCAGACATTTTTTTTGCTTTTGAGACATGGCTATCGGCGTTGAGCTTGGTTGGGTCAGGAGGAATATGTGGTGATACGAAAAAAACCGGAAGAAAACCGGCAAGAGAAAAAGATTCTCTGGGCCCTCGGCCTCGTTGTGGCTGTTTTCTTTCTGCTATGGATTTTTTTTGCTCCTGGTCGAGGTTATTTCCATTATCGGAAATTGCAAAGGGAAATAACCGCCTTGACGATGGAAAATAGCCAGCTTGAAACCAAAAATGCTGAGCTGACCAAGGACATCAAACGGTTACAGTCCGATGATACCTACCTTGAAGAGGTGGCTCGCAAGAAGCATGGCCTTTTGAAAAAGAATGAAACGGTCTACGAGTTTGATCCCCCCAAGAAAAAAAAATAAGACACTTGCCGCCGAGTACAAATGTTTGTGCAGGCGATAATCGTGGCAACTATAAGTTCACTGCAAGGCATTTATGCGTACAGGTAAAAAATGAACATGAGGGTGAACTTTGTCAGTTGAGAAAACTGCCGGATGTGACTATGAAGGACAGCCTTCAGCGCTCCGGCCGGATCGTTCCGCAATGGTGGCTGTTGCGGCCGACATACGAAACTGTCTGCAATTGCATCAACAGTTGGGCGTCGAACAGTATCCATTGACACCGGGTTTACAGAAGTTTCTGGCCGGAAAAGAGGGCAAGCCCAATGCGGTGGAACCTCTCAAGCAGAAGCTTCAACCTGTCATGCCTCCTCGTTCCACATTACAGCCGCCCATCCTGCAGCCAGCCCACTCCGTTGCGACTTCAGGTCAATTTGCCTCCTTGCGTCAAGCTGTTGCAGCGTGTTGCTTATGCGACTTGGCTTTTGTCCGCCAGGGGCAGGTTTTTGGTGTCGGCCCGGTTACGGCTCGTCTTCTGATTATTGGTGACTATTCCAGTCAAGGAGACGAATTTTCGCCGACAACCCTGTTCGGTACTGCGGAAGATGCTATGCTGTGGAAGATGATGCGGGCTATAGGGCTCACGCCTGAAGAGGTGTTTGTGACCAATGCGGTCAAGTGCTGCCCCAACGCGGCCCGGCAACCGTCAAAAGAGAGTGAACAGCATTGCCTGGTCCATCTGCGCCGGGAGATCGAACTGCTCAGGCCTCGTATTATCTGCGCCATGGGTGAGGCAGCTGCACGGTTAGTCTTGGGTGGCAGTGAATCAGTGCTTCGATTGCGTGGCAGGTTTCACCGTTATGGATATAGTGGGGAAGCGGCAGCAGGGGATGGTATCCAGATCATGGTAACCTTTCACCCCCGTTTTCTCTTGGAATATGAGGATATGAAAAAAGCGGCCTGGAAGGATCTGCAGATGATTCAACGGCAGTTGCAGATGCGTTGAGAGGGGCGGGATAGTCAGTGAACAGGTTTGCGTCTCCCTTTGTAGGGTCGTTGCAGGGGATCTTTATGAACGGGTGATGAACAGGCGGCGTTGCTCTATGGCCGAATGGCCATCAGGATTTGTTTTTTCCGGTCACAAAAAGTTCAAAAAGTTTTTCGAAAACAGAAGGGATAGCGGAAGCCTGAGCATTGGCGGAGCCAGCATAGGACTTCGTCAGTTCAAATGCTCGTTCAAAGGCCTCCTCAAAGTCAGACGCCTTGTTTTTTCTAATAATATTGACGAGTTCTTCGGCAATAGGGTCTTCCATGCATTCACCTTCGGGTTACAACTATTAATTGCGGGCAGTAGGGGCGGCCTTTCTCTCTCGGAGATGCCCAGTGTCCCCTTGGCTAAGAACCTAGCCGCAAAATGGCACGGGATTGGTCATTCTTTCGGATAAGGCCTGAGAAGGGGAGCCCGGCCACGATGATCCTTCTGGTGCTGGGGGCCTACCAGGTTCGGTACACACCCGTGTCAAGATGGACAAAATCAGAATTAGGGTAATACCCCACTCCGCCGGACTTCATTCCCAATGCGCATTGTTGAATTTGATTGGTTTTGGCCCCGGAAAAACGAATATCAATCGCTTTCCCTTTCATGTGCAGACTGTGGCCCGCCACGCCAGAGCTGTGTTGCTGTAACTGTCTGTTCGTTAGAGGGGAACGGAATCCTGAGATTACTTCGTACGTCCCCTTGCGTCCCATTTGTCCCTGAATGGACCAAAGGATATCAAGAAGCTTCGGGTCAATCGGATGGGCTCTCCCGGTTTGGTGGTCACGCAGGAAATAGTTGATTTGTGCCAGTGCTTTTGGATTGTAGGTCTTACCCACGGCATAGGTGATATTGAGTTCCTGTTGCGTATGGGTGTGAAACAAGGAAAGGGAGCGTTTTGCCAGAAGCTTGGGTTTTCCGAAAATTTTTGGTTTTGCCAGAACCTTGGCGCAGGTGATTGTCGGTACGGATAATACGGTGATCCCTAAAGCTATCTGAATTGATTTTTCAAGAAAAAAACGACGGGACGAGACGGGTGGCACACTATTTTCTGTAACCATTTTCCTCTTTGTGCAAGGGTTTCCAGTATTTGGTTTAGACGTTAAAACACCAACTCTGAGTGGTTGCAGCAGTTAAAACTGTTCCATATAAATGTACAGATTCGCTCTTGTCAAGAAATTGAATGAAAAAATCGTACTGCGGTAATCGGGCGGAGGTCGTTATTTGTCGTTATTTCAAGAAGATGGCCTGTGTCTCTCCTGGGCCTTCTGTCGAGTTGTCAGGGGCAACCCCCTGTGTGACCCCTTATTCTGGTATGTTGCGACAGTGTTATACAGGTTGCGACTCCCGTTCCATTCCTTGGGATAATTGGTTAGACCTCGATTTGCTGAATTTGGGTCGCGGTGTTCGACGGGCAGATTCAATCCCTGTTGAACAGCTTGGCACGATCGATTATCCTGGTCGGGATGCAGATGAACTCCAAAGAACTCGTGAGGGTATGGCCACTCAACAGCACTGCCTGGCAATACACGGGTCATCCTCTCGGCAACCAGACCGATAAACGATCATGAAAATTATCTCAGGCGGGCAGACGGGTGCCGATCAGGCGGCCCTTGATGCGGCCATCGCACTGAAAATTGCTTATGGCGGCTGGTTACCAAAGGGCAGGAAAACCGAAAACGGTCCTCTGGCGCAGCGGTATGCCCTGAGGGAGCTCAAGTCTGCCCGATACCGAGACCGCACTGAAAAAAATATTCTGACAGCCGACGGCACCCTGATATTTTCATTTGGGCCGCTTACGGGAGGATCGGCGTTGACCGAGGCCCTGGTAATCCGGCATGACCGTCCCTTTTTGCACATCGATTTTGAACTGGTCGACCGCTCTCAAGCTACCGTTCTGGTTGAAACCTGGCTTCAAACCATGCAGGTTGCAACCGTAAACGTCGCCGGTCCCAGGGCCAGTTCGGAGCCGCGAATCTACGAAGCTGTCTATGCACTGCTGACCGGGATCCGTTGGCCCCAGCGAAACGATGCATCTGGTGCATTATAAGTTCCACCCCTGCCGAACAGTCAGCGCCCCGAAACCAACTTTTTTGTAGGAGCCGCCCTTGTTTCTTCATCAGTCCAACCGGCTGGAGCACCTTTTTGAGCAGCTGTGCGCTGTTATGCGGGAGCCGTTGGATGATCCCCTGGTGCCGGAGATTATCGTCGTGCACAATCAGGGCATGGCGCAATGGGTTGCTCAGCAGATTGCCTTTGTTACCGGAATTGCTGCCAATCTCCAATTTCCCCTGCCTGCCCGTTTTGTTTGGGACCTGTTCCATCGTATTTCCGAGGATGCTCTTACTGAGGATCTCTTTGCCAAACCGGTGTTGCGTTGGCGCATTGCCGCCCTGCTCCCGCAGTCCCTGGGGCATCCCGCCTTTAGAGAAATCGCCGCCTATCTGCAAAACGACGATGATGGCTGCAAGCATTATCAACTGGCCGCACGGATCAGCGAGGTTTTTGACCAATACCAGGTCTATCGTCCGGACCTCCTGACCCGCTGGGAGCAGCGTCTCGGGGAAGAGCACTGGCAGGCTCTGCTTTGGCGCCAGTTGACCGCCACTGCCATCCCGCATCGGACCCGCCTTCCCGAGCAATTCCGCCGGGCCCTGAACCAGATTCCAGGCCAGGACTTCGGGTTCCCCAAGCGGTTTCACCTGTTCGGGATCAACTCCCTGGCCCCGGTCTATCTGGAGATTATCCATCAGGTCAGCGAGCGGAGCGAGGTCCACCTCTTTCACCTCAGTCCTTGCCGTCACTACTGGGGCGATCTGGTCTCAGCCCGGCAGGTGGCTGGTCTGGAGAAGAAGGTTCCCTCCCTCTCTTTACCCGACCTTGATCCCTACTATGATCAGGGCAATCCCCTTCTGGTCTCCCTGGGAAGAACCGGTCAGGATTTTTTCAGGCAACTGCTCGATTACCCCTTGCAGGAGGTCGATCTCTATCGTGAAAATGCTTCCCAGCATCTTCTGGCCACCCTGCAAAACGACATTCTCGATCTCCAAGATCGTTCACTGCCTGACCAGGAACAGCATGTGCTGCATCCGGCAGACCGCTCGCTGCAATTTCATCGCTGCTTTTCTCCGCTGCGGGAGATTCAGGTCCTGCATGACCGTTTACTCGATTGTTTTCAGCAGTACCCGGATCTGACCCCCGGCGATATCCTGGTCACTGCCCCGAATATTGAGGTGTACAGCGGCGCCATTGCCGGAGTCTTTGGCGAGGCAAGCCAGGACAGGCGCATCCCCTGGTCGATTGCCGATCAATCCCTGCACCGGGAGCAACCGGTAGTTCGCTGCTTTGTTGAACTGCTCGATCTTCTCTCTGGACGATTCACCGCGCCCGATGTTCTCGCCCTCTGCGAGACCACCGTTTTGCATCGACGTTTTGGCCTTGATCCGGCTATCCTGCCTCGCCTGCACACCTGGGTCAGGGAATCGGGCATTCGCTGGGGCCTGGACCAGGAGCATCGGCAGCAACTCGGAGTAGACGCCGCCCATCAACACAGCTGGCAATTTGGGTTTGATCGTTTGCTGCTCGGCTATCTGATGGGCGAGTGCGAGGAGCCCTATGAGGGCCTTCTGCCCTATGCCCACCTTGCTGGCAGCGAGGCCGGTGAGCTCGGCGGCTTCCTCACCCTGATCGAAACCCTGGCGCACTGGCGCCGCCGCCTGGAGGCGAGCGGTAGCCCTGAAGACTGGTGCCGCCGGTTACTGGAGATGCTGGAGGATTTTTTCGATCCCGAGCTGGAGAACCAGGGTCTCGCCACCTTGCGGGAATCGATTAATGGTTTCAAAACCCACTGCCAGCTTGCCGGTTATACGGAAGATTTGACCCCCACAGTTGTCAAGCGCCACCTGGAAGAAACGCTTGCCCAGCCGGGCGGCGGGCAGGCCTTTCTCAGTGGCCGGGTAACGTTTTGCAATATGGTGCCGATGCGCTCAGTGCCATTTCGTATTATCTGGTTGCTGGGGATGAACGATGGCGATTTTCCCCGCACCCAGCATCCTGCTGCCTTTGATCTGATGGCGCAAGAGCCTCGCCTTGGCGATCGTAATCGCCGTCATGACGACCGCTATCTCTTTCTCGAGGCGCTGCTTTCCGCCCGCGATCTGCTTGCCCTGTCCTGGGTGGGCCGCAGCCAGCGCGACGACAGCGTGGCTCCGCCCTCGGTGGTGGTCTGCGAACTGCAGGATTATCTCAACCAGAGCTGTGTCATCCCGGAGGGGTCTGTTGCTGACCACCTGACCACCCAGCATCCGATGCAGCCCTTCAGCTCGCGCTGTTTTGACGGCACCGCCGCCACCGCCAGCTATAACCCGGCCTGGCAGCCTGCGGGTCGGGAAAACGATTTTCGGCCTTTCCTTGCCACAGCCTTGGGGCCACCCGGACCGGAATGGCGTTCGGTCGATATCCGCCAACTGGTCCGGTTCTGGCGTCATCCAACCCGATTTTTTCTCGAACAGATTGTCGGCCTGCAGTTGTGGGAAGAGGAGGCTGGGATCGAGGAAAGCGAACCGTTTATCCTTGACCCGTTACAGCAGTATCAGGTGCGGCAGAAAATGGTCCACGACCTACTCTGCAACCGGTCGCCGGAGCAGGTGTTTACCAACCTGACCAGCAGCGGCAGCCTGCCCCAGGGAGGCTTCGGGCTCGCCCAGTTCACCGGGATCGCCGTGAGCAGTGGTCCTTTCGCCGACCAGATGCGGTCGCTGTTGACCACCCCGCTGCCGCCATTGGAAGTCGATTGCGCGCTGGGTCCTTTTCAGCTCACCGGATGGCTGACTGATGTATACGCAGAGGGCCGGATCACCTGGCGCAGCGGAGCTTTGAAAGGAACCGACCTGATCGAGTTGTGGATTTTGCACCTGCTGCTTAACCTGCTGGCCCCGCCGGGTGTGGCGCTCTGCTCAACGCATGCGGCCCGGGACTCCGCTCGGGGATCTGGCTCCGTGGCTCTCCACACCCTCAAGCCAGTGGCCGAACCGGAGCGCTATCTCCGGGAACTGCTTGATAACTATTGGCAGGGTTTGCGGGTGCCGCTGCATTTCTTCCCGGAAACGAGCCGGGCCTGGGCCGAGGCTGCAGGGAGCGGCAGGGAGCGAGACAAGGCACGCGCTGTTTGGGAAAAAGGATTTGCCACGAGCGGGGAAGGTGCGGATCTGGCTTACCGCACCGTTTTCCGGGAGACCGATCCCCTGGATGACGCATTCATTGCCCTGACCCACCTATTCACACCGATTCTCGCCCACCTGGAGGCAGACCGTGCAGTCGCTTGATCCGCTCACCCTTCCGCTCCAGGGCCGCCGCCTCTTGGAGGCGAGCGCCGGCACCGGCAAAACCTATACCCTGGCCCTGCTTTTTATCCGTCTGCTGCTCGAACGCCAGCTGGCAGTGGATCAGATTCTGGTGGTGACCTTCACCCGGGCCGCCACCAGCGAGTTACGCGATCGCATCCGCAGGCGGCTGCGCGAGACCCTCGATACTCTTGAACAACGGGGAGAGGCCGACCCGCAATTGGTCGCCCTGCTGGCCGCCGTTCCCCCGGATCTTGGCAAACGGCTGCTGAACGATGCTCTGGTTCGGATGGATGAGGCGGCCATCTATACCATCCATGGCTTTTGCCAGCGGATGCTCCAGGATCACGCCTTTGAGTCCGGTTTACCCTTCGAGCTTACTCTGCTGGAAAGCGAAACTGCGCTTCGTCGTGAGATTATCGAGGACTATTGGCGGAACCGTTTTTATTCGGCCTCTATTGAGGAGGCGGCTTGGGCTGCGGCCACCTGGAAGGAGCCTGAGGGTTTGCTCAAGGCGCTGGGCCCTGCGGCCACCGCACTGGCAGCTGAGATTGTGCCGAAGGTGGACAGCGCCCAGGGCAACCAACTGACCACGGCCAGCCGGGCGCTCTTTACACAGGTTCGGCAAGCCTGGATTACGGATCGTGACGCAGTGCGGGCCATTCTGGAACAAAATTCCTGCCTGCAGCGCAGCGACAAGGCTTATCGGCTTCAGGACCGGGTGCCGGAACTCTTGGCGGCCATGGACACCCTGGCAACGTCTCCCGAATTACCCTTGCTCCTGCCCAAGGGGATCGAAAAACTGGCCACCTCGACCATGACCGGGCTCCTGAAAAAATGTAAACAGCCGCCGCCCGCCCATTCCTTCTTTATCCTGTTTGACCAGTTTTTCGCTTGTTTTCAGGCGTACCTTGCCGACCTGGGGTTCAGTGTCCTTCATACGGCTCGAGCCTATCTGCACAGCGAGTTGGAGCGGCGCAAACAGCAGCAGGGCTGGCTTGCCTTCGATGATCTGCTCATCCGCCTGGACATGGCCCTGGATCGCCCCCGAACCGGTTCGCTTCTGGCCGCCCGGATTGCTGCCCGCTTTCCGGCAGCCCTGGTTGATGAATTCCAGGATACCGATCCGCTGCAATACCGGTTATTCGCCCGGATCTTTGGCCGGGCCTCCCAGGCCCTGTTCATGATCGGTGATCCCAAACAGGCGATCTATAGCTTTCGCGGCGCTGACATTTTTACCTATATTAAGGCGCGCCGCGACACGCCGCCGGGAAACCGCTATACCCTGGCCACCAATTACCGCTCGACTCCCGCCATGGTGGGTGCGGTGAACACCCTGTTTGGCGGTCGGGAAGATGCCTTTGTTTTTCGCGATGATATCGCCTTTCACCCGGTCCTGGCGAACGAAGGCCAGGACCAGCCGCTGCTCTTGGGCGACCGTCTGGTGGCGCCTCTGACCGCGCTGATCCTCGATAGCGACCGGCTGCGCAACGAGCGCTCCCCTTTGATCAGCAAGGAACGGGCCGAGAGGGCTGCAGTCGATTTCTGCGCCGACTCCCTGGCCCATCTCCTGGCAGAAGGCGAGGGCGGCAGGGCGACCATCAACGGCAATTCGCTCAAGGCCTCCGATATTGCCATTCTGGTTCGTACCCACCGGGAGGCTGAGGCTATTCAGCAAGGTTTGCGGCGACGCGGCATGCATAGCGTTTCCTCCAGCCAAGCCTCGGTATTTGCCACTGCGGAGGCCCGCCAGCTGGCCCTGGTCCTGGCTGCTCTGGCCGATCTTGCCAATACAGGCCGCATCCGCACCTGTTTGACCACCGATCTTTTCGGGCGCAACGGTGACGATCTTCATGCCTTGAACAACGACGAGCAGGCCTGGGAGGCGCAACTGGCCACCCTGCTCCAGTATCAGCACCTCTGGCGCGAACAGGGCTTCATCCCGATGTTCCAGCTCCTGATGGCCGAGCAAAAGGTGACCCGCCGTCTCTCCGCCCTGCCCGGCGGGGAACGGAGCCTGACCAACTTTCTTCATCTGGCCGAACTGCTTCAGGAGAGTCCAGCCGCCCGGCACGGCATGGCCGGACTGTTGCGCTGGTTCCGCCAACAGATCCATGCCCCGGACAGTAACGCCGCCGACCAGCTGATCCGCCTCGAAAACGACGAGCAATTGATTCGGATAGTGACCATCCACCGGGCCAAGGGGCTCGAGTTTCCCGTGGTCTTTCTCCCCTTCCTCTGGGCAACCCGCTTGCTGCCTGAGGGTCAGCCTCTGAGCTTTCATCACCGTCAGAGTCTGCAATTGACCATTGATCTGGGAACCGGCACGGAGGAACACCGCAACTGGGCCAAGGAGGAACAGCTGGCCGAGGAGTTGCGTCTGCTTTATGTGGCAGTAACCCGGGCAAAATGCTGTTGCCTGTTCTGCTGGGGCCGGGTGAAGGGGTTTGAGCGGTCCGGACTGGCCCATCTGCTCCACCAAGGCCAATCTCTTGCAACCGATGCGGAGCTGCTACGCGACCTTGAGCGCCTCAACGCGGAGGGACCGTTAATAAACATCACACCCTTTCCTGAAGCGTTCCGCGCTCCCCGCCTGCTTGCCGCTGACGCAACTGTCGCCCTTCATCCGCAATCCTTTCACGGCCGGATCAACCCCGGATGGTCGATGACGAGCTATTCCCGGCTGGCCGCCGGTACCGAAAGTCTTCCGGATCAGGATCGGGACGAAGCGGATCCGCTCCTGCCGCCGGCACCTGAGAACTTCACCAGCATCTTCACCTTTCCCCGAGGACCGGCAGCCGGTACCTGCCTGCATACCCTGCTCGAACGGTTGGATTTCACCCAGACTGCCCAGGAGCAAAAGGCCTTGGTGGGGGAGGTTCTAGAACAGGGAGGGATTGATCTTCGTTGGCTCCCGGCCACCGCCGGTTGGCTCGATAATCTACTGGGGGTCGAGCTGCCGGGGAGTTGCCGCCTGAGTCGGCTGGCCGCAGATGACCGGATCAATGAATTCAGCTTCCTCTTTCCCCTAGAACAGGTCAATATACACCGTTTCAACACCCTCCTTGAGACGAACGGCCTGCGTTCGCTAGGGGCAACCAGTGGCTCTTTGCAGGGTTTGATGAAGGGGTTCATCGATTTGGTTTTTCGCTATCAGGGCCGCTACTACCTTGTCGACTACAAATCCAACCATCTCGGGCCGAACCTCAGCCACTACGGCCCGGAGGCCTTGGGCGAGTGCATGGACAGTCACCAATATCATCTTCAGGCCCTTATCTATATACTGGCCTTGCACCGTTTTCTTCAGAGCCGGATCCCAGGGTACAGGTATGAGACCCACTTTGGCGGTGTCTATTATTTATTTCTCAGGGCCATGCACCCGGAACATCCGGGCGGCAGCGGCATCCATACCACTCGTCCCGACCGGAGTTTGATCGACCAGCTGGATGCCTGCTGCCGCGGAAGAGAGGCTGGCCAATGATGGTCCTGAACCAGATGCTCGCCGCCCGCGTCCTGCGGCCCATTGATGTCCAGGTCGCTCATCTGCTCCTGCGACTCAGTGGCGGCACCTCTCCTGAACTGGCCATAGTCGGGGCTTTGGCCAGTTGGGCAATCGGACAGGGGCATACCTGTCTGCCCCTGTCCGCAGTGTCTGATCGACTCTCTGAGGTAGGGCTGGACGGCTCGCTGTTTATTGATCCGGGCGTGGTCCGGGCGGCTCTGCTGGCCACCTCGGTGGTCGGCCGCCCCGGCGACCATTGCCCTCTGATCCTGGATGATGCGGACCGGCTCTACCTGTTGCGGTTTTTTCGATACGAAGAGGCTATCGCCCTGGCCTTGCGCGAGCGGGTGCAGGGCATCGAAGTTATCCCCACGGAACCAGCCCTGGCCCTGCTCGCTGAACTTTTTCTTCCTGTCGCCGAAAAGCAGGAGACCATCGACTGGCAGCGGACTGCCGCTGCCCTGGCCCTGCTCAAACGCTTCGTGGTGATCTCGGGCGGGCCTGGTACCGGTAAAACCTATACCGTGGCCAGGATCCTGGCTGCTCTGGCGGCGCTCGCCCCTGAAAAACTACGGGTCGGTCTCGCTGCCCCCACCGGCAAGGCCGCCCTGCGGCTCCAGGAGTCGATCCGCACTGCCAAGGCCACTTTGCCCCCCCAGTGGGTTGACGCTATCCCGGATCAGGCTCTGACCCTGCACCGGCTGCTGGGTTTCCGCTCATCCCCGCTTGGATTTATCCATAACAGCACCAATCCCCTCCACCTTGACCTGCTGATCCTCGATGAGGCCTCGATGATCGATGTCCCCTTGATGGCCGCCATGCTGGCCGCCTTGCCGTCATCCTGCCGGGTCATTCTCCTCGGGGACCGGGATCAACTGGCTTCGGTGGAAGCCGGGAATCTGTTCGGCGATATCTGTGGTAATGGGGACTGTGGCTGGTCAACAGCGCTCACTACCTACCTGCGACCACTCACCGGATCGACCTATGCCAGTTCTTTATCGCCCGAGGCCAAACCTGATACCATCGCTGACGCCATTGTCCTCTTGCAATCCAGCCACCGTTTCCAGGAGCAGGGAGGTATCGGCGCCCTGTCCCGGGCGGTCAAATCCGGCAGGGGCGAGGCCCTGGAAGCGGTCCTGCGCCAAAGTTATCCAGACCTGCAGGTCGTGGAACAGGTGGGGCTAACCCATTCGCCCTGGCTCCGGGAACAGCTCGAACGATTTTTCACCCCGTTGTTCACTGCGACATCAGCGCAAGCCGCCCTCCGGGAACTGGGACAGCGCCGCATTCTTTGCGCCCTGCGGGAAGGGGTGAGCGGGGTCGAAGGTATCAACCGTCTGGCGGAATCCATTTTTCGCCGCCGCGGGTTGATCGGAGCAGGCGAGCACTGCTATCCCGGCATGCCGATCATCATTCTGCGCAACGATTATACCCAAAACCTCTTCAACGGTGACACCGGCATCGTCTGGCCCGACAGCCAGGGTCTCATCCAGGCCTGGTTCCCGCATCCTGACGACGACACCATCCGACCAATCTCCCTGGCTCGCCTGCCACCTTGGCAAACCTCGTATGCCATCACCGTCCATAAATCGCAAGGCTCGGAATTTGGCGAGATCCTCTTGCTCCTGCCCCATGAGGATGTCCCTGTTCTCAGCCGGGAACTGCTCTATACCGGGATTACCAGAGCGCGGGAAGCACTCGTCGTCTACGGCCGGAAGGAACTCCTTCTTCGGGCCATCGAGCGCCGGGTAGTCCGCTATTCCGGATTAAGTGAGCAACTCAGACAGCCGCGTGCAACTAAACCGGATTGCTGTCAAGCCCCACAGGATGTATTGCGGTGAGGTAGCAAAGGGGGGATGTGTAAAACAATTTGTGCAATTTGTGCCATTTTCTGAAAAACCTGGGAACTCTGTCCTGATTCTTGACAGAATGAGTATCCTCAACTATCCATAAAATACAGTTCCATTGCCCGTGGACAAAGAGCCGTACAGGCGTTGAAGGGCGCACTCAAGAGGAGGCAAAATGGATCATGCGCTGCCGGGATTGATTCTGACCGGCGCTTCAGGTTTTGTGGGAAGGCATTTCATAAAAGCGGCTATTGGTAAATTCCGGTTGTTCTGCGTTGCCCGGCGGTCCATGGAAGAGTCAGGGGTGCAGCCGGATGCGAATCTCCGCTGGATTCAGGTGGATATCGCCAACTGGGAGAAGCTGCAGGACCTAGTGCTTCGGATGCAGGTTCATGGTGGCTTCGATTATGTTGTCAACCTGGCTGGATATTACGATTTCACCAACCAGGACCACCCCGAATACACCCGGACCAACATCCAGGGCACAAAAAATATGCTGAAGCTCGCCAAAGAGCTTGGCGTCAAACGATTTGTTTTTGCCAGTTCGCAGGCCGCCTGTCCATTTGGTCCAGTGGTGACCGAGGAAACCCCGCCCGATGCCGATATCCCCTACGCCCGGAGCAAACGGGCCGGAGAGGAATTGGTCAAAGAATATGCGCAGTGGGTTCCTGGAACCATTGTCCGCATAGCAGCGGTGTTCAGCGACTGGTGCGAGTATCCGCCCCTCTATACCCTGCTCAACAACTGGCTCTCCGGCAAGTGGCTAGAGTCCCATATTATTGCCGGACGCGGCCAATCCGCCCTCCCCTATATCCATGTCCAAGATCTGGCCCAATTTTTTCTGCGGGTGATCGAGAAGAGCGACACTCTGGACCGATGTTGTACGTTCAATGCCGGCCCCGACGGTACGGTTTCCCATCTGGAGCTCTTTCGCATCGCTACCCAGTTCCATTACAAGAAAAACATACAGCCGGTATTCATCAATAAGGGGTTGTTGGCTCCCATGATCCTGGCACGTCAATTACTCAGCCGTTTGCAGGGCAAACAACCCTTCGAACAGCTGTGGATGGTGCAATATATTGATCAGCAACTGATAGCAGATAGTTCCTGGACCCGCAGTGCGCTGTCCTGGCGGCCGACCCCTCGTAAATCCATTACCCGGCGGCTGGTCTTTCTTATCGAGAATATGAATAAGAATCCGGAACTCTGGCAGAGTTGGAATGAGGCCCGGATTCGTAAGGAAACGGAACATCCGCACCTGGTTCTTCATGAATTGCTCTGTGATGCCCTGGATGCTGCTCGCGACGAGTCCATCGAATCGATTACGAGACAGTTGCTGGATACGGACACGCCCGGACTACACATGGCGGACAGTCAGATGCTGGGGGGTGTTGATAAAACGCTCCTGCATGCCTATGTCCGCCTGCTGTACCAGTTGATTGTTACGGTGATCCGTACCAGAAATCGTCCGATGATGCAGCAGCATGCCCACACTATCACCTTCCTCCCTATGATCGTGGGGTTCGGTAGCGGGCTGGCGAGTCACTGCCTGTATGACATAAGTGAATTTATGATTAAACGATTTCGAGATCGACCGAAGTTCCAACACCTGACGGCTCGGGCCGATGAGTACGTCGCTATGGCCATCCACATGGCTGTCGATCAGATTGAAGACCAGAATGAGCTCTCAAGGCTGCAATCGCCGGTCCTGCTGGAAGGATTCAAGGAAATGCCACGCCCGGCGAACACCGAGCTGGAACATGTCGTCTGTCAACTGGAGGAACTGTGTCGTGAAGCCATTTCGGGGCAGTCCTGGACCAGTCCTTTGGCTCAAGAATAATGTAGGCTGGGGCGGCTTGGGTTTATATCAGGGGCCCGGAGTCGTCTCTCGGGAATTCACTGCCACCTAACTCTTTCTAGAAAGTAGAGAACCCAGGATTCTATATGTCAAAAAAACGTGTTCTCATTGTGTATTATTCCTATACTCAGCAAACCAGGATACAGTTGAAGCAATTCATCGCCGGTTTGGAAAGTTCGGGTGTTGAGGTCGTCCAGGAACGGCTCGAACCGATCACCCCGTATGCGTATCCTTTCGCAACCAATGCGCGCCTGGTAGCGGCAATGCTCATGACTTTTTTTCAAAAGCGCATGGCGATCAAGCCTGTGGCGGCAAGTTGTTTAGCAGACTCATGGGATTGTATTGTTCTGGCCGGACCGACCTGGTCGTATAACCCGAGCGGGCCGGTGCTCGATTTTCTTGATCGTTATGGCAAAGAGGTTTGTGGCGGTCAATTGGTGGTACCGTTTATCTCCTGCAGATCGTATTGGTTTCTCCACTATTGGACACTTAAAAGGCGCCTCTGTCGATACGGTGCCACAGTTGAACAGCCGGTAGTCTTCAATCACCCTGTCAAGGAACCGTGGAGGACCATCGGCCTTCTTATTAAGCTGCGTGGATGGGAGATTACGCGGCGGAAATACTCATGGCTGAGGCAACACTACCCAAAATACGGTCATAGCCAGGAGCAACGGGTTGATGCCTTGGAACAAGGCAAGAAACTTGCCGAAAAATTGCTCTGCGACTCGTGCCGGTGAAGAGGTTCTGGGGGCCATTGTTTTGCGGGGAAAAGAGGTTGGGGGTAACGGCTTACCGAGGCTGAGATGCAGTGGCTGAGGTGTGCAGGTCGCCGGAGAATTTGCCTGGAGGAAATGGCAGGGGCAACTGACGGAACCGCAGGGGTGAACGTTCTTTTTCATTGAAGAGATTGGAAACCGTAACGCCCAGTAAACGGATTTTTCTTCTCCCTGCCTCGGTTGCCGCCAGGAGGCGGGGCAGTTGGGCTAGCATCTCGGTCACTGAGAAATAGCCTTTGGGTGAGGAGCAGGAACGGGTGATGGTGGTGAAGTCGCTGTATCTGAGCTTGAGGGACAAGGTTCGCCCGCCTGTGTTTTTTTGTTCCAGCAGCAGGGCAACTTGACCAACGAGGTCGGAGACGATAGCCAGCACCTGCTCAAACTCGACGATATCCTCCGCAAAAGTTGTTTCCGTACCGATGGATTTGCGAATTCGGCTCGGCTCCACCGGACGTTGATCCCGACCACGGGCAATATCGTAAAAGAACAGACCAGTTTTGCCGAACGCTGCCATCAGTTGCTGCTGTGAAAAACGGAGTAAATCGCCCCCGGTACGAATCCCCAAGCTGTGCATCTTCTTTTCAGTGACCCCGCCGACCCCATAAAATTTGCCGACCGGCAGCGTGCCGATAAAGGCTAGCGCCCGATCCGGAGGAATAACGGTGATGCCATTGGGTTTATTCTGACCTGAGGCAATTTTGGCCAGGAATTTGTTGCAAGAAACCCCGGCAGAGGCGGTCAATCCGGTGGCCTCATAGATTGTCTGGCGGAGCACTTGGGCAATCCGGGTAGCCGATGGCTCTCCTGCAAGGTTGCAAGTGACATCGAGGAAGGCCTCATCCACGGAAAGCGGTTCCACCAGGGTGGTGTATTGATAAAAAAGGGCCATAATTTTCCGGGAAACCAGCTGGTACTGTTCCATCCTCGGTTTGACGAAAACGGCACGAGGACAGAGGCGCTGTGCTCGGGCACAGGCCATGGCCGAGTGGACACCGAAGGCGCGGGCTTCGTAGGAGCAGGCCGCCACTACACCTCGGCCCTTGGGGTCGCCGCCGACAATAACAGGTTGGCCCCGTAGTTCCGGGTAGTCGCGTTGTTCGACTGAGGCGAAAAAAGCATCCATGTCGATGTGAATGATCTTTCGGGAGTGGGACATGACGGAAGTGCTGATCTCGGAGATTGTTCGGATTTTCGATCGGCATTGACGCTGGCGGTTATCGGCGCTATTATCCGGCCAGGCAAATGGTTGTTCTAAGCGCACTATGTACAACAAACCGATCATCTAGGGAACAGGCAAAATTCATCCTGATCAGGATCGGCAGGAACAGCTGCGGCAGCCATGCCATCCAAGATATTGAAAATTCGCAATTTGCGTAGACGCATAGAGAGAAAGGAGTGGCGTGATGTCCAGTACGCTGGGAACCCTCTACAGGGTAACGACTTTTGGTGAATCACATTGCAAGGGGGTCGGCGCTATCGTCGACGGCTGTCCGCCTGGGCTGGAACTGACCGAGGCTGATATTCAGCCGCAGTTGTCACGTCGGCGACCGGGGCAGAGCGATTTGACCACCCCTCGTCAGGAGGCCGATCAGGTCACTATCTATTCGGGTACCGAATTTGGCCGGACTCTGGGTACTCCCATAATGCTGTTGATCAACAACAAGGATCAGCGCCCTCAGGATTACGGTGAGATGAGCCAGGTGCCGCGCCCCTCCCATGCCGACTTCACCTACCAGATGAAGTACGGTATCCGGGCTTCGAGCGGCGGCGGCCGATCCAGTGCCCGTGAGACCATCGGCCGGGTGGCTGCCGGGGCTATTGCCGAAAAATGGCTGCGTCAGATTTATGGCATTGAGATCGTCGCCTGGGTGAGTGCGGTCGGCGATATCGAGGCTCCTGAAGTTGCTCTTGAGACCATCAGTCGGCCAGAGGTCGACGCCAATCTTATCCGCTGCCCTAATACAGCTGCTGCAGAGCGCATGGAGGCGTTGGTCAAGGAGGTCCTTGCGGCCAAAGATTCTATCGGCGGTATTCTTACCTGTGTCTGTCGCAATGTTCCTATTGGCCTGGGTGAACCAGTCTTCGACAAGCTGGAAGCGCGGCTGGCGCAAGCCATGCTCTCCCTGCCTGCCACCAAGGGTTTTGATATCGGTTCCGGGTTTGCCGGGACCCGGATGCGAGGTAGTCAACATAATGACGCTTTTGTCAAAAAAGCGGCAGGGCTAGGGACGCGGACCAACCACAGCGGCGGTATCCAGGGTGGAATCAGCAATGGCGAATCCATTGTCTTCCGGGTAGCGTTTAAACCGGTTGCCACCATTGGTATGGAGCAGGAGACTGTTGATTTTAATGGGGACAAGGTCTTGCTTGCAGCCAAGGGCCGCCATGATCCCTGCGTGGTGCCGCGGGCCGTGCCGATTGTCGAATCCATGGCAGCCCTGGTGATCATGGATATGGCATTGCAACAGCGGGCCCGTCAGGGCAGCTGCCCGGTTTGATGCAATCGTGGTCGCCGACGCCTCTATGACCTCTAGCCCAGCCTCCATCCTGGTCGTTGAAGATTCCCCCGTCAACCAGAAAATTCTTGTGAATCTGTTGGAACGTGAGGGGTATAAGATCAGTACTGCCAATCATGGCAAGGACGCACTGGTTCTACTGCAGGAGGATGTGCCCGACCTGATCCTTCTTGACATCCTCATGCCTGAGATGGATGGCTTCGAACTCTGTCGACTCTTGAAACAGCAGTCTGACCTGTGCGATATTCCGGTTATCTTCATTTCATCCCTCGATAATACCACAGATAAGCTCAGTGGCTTTGCAGCCGGCGGAGTGGATTATATCACCAAGCCGTTCCACCCTGCCGAAGTTCTGGCCAGAATTAGCACGCATTTGAAAATTTGTCGCCTGCAGCGGCAGCTTGAGGAGAAAAATCGCCAGATCGGTGTAGAGAAGCAGAAATCAGAGGCCCTGCTGCTCAATGTACTGCCGGCAAGAGTAGCGCAGGAGCTCATGGAAAAAGGGTATTGCACACCCCAGTGCTTTGCCGATGTCACCGTCTGTTTTGTTGATATTGTCCAATTCACAGCATCGGCTGCAAGCCTGAAGCCAGAGGTTCTGATCGGAGAACTAAACGTTTTGTTCACGGCCTTTGATCGGATAGCTGAAGCCAATCAATGTGAACGGATGAAGACTATCGGAGACGCTTATCTCTGTGTGTGCGGGATCCCTGAGAAAAACGAGCACCATGTCCAGGCCATGGCGGATACCGCCCTGGAAATGATAACCTTCCTGAAAGAGCGCAACCGGAAGACTGAACTGCAATGGCAGGTACGGATAGGTATGCATTCAGGGCCGGTTGTGGGCGGTATAGTCGGCACAAATAAATATCTCTACGACATCTTTGGTGATACCGTCAATATGGCGTCCAGGCTGGAAAGGCTCTCTGTGCCCATGTGCATCAATGTCTCGGCTGAGGTCCACCAGCTCCTGTGCGATGCGTTTGTGTTTTCTGCCCCTCAGCAGGTGACCATGAAAGGCAAGGGTCTCCAAACCACCTATTTCCTTGAAGGAAGGCGGCCGGGTTGAGAAGGCCCGGAACAATTTCCTGGCCATTTGGTCCACCTTGTCCGGATTCGATTTTTTGCTTGGGTGCTGCGTTTTGATTGTCACTGCGGCATCGGAGCAGGGACTGTCGACAGGTCCGTACGATACCTTTGAAGCACATCTTTTTTAGAACGAAATGTCTCAGCCCTGCAAGCCCCTGTGCCCTTGTCAGATCCCTTTCCCGTCTCTGGAGTTCCCTCTGTGAAAAATCTGTGGAACATCGCCGATCTCATTGATCTGCATTTATTTTTTCAGATCGATGAAGAGCTGCGGCAGCAAAAAGGGGAAGCTGCCCTTGCCAAACGGGATCGCATTATTTATCTGGCAAAGATCGAACCGCAGTTGGGTAAGGCGGATGATATTCCGCCCCGGCTGCTGGTGCGGAAATGGTTAAGCATGCGGCGGCTGCAATTTTTGCAGGAGAAAGATCACAAAGGGATGGTTCTGCCCGGTGCGGTGTGGCGGGAAATGGTTGCAATCTGCCGTGTGCTGTTTTTTTTGGGTGGGTTGTTGACGGGGGTAGCTCTGGCAGGTTCGTTGCTGATCTATGCGGGGAGCGTGCCTCTTAATGTTTCCCTCTATTTTGGTCTGTGCGTGCTTCTACAGCTGTTCTTTCTTGGCCTGCAGGCACTCTTTCTCATCTATCGCCGGTTTCGGCGGATTCCCATGGAATCTACGGTTCTCTATGTTCTCATCGGCCGTTTGCTGGTGCGAGGACTCGACGGATTACGACGGAGGCTGCAGCGGAAAATGAGCGGTCGGCAACGGCTCGACCTAGCCGCACTCATAGGCGGTGTGCACCACCACAGGGAACTTGCGGCACTGTTTATCTGGCCGGCTTTTATGCTGGTGCAGCTGGGCGGGATTGGCTTCAACCTCGGAGTGTTCGGTGCTACTCTGGCCAAGGTGGCCTTTGCCGATATTGCCTTTGGTTGGCAGTCGAGCTTGCAACTCTCCGCCGAGACAGTAGCCCGTCTTGTCCAGTGGATAGCCCTGCCCTGGTCCTGGGTCGTGCCCTATGCCTACCCCAGCCTGGAGCAGATCAAAGGCAGTCAGATGGTGCTGAAGGAGGGGATGGCCCACTTGGCGACCAGTGATCTGATTTCCTGGTGGCCTTTTCTCTGCAGTGCCGTGGTGGTTTACGGCCTTCTGCCACGGTTAGCCCTTTTGGGGCTAGGGATGTGGCAGCAATTGCGGGCTCTCGATCGTTTGCATTTCGCCACTTTAGGGATTAGGCCACTCCTGCAGCGTATGGCCGCGGCCCGGATTGACACCAACGGGATAACGGTATCTACAGATACGCCCCTTGCGACACCATTTCCTGATTTTGCGGCGGGAGTAGAGTCGGTTGCAACCAGGCAGGAGTTACTGTCGTCCCCTGGTGGCGGCCCCTGGTTTGTACTGATCCCGGACGAGCTCTATGAGGATTGCCCCTTGCCTGAGCTGATAGACCTGCTTGGTTCGGGATCGGTTTCCAGTGTTGAAAGCATCCGTTACGGTACACCCGGAATTCTCGAGGCAGAGAGTCTTGCCCCTTTGGTAAATGCAACCGGCACCTCGGCGCTCTCTGGTGTGCTCCTGCTGCAGGATGCTTGGCAGCCGCCTCTGCAGGAGACGGGATCGTTTCTGCAGTCCATCCGGCGAGTTGTTGGGGAGACGGTCCCTATTACCGTCCTGCTGCTCGGCAAGCCCTCGTCCCAGACGATTTTTACGTCTGTGAATCCAGAGCATCTACGGATTTGGGAGTTAAAAATACGGGCGATCGGCGACCCTTGCCTTGATGTCATCCCCCTTATGCAGCCATGAATTCGAAAACTGTCCCGGAATTCGCTATCATCGGTCACCCCAACGAGGGGAAGTCGTCCGTCCTCTCCACCTTGGCGGAAGATGACTCGGTGCGCGTAAGTCCTATACCCGGTGAAACTGTTGTCTGTCAGGCCTTTCCAGTGCGTATCGATGGTCTGGAAATCATTCGCTTTATTGATACCCCTGGGTTCCAGAATCCGCGTCAGACCCTGCAATGGCTCCAGGGATATCAGGGGCCGGAAGGTCTGATGCTGGAGTCCTTTCTTGCTGCCCACCAGGATAATCCCGCCTTTCGCGACGACTGCGAATTGCTCGGGCCTGTGGTGGCCGGGGCAGGGGTTATTTTTGTGGTCGATGGCTCGCGGCCCCTTAGGCATGTCGACCGGGCCGAAATGGAGATCCTCCGTCTCAGCGGTGCGCCCCGAATGGCGGTGATTAACTGCAAGGAAGAGGACACTGTCTATCTTCCTCAGTGGCAAAGCGAATTTCGTAAACATTTCAACGCAGTCCGTCTTTTTAATTCCTGCCGGGCCAATTACCGGCAGCGCATTGACTTGTTGGAGAGCCTCAAGGCGATTGATCAGCAGTTGGAACCGGTGCTCAAATCCGTGATTGAGGCCTTCCTGGAGGATTGGGAGGTTCGGAACATGCGTACTGCCAATATTTTGGCAGTACTGCTGCACGATATTTTGACATACCGGCGGACCGTGCATTGTAATACGAACGAGGAGCAACAAAAGCGCCTGGAGTTGCACCAGCAATACCAACAATATGTTACCGTCAAAGAACAACAGGCCCATCAGGCGATCCGGCAGTTGTTTAAACATAATATCTTCAATCTTGAGCTACCGCCGCAATCCGTTCTTGCCGACGACCTGTTCAGCAAACGGACCTGGGAATTTTTTGGCTTGAGCGACCGGCAGATTATCCTGGCCGGAGCCTTGGGAGGCGCGGCGTTGGGAGTGGGCATTGATGCCGTCACTATCGGCTCATCCTTTGGCCTTTTTTCAGCAGTAGGTGGGCTGATCGGGGCTGGAGCCACAGCCCTCAAGGGCAAGAGCCTGCTCTCCGGTGTCCGCCTGCTGGGTATGAAGATGGGGGGAGAGCAGTTGCAGGTGGGACCGGTCAGTAATCTCCAGTTGCTCTATGTTATCCTGGACCGGGGGCTGTTGTTTTATGCGCATGTGATCAACTGGGCGCACGGCCGCCGTGATTATGAACGGAGGAGTGGTTTACTGCGGCCGGTGAGCGGCAAAAGAGGTTTCACCAGCCACTGGGGAGGAAACCATCGAAAAATTTGCGACAATTTCTTCCATTCCGTGCAGAAGGGGCAGGGTGGTGCAATAGAGGAGGCTTCCAGCGTCCTGCAGGATCTTCTTCGCGAGCAGTTGCAGGAAATCTCCGAAGACAGGCTGACGGTCGACGCGGATGAATAGCAGGCCGATGTTCTACGTCGGGACGGCCACGAATAATCCTAAGAGGAATACATCCAAACCCTTGCCATGTCGCCACGATTGTTGATTATCAACTTTGCCAGCCCATAATTGCAGCCGATCCATGTTGGGTTTTTCTTGCCACTGGCAAAGAACCGCCCACAGCCTCCTGCCAGCGCTGGTCGCGGTTAAGGCTTGGAACCCTGAAGCGGTCACCTTTTGTGGTGGCTTCACCGCCTCCTATTTTGCCGAGGATTTTTTGGTGACCACTTCCGACCTGGAGTCTGTCATAGTCGGTGACCCCGAAGAACTGGTTAAACAATTGCTGCAAGGCTAGCCCCAGAGTCGATTGCTAACCTAGTCAGGCGCGACGAGAGCGGCACGGTGCATCGCAACGAGCGGTGCTGGCTGATCGAGCAGCCGCTCCTGGAGAGTATCTCTTTTGCTGGACCCCATTTTCTCATCGATGCCTACCGATACATAGAGGAGATCAACACCAAGCCGGTTTTCCGGTTTTCCTCGGCCGGGGTGCGTTTTTGAATGCGCGTACTGCGGCGGTCGTCCTTGCCTTTCGGCTCCATTCTGGGCGTTTAGCGACGGTTACCCGCTCTCTTGCGGTCATCAGTCAAAAAAACTCAATCATGTCTCTCTGCCAGTAGGCCGTACGGGCCGTTAACTCCTACCGGATATTTTATCATCAACCTTAATTGTGTCACCATCGATGAACATGACTATCTCGATCTGATTCCTTTTATTCAGCGTTTTCTGCAGAGTAATGGCTCCCCGCTTGTTTACCAACGCACCGTCTATTTGATTCTCAACAACGGCAAGGTCGCCTTTCCTCATTCTTTTTATCGAACAACATTGAAACATTTTTGAACAACCCCGAACCTTGGCGGCCTATCAGATCTATGTCAGAGGTAAGAACAGATTTAAACTTTGAGCAGCATGACCAATTGCTTAATTGGCTCGTAAAAGAAGGACTCGTGGTGCAGGTAGGCGGGTTGATTGAGGTGGTCGGGGTTAGTGAGACATCCTGAAGTGTAAAATAAGCAATGCTTCTTTTGTTATATAGTTACGGGCTTCAGGCAGCCTTGCTCAACAGTTCGAGTCCCTTCGAATAAGCCTCATTTGGAGTCTGCTTTTCAAGTGACGAATGTTTTCTTTTTTGGTTATACCAGTTGAACTAGGAAGCCAGATCTCTGGAAAGTGCTGTTCCTGTTTCGTATGACTTCAGGTAGATTCTTTCGTATTTCAGTGTGCGCCAAAGTCGCTCGATAAAGATATTGTCCTTGAATCGCCCTTTGCCGTCCATGCTGATCTTGACTTTCCAGGTTTTGAGGACGGATGAGAACGCCTCGCTGGTGAACTGGCATCCCTGATCGGTGTTGAAAATCTCGGGTGCGCCGTATTTGAGCAGAGCCTCTTTCAAAGCGTCAGCGCAGAATCTGGTGTCCAGAGTATTTGATTGTCGTCAGGAGTGAACTTTTCTGGTGGCCCAATCCATGATTGCTATCAGGTACATGAAGCCGCGAGCCATAGGTATGTAGGTGATGTCAGTCGCCCGCACCTGATTGGGCCTGTCAGTGGTCACGCCTTGGAGCAGGTAGGAATAGGCCGGATGCTTCGGCTGCTGCTTGCTGGTCCCTGGCTTGAGAGCTAGAGATTCGATGCCCATGACCCGCATCAGGCGGCGGGCACGACCCCTTCCCGCCAAGAGTTCAGGAGTTGTCAGGTGATCGGCAAAGGAACGACTCCCCATCCAGGGATGCTCAATATAGAGTTTGTCTATCCAGGCCATTAGTTCCAAATCACCAACACGTAGGCCGAAACCAGGGTCACGGTAATAGTTGGAACGAGACAATCCAAAAAGCTGGCAGCAACGCTGAATAGAAACTTCAGGATGCCCCGTAGCTATCATCTGCTGTTTTTGCGCCCGGCCAAGTTCAGACCGGGCAGATTGGGTAAAAAATCGTTCTCAACCTTGAGCTTGCCAATCTGACGGTGGAGCTCGGCCACTTCGGCCTCATGGTTGACTTCTTTCTTCTTGCCCTTGCCAAAAAGGTCGGAAGCGTTCTTGGTCAGATCCTGCTTCCAGCGGGTGATTTGGGTCGGGTGAACCCGGTGCTCTGTTGCAAATTCCGCCAGAGTCTTTGACTCTTACAGAGCAGCCAGAGCTACTGTAGCCTTAAATTCGGCGCTCAGACGTGTACGATGCGGTGGTTCTGACATTGAACTTCTCCTTTCAAAATAGGTTGGTTCATTGCTTATACACCTGTCTCAATAATCGGCACCTCTTTAGATAGACGCCTTGCCGCACCAAAGAGCTATGAGTTGCATGGAAAATTAACAATGAAAACCAGCTTGTTGGCCCGATTTTTGCAAAAACATTGAGAACGAAAGGTGCTCGGTTGGGGTGGGTCATCAAGGGTTTGGTTGTTGAATGTAATTTTTTTGGCAACACCCTGATTTTGTTGATTTTTAAATTTAAGGTCACGCTGGTTCCGTGGTATAGGTGTGGAAATATAAAAGGATTGGCCTAAAGTTGGTGGTGGTCAAAAAAATGGCTCAGTTTCATCTGGTTTGAATAATTGTGAATAAATCGAGTAAAATTCAGCTGATCGCTTGACAAAGGTTCTGTTTTATGTGCTTAATGTTAAAAAGTAGAAAAAATAGATGTAATCTATGCTGTTAACTAAGACTGCCGCCACCGAAGAGGGATGAGAAATAGCATGGCACAAAAAGATAACCTGATAACAGGTGTCGATATCGGTTCGCACGCTGTGAAAATTTGTCAATTGCAAAAAGCTAGCAAAGGCTACAAGCTTTTGGCCGTTGGCAGTGCGGCTCTTCCGCTTGGGGCTGTAGAAGACGGTGCGTTGCAGGAACCTGAGGCTGTTGGTAAAGTCATTTCTTCATTGTTGAAAAATCTTAAGATCAAAAACAGAAAAATAGGTATTTCCATCTCGGGTTATTCGGTAATCGTCAAGAAAATTAATCTTGAGGCGATGGAGGATGATGCTTTGGCCGAATATATCAAGGCTGAAGCGGAGCAATATATCCCTTTTGACATAGACGATATTTATCTTGATTTTCAAAAGCTTCCTTCCAAGCGGGAAGGCGCTGACCGGTGTGACATAATGCTTGTGGCTGCGAAAAAAGAAGTAGTTAACGGATATCTCGAAATGCTGCAGGGGCTTAAGTTGAAAACCGTCTTGATCGATGTGGATGGGTTTGCGCTGGAAAATATTTGGGAGACCACAACAGAACAAGTTGAGAACGTGGCGCTTGTGGATATTGGTGCGTCTAAGATGAGCATCAATATCATTTCAGAAGGGGTGTCGGTGCTCGCTCGCGACATAGTGGTTGGCAGTGACCAGTTGACCAATCAACTGGCAGATAAGCTTAACATTGATTACCTCGAAGCTGAAAAAATTAAATTAGGGTTAGTGCCGGCAGGAGAATATTCAGGAAAAATTGAAGAGATTTTTATGCAAATTTGCACTCAGTGGGTGCTTGAGATTAAAAAAGCTATTGATCTGTATTTGGCCAACAATCCAGATAAGCCTTTAGCATCTCTGATTTTAAGTGGGGGTGGGTCAAAGGTCAGCGGGCTGCTTGATTATATTAGTCGCGAAACGGGATTAAAGGTGATTGCATTTAATCCTTTTGCCAGCATGACTTTTGATGAAGAAACGATCGATCGAAATTATCTCAATTTAATAGCGCCAGAGATGGCTATAGCCGCCGGACTTGCTATCCGGCCAGCAGCTTTTTAAACGCCATGATACACATCAATCTATTACCCATCCGGGAAATAAAGCGCCGCAATAGGGCTATAAGACAGATAGTCGCTTCAGCTGTGGCCTTCCTCTTCTTTCTCGCCATGCTCGCATCATTTGCTCTTTATCAGGCTAACTATGCCAGTAATTTACAGAAGGAAAGTGTTAGATTGCAGTCTGAAACACAGCAGTTTGCAAAAATTTTAGCTGAAATTAAAAAAATTGAGGAAGAAAAGAAAGTACTGCAGACCCGTATAGAAGTTATTAAACAATTAAAGCAATCTTCATCGCTAACGGTTCATGTTTTAGATGAAATTGCAACCCTTACTCCTCCTCATCGAATGTGGTTAACAAAATTACAGCAAGCCGGTAATGAACTGAAATTGTCGGGAATGGCTCTTGATGATCAGACGATAGCCAAGTACATGGATGATGTAGGTAATTCTCCCTATATGCAAAATGTCATCCTTGCGAGCGCATCGATGGAAAAATATGCGGAAAGAAATTTGAAATTATTTTCGATCTCATGCACTGTAGGGGCCCCTGTCAGTAAAAAGAATGATCAAAATTTAAAATGATAGTAGGGATTTGCACATGATTTCTACCGCAAATTTGGCAAAATTCGACTCTTTTGTAGATGGTAAATTTATACCTCTCGATAATAAAGCCAAGATTCTAATATTAGCTGCAGTTTTTATAATTCCTCTATTGTTGTTTTATTTTTTGGGTTTTAAGCCTCAAGCGGAACAAATTGAAATTTTGCAAAAAAACGTAGATGTAGCAGGGGAAGAATTAAAGCAAGCAAGGAAAGTTGCGAGAGAATTGCCAAGATTCAAAAAAGAGTTTGAGGATATTCAGAGGGAATATGAGGCTACGTCAATTCTTCTTCCGAAGAGTCAGGAAATTCCAAATCTATTGAGGAGTATTTCTGATCTGGGTAGAAATGCAGGGCTAGATTTTGTAAAATTTGTTCCAGGTGTCGAAGTTCCCAAAGATTTTTACGCAGAGATCCCTGTCGATATTTCTATTATCGGACCATATCATAATTTGGGTTCTTTTCTTGATAAAGTAAGCAAGCTGGATAGAATCGTGACCGTCAATAACATTAATGTAGATAAATCATCTGGTGCTAAGGATGAAACAGAGCTACTGCTTAACTCGACGTGCCGTCTCGTGACCTATCGTTTTACAAACGTTAAGCTTGAGCCCAAAAAAGATGTGAAAGCTAAATAAAGGAATAAAGTGTGTACGGTAAGAATCGTAGCTATCTACATACTACTGATAAATATCACCCTTAATTTCAATTAATTCTTGCTTTAAGCTCAGGATTTTCTGCTATGCGGAATATACTAAATTTGAGATACATTCCTTTTATTCATTTAGCAACTTTTGCTTTCTTCTTTTTTTGGGTCCTCGCTAGTGATTGTTGCGCAAAAGAAAATGACAATCAAAAAGAGCTTCTTTCAAAGCAAGCTGTGGTTCCTGAATCCTATGTATACGCCGTCGAAGGCAGGACTGACCCCTTTAAACCTTTCATTTCGAAAAAAGCTACTACGCTGGCAGGCCGTGATCCAAATGAAATTATAGATGAAAATATTGAGTTGACAGGTATGCAGTTATTCGAGCCTGGTCAGCTAACTCTTGTCGGGGTCTTGATGACGAGTGCAGGTGAACTGGCATTGGTCGAGGATCAAACCAAAAAAGGGTACATGTTAAAGCGTGGCAATTTTATAGGTAAACGAGGTGTTGTTACTCAAATTGATAAACAACAGGTCATCATTACTGAAACAGCTCGCACTCGTGCTGGGAAAGAGATTAATAGCACGGTTATTATGAGATTGAAAAAAGAGGGAGATAAATAGTTATGTTTCATTTTTTCCCGGGCGCTCAAAAAACAGGATTTCTTTTCTTGTGTATCCTGTCGATTATGACCCTTATAACCGGAAATTTTAGCCCCCTTAAAGCAGATGATGCTGCTAATCAAATCATATCAATCACATCGCGTAATGTGGGTACGCAGGTTGAGATTCGTATCAAGGGTTCTTCTCCATTAATCACAACGGTCTATGAACTTCCAAAACCTTCAAGAATTATAGTCGATGTTGCTGAGGCGAAACTTGCAACCGGTGTATCGACAAAACAAGATTTAGCTAATCAGGTCTCGCTTGCAATCAGCACCATTACCGATGCTAAGCCCCCAATTACCAGGCTTGAATTTATTCTTTCTGAGTCATTGCCTTATAATACAACTCAGGAAGGGAATGATATTATTCTTTCTATTAACACCAAAGATGCTAAAACCACCGTTGTTAACCAAAAACAGTCGTCAGAATCAAAAGATCATGTAGGTGGTCTTATTAACCAAAAAAGAAATATTGACAACCAGCTTCCAGATATTGACCCGCTTGGGGCAAAGCTGTTGCCCAAAACGAAAGAACAGCAAATGCAGGATACCTTTAATTTTTCAGGATATAAGAAAGAACGGATTACTGTGGATTTCCAAAAAATGGAACTCCATAATGTGTTCAATTTTTTACGGCAGGTGAGTGGTGTCAATATTGTTGTCGACGAGACTGTCCAGGGTTCACTAACTTTAGTACTGGATGATGTTCCTTGGGATTTTGCCCTTGATATAATTTTGAATCTTAAAGGACTTGAGAAAGAAGACAGATTTAACACGTTGGTTATTTATCCTAAAGGAAAGGGTTTTAAGTGGCCTGAGCAAGCCCAGAATAACGTAAGTTTTGAAGTTGACACGAAAGTCACAAAACAAGAAGCTTTGACATTTAAGAAACAAGATGAATTGCCGTTGGGGGTCATCGAGGCAAAGCAAAAGATGGGTGAGGCAAGGGAGTTAGAGAAGCAAGAAAAATTTGAAATGGCAGTTCAACTTTATGAACAAGCTTTTGAGAAATGGCCAGAGAATTCCAAACTTGCAAACAAAATTGCCTCCCTCTACCTTGTCCACCTGCGTCAGAATGCCAAAGCCCTGTATTACGCTAAAAAATCTCTGGATAAGAATTCGGGTAACAGTGCGGCTGCTCTCAATGCCGCAATCGCTTCTGCAAATATGCAGGATCGGCAAAAGGCACAGCATTATTTTGAACAGAGTACCAGTGTGAAAACTCCTTCAAAAGAGGCATTGCTAAGCCACGCTGTTTTTAGTGAGGAGCAGCACGAATATGCTGGTGCTCTTAAAATTCTAGAGAAGCATGATGCGCTATATGGAAATGACTTGAACGCCATGATCGCCGTTGCCCGAATCTATGATAAGATGGGCAAGCGTGAAAAAGCAAACGAGAAATACCAGGCTATTTTAATGTCGGGTTTTCAAATTCCACAGGATCTGTCGAAATATATTAAGGCCCGAGTCGCACTTAAACAGGCTATGTAATAATGTGCTTGAGACCGTATCAGAGGGAAAATTCATGAAGGTAAAGAATTGCTTAGTGGCTTTGTGCCTTGCTTTGCTGCTCGCCAGTATCACTTCGTGTGGTGCAAAAAAACAAGCCAAAAATCAAGGGAACAGTGAAGCGCCTCCTGTAGCCGAAGCTTCGGCCTCGCAGGCACCTTCGCAACCGCCCCAACTTCCAGTGCGATATCAATCCACCGGTTTTGTGGCCGCCAACGAGACTGCTAGTGACACTCTGGGTGAGAAATCAGATGAGTATCAGATTAAGGTTGGAGCGACCATTAAATCTAGCGGTGGGTTAATGCCACTGGAGAATATACTAAACAGGTTAGCCAATTTAAAAGGGATGACCGTGAGTTGGGCAAGTGACGTCAACCAATATGCCCAAGTTAACGTCAATATAGCTGCTGAAGACAATTTTTTTAAGGCTATTGAAAATTTACTGCGACAGGTCGACTTCTTTCATGAAGTAAAGGGGAAGACGATTTATGTTCGTAATAAAGATACTAAAGTGTATCAAATGGGTGTGCCTTCTATGAAAGGAGAATACACCACAACGGTTGGTGGCAACTTTCTTTCAGCAAGATCCTCTACATCGGGATCTGAAGGTAATGTCAAGATTAAGAGTGACGGTAATAAATTTGACATTTGGGATAATGTTGAAAATAATTTAAAAATTATTCTTGCTGTTGTCGATGAGGGTGCGAAATTTGCTGCTGAAGAATCAGCTAAAACTGAGAGTGATCGAGAAGCTATTGCAAAAAATGCAATGCTTAGCGATGCTAATACGGTTAATATTAAAGGTGGTAATGTCGGAAAGAGTGGAGATTCAAATATTGACGATAAGAAGTCGCTAGATTCAAAAAAAGAATCTACAAAGCAGTTTAAATTTTCAAACAGGCAATCTTCTCGCGATGGTGAATATTTTGTTATTGATAAGAGTATTGGTCTAGTCACGGTTACAGCTAAACCTGTTAACCTTCAAAGGGTTGATGAGTATATCAATCGTTTAAAGAAAGAGCTCTTTCGTCAGATATCTATTGAAGCAAAGATCATAGAAGTTTTACTTACAGACAACTCTAAAATTGGTCTTGACTGGGGTAGTGTTCTCAAAAATTTTCCCATCAACAGTACTGTCACATTCGGCAACAATGGGCAAGTCTATCCTTCCGTGTCACAACCCGACGGTGGTGCACTTGCAAACACTTTTGTCAGTAGAATAACCCTCTCAACTCCTAATACTTTTAGCATTTTGCTTAATGCCTTGAACGCACAAGGCGACACCCATGTTTTGGCTAACCCTAAATTGACAGTCTTGAATGGTCAACCAGCACTCATCAGTGTCGGCAAAGACATTGCTTACGTAAAAAAGACGTCAAAGACAACCACAGTATCTGCTGGCGTATCAACCGACACGTTTACAGCAGAACCAGACAATGTTGTCCAAGGTATTGCCCTTGGTGTCATGGCCTCGATTCTCGATGACAAAAAAGTTATCCTCCACTTGACACCTATTACTACCGATCTTGAGGATCTTGATTCTAATGGCAGTATTAAAATGACTTCAATTGGCAACGGGGCCATCGAACTGGGTCTCCCTAAAGTTAGAATTCGCGAGATGTCCACTATGGTGCAAGTGGAAGATGGCGAAATGCTAATTATTGGTGGATTGATAGATAGCACTGATACTAAAACGGGTAGTTTCGCCCCGGGGCTCGGTAGTATTCCGGTTATCAAATATCTTTTTGGTGTTGAAGAGAAGAATATGCAAAAACGTGAGCTGGTTATTTTGCTTACTCCGAAGATTATCTAGATTGGGAGCCACTAATGACACCCAGAACAAACAGGAGAAATGGTATGAAGTATAGCCGCCATCTGCTTATAGGCTTGTTAACGCTTCTTCTTGGTGGTTGCGGTACAACCGTTCATGAATCGCTGAAAGTTCAACCGATAACCAAGAGTGAAATAGGTGCTAATAAAACAGTAGTTATTCTTCCTTTTGCCGATTATTCCCATGCGGACAATCTTGAAACCGCGTATCGTCGCAACCTATTTGTCGGTGAGAATCTAACTGATCAATTCGTGATGCGAAGCTTTCATTTGCCAGTTCAGGAAGATGTATTTCATTATTTGGTTAATCAAAATATCATCAATGTTGTAGCCTCTGATAAGAAAAAAGCGCGTTCTTTGGAACGTGAATTGAAAAATGATTGGTCAGATCAAATGAAGGCTCAACTTAAGCATTATATTTCATTGTCTCAAAATAATGACAGCGATACCTCAGCGAATGAAACCATAGGAACCCATGGGCTCACTCCACAGGAAATTGTTAAAATTGGAAGGCATTTTTCTGCTGATTACATTGTTCGTGGCAGAATCATCCAATACAAGGAAAGGCAGGATCCTTCTTGGTCCCCTTTGAAAAAAGGTGTCATCCCCTTCGTTGCCGGAGTTTCTAATAAAGTCGTGTTTGGTCAGGCTGAGTCGGATAATTACGACGGTTTGGGTGATGCAGCTGGAGGTGGATTAACTGCTATGATTATTTCTGGCATTACTAATAACGATGCGCCAACGGTTATTACTTGGAGTGTTATTGGCGCTGGCTTGGGAGCTATGGCGCCTCATTACGGAAAAGTACCCCAAGCGGTCGTGCAGTTGAGAATCTGGGTCCAAGATGCGTATACGGGTAATGTCGTTTGGACCAACCGAGTTGATGTGAAAGTGTCACCCAAATCAGTGTTTGCAGATTATCAATACGATGCCCTTTTTGAAAGTGCTACAGAAAAAGCTATTGCCACTTTAATCGATGATTTTGCGAAAAGTATGTGAAGTCGTTATGTTTTTGTATTTCTGAGTAAGAATGTTTTTTTTAAAATCAAAGCAAGAACATCCTGATATTTTAAAAAAGGAAATGTAATTGTAGTAGATAATTTTATTCACTAGTAGTTTTTTTGATTGGTGCCCCAAGTACTTAGTCCAGACTTACTAAGTAGCAGGCGCTCTTGGGTCGTTTTGTATCCTGTGGCACATTGCGTTACCTATGGCGGACCACAGAGGTATCTAAAAGTTATTTGTATTGGAACAATAGGTTTTTTAACCGTTCCACCATGGTTACACGGATGGCTGGAACGGTTCTCTTCACCATCACGGTCTTCCAATTTCAACGGGAATTGGATACTCGTTCCATCTCGATGTTTCCAAAAAAGCTCCAATGTTACTTCGCTGCAATTTTCGTAAGAGTCTGTACATATCTTATTATGAGGATGACTTATATTATATAAGATAGGTTTTAGTTGTTTTCATTATTTTAGAAAACCCGGTCTAGAAAACCGGAAAGAAACAAGGTGAAAAGATGTTCAACAAGGAGCTGGAAGTTTCGTTGCAAAAGGCATCGGTCTGTCAATTAAAACCGAAACCAGACCAGGAGAATCTTGGGTTTGGTCAATTCTTCACTGATCACATGTTTCAAATGCGCTGGAGTCGCCAGCAGGGTTGGTATGATGCGTGTATCCAACCCTATCAATCATTTAAACTTGATCCAGCAGCAATGGTGTTTCATTACGGTCAAGCCATTTTTGAAGGGATGAAGGCCTATCGTGGCAAAGACGACCAGATCTTTCTCTTTCGTCCTGAAGATAATTTTACTCGTATGAATCAGTCCGCTGTGCGAATGTGCATGCCCCGTTTTCCACAGAAAAGAGTCCTGCAAGCATTGCGAGCTATGGTTTATCTCGATCAAGGATGGGTACCCAATACTCAAGGGGCTACCATGTATATTCGTCCTACCATGATAGCGACTGAACCTGCGCTTGGTCTCCGTCCAGCTGAAGAATATCTTTTTTATATCATCTGTTGCCCGGTTGGCGCTTATTATGCCGAGGGATTTAGTCCAACTAAGATTTACGTTGAGGATAAGTATGTTCGGGCTGTTTCTGGCGGGGTAGGCGATGCAAAAACCGCAGGTAACTATGCAGCCAGCGTTAAGGCCCAGGTCGAGGCCCATGAAAAAGGATATACTCAGGTGCTGTGGCTTGATGCCGTCGAGCGGAAGTATGTAGAGGAGGTTGGCACCTCCAATATTTTTTTTGTAATCAATGATGAACTGATTACGCCTCCTCTTGAAGGATCTATCTTGCCCGGTATAACGAGGGATTCAGTACTTCAGTTAGCTCGAGACTGGGGATACAAAGTGAGCGAACGTCGTATTACCATTGACGAAGTGTTTGCTGCTGGTGAAGCAGGTATTATGCAGGAGAGTTTTGGTACGGGTACAGCTGCAGTCATTGCGCCTGTCGGCGAATTTTGCTATCGCGATAAGCATGTAAAGGTCAACAGAGGAGAAATTGGTAATTTGTCCAAAAGGCTCTTCGAGGGGCTTCAGGCTATTCAGTTTGGCTATGGTGATGATAATCACAAATGGCGAGTTAGAGTGGGATAAAGAAAATAGATATAATGATATTGTTTCAATATTGCGTATGATTTCAAAGTGTTGAGGCCTTTAATTTTTCATTAATTCTGCCCTTGATTTTTCTAAAACCGATACTATTGTTTTGCGAAGTTTGAAGACAGAAACTACGTTTTGTCCAATCAATGCAGTTTGAGTCGATCGTCGGACACCCTAAACTACCCCATCCGGCTCAAGCGAAATTAATCTAATACTTATCACTGTAATGAGGAGGATTGTTTATGAAAATTCGTCCATTGAATGACCGTATTTTGGTCAAGAGACTTGAAGGAGAGGAGAAAACTGCTGGTGGCATTATTATCCCGGATTCAGCTAAGGAAAAACCAGCGGAAGGTGAGGTCGTTGCAGTCGGTCCCGGTAAACTAAATGACGAAGGGCATCGTGTTGTTATGGATGTCGCGGTTGGTGATAGGGTACTTTTTTCCAAGTATGGTGGTACCGAAGTCAAGTTGGACGGTGAGGATTTTCTTATTATGCGCGAGGATGATATCCTTGGTGTAGTTCAGGCGTGAATAAAGATATCGAATCTATTCGAAGATTATAAGGAGATTTAAAATATGGCTGCAAAAGAATTGAAATACGGTGATAAGGCGCGTGAAAAAATGTTAAATGGGGTAAACACTTTGGCGAATGCCGTTAAAGTTACCCTCGGTCCTAAAGGCCGTAACGTTTTGATCGAAAAATCCTTTGGGGCGCCTGTAATTACTAAAGACGGTGTCACCGTTGCTAAAGAAATAGAGTTAAAGGATAAGTTTGAGAACATGGGCGCTCAGATGGTCAAGGAAGTAGCGTCCAAAACATCGGATGTCGCCGGTGATGGCACTACCACCGCTACCGTTCTCGCCCAGGCTATTTACACCGAAGGAGCTAAACTGGTTGCTGCTGGTTCCAATCCGATGGAGATCAAACGTGGTATTGACGCCAGTGTTGCCGCGATTGTTGCTGAACTCGGTAAGATTGCTCGCCCCACCAAGGAACAGAAAGAGATTGCCCAGGTTGGCACAATTTCTGCCAACAACGACGAGACCATCGGGAATATTATCGCTGAGGCCATGGATAAAGTTGGTAAAGAGGGCGTCATCACTGTGGAAGAAGCAAAGTCCATGGAGACTTCCCTTGATGTCGTTGAGGGGATGCAGTTTGATCGTGGCTATCTCTCTCCTTATTTCGTGACGGATCCAGAAAGGATGGAAGTCAGCATGGAAGAACCGCTGATTCTTATCAACGAAAAAAAGATTTCCAACATGAAAGATCTGCTGCCGATCCTCGAATCTGTAGCCAAAATGGGTAAGCCGCTGTTCATTATTGCTGAAGATGTGGATGGAGAAGCCTTGGCTACTCTTGTTGTCAATAAACTGCGCGGCACGTTGAATATTGCTGCAGTCAAGGCCCCCGGTTTTGGCGACCGCCGCAAGGCTATGCTCGAAGATATTGCCATCCTCACCGGCGGTCAGGTTATCACCGAAGACTTGGGCATTAAGCTTGAGAATGTAACTATCAATGATCTTGGTACTGCTAAGCGCATAGTGGTTGACAAGGACACCACCACTCTTATTGATGGTGCCGGTGACAAAGCGAAGCTTGCTTCACGGGTTAAACAGATCCGTGCCCAGGCCGAAGACACTACCTCCGATTACGATCGCGAGAAACTGCAAGAGCGTCTAGCCAAACTCATTGGTGGTGTTGCTGTTATTAATGTTGGCGCAGCCACCGAAGTTGAAATGAAAGAGAAGAAAGCGCGTGTTGAGGATGCACTGAATGCCACCCGTGCAGCGGTTGAAGAAGGTGTGGTTCCTGGAGGCGGCGTTGCCTACCTGCGTTGCCTCAAAGTGCTTGATACTCTCAAGTTGGAAGGCGAGCAGGCTCTTGGCATAAAAATTATCCGCAGAGCTCTTGAAGAACCGGTGCGGCAGATTGCCTCTAATGCTGGTTGCGAAGGTTCGGTTGTTGTCGAGCATGTTAAGAATTTGGAAGGACCAATGGGGTTCAATGCAGCAACTGAGAAATATGAGGACCTTATTGAGGCGGGCGTCATTGATCCCGCCAAGGTGACCCGGTATGCGTTGCAAAATGCGGCCTCTGTTTCCGGTTTGCTACTTACCACTGAATGCATGATCGCTGACCAGCCTGATGAAGATAAAGGCGGCGGTATGGGCGGTATGCCTCCGGGCGGTGGAATGGGCGGAATGGGTGGAATGATGTAACCTTTCTGTAATTTTGTCTTTAGGCGTCCTTTCCTGTCAAAAGTTGGCGAGAGGGGACGCTTTTTTTTGCAATGTGAACAATCATACCGAGCTGTTGCTCTCTAGAGGTTTCCAGTTGACAAACTGGAAGAAATCTTGAATAGTGTCTCGGTTCAGGCCTCTCGGCTTTTTCATATACTGGCGATGTAGCTCAGTTGGTTAGAGCGCACGGCTCATATCCGTGGTGTCCGGGGTTCAAATCCCTGCATCGCCACCAATCGTACGCGGCCTTTTTCAGGTCGGTTCAGATATTAAGCGGATCAGGTTAGCAAAAAGTGAATAAAATCACTAGCTAACTCGATCCGCTTTTCTCGTTTTTGGGTGCCTTTCAGAATGCAGAAGCTAGTGTATTGCTATGCGGAGCATTGAAAGTACCCCACAAGTGCTACACACGGTACCCCACTAGTACTACACATGTTCTTTTTGAGTTCATATCGAGTTGTTCAGCGCAGACAAGGCGGAGAATGCGTTATGAGCAGCGGAGAAGTATACTTAAGTAAAAACAAACTTGACATCTTTCAATTTCGCAGGAGAATACCGGAAGAGTTATGGCCGTATGTGAAGAAGAGAGAGCTTTACAGATCGCTGAAGACCAGGAATTATCGTGATGCATTGTTGTTATGTCGAGTTTACGCAGACGAATGCGAGAGGCTGTTTCAGAAATTGAGAAAGAGGTACGGTGTGGCCAAGAAAGATGAGTTTGCAGATTTGATGAAGATGGCATCTCAAATATTGCGACAAGAAATTAAGGTCGATAGTATCAGGGCGACGGCTAGCGGAATTTTGGAAATCCGTGGCCTTGAGGTAGATTCAGGGAAAGTTGAAGACGAGATGCGTGCGTATAATGAGATCCTCAGTATGACGGTGAAGCACGCGAGCAGTATACCTACGACAGCGGTGCCGCCAACCGAGGTGACAACCATTCCAGCGGCAAACATGCCGGTAGTGAAGAGGACGAAGGTTTGCTCATTTGCGAAGATTTGCGAGTTGTATATTCGTGATAGAAAAGAGTCAAACTTATGGAGGAAGGCATCGTCGGCGTCGCAGATGACGGTTACGGAGACTATGAATCGTGGAACATTTAAATTGTTTGAGGAGTTTTTCGGCGATCGACAAGTACATTTATATACAACAGAAGATGCTGCCGATTTCCGTAGTAAACTTCAGCAAATTCCTTCAGCGTGGAAGCGACAGCAACGCACACGTGATTTGACTTTCGATCAAGTTATTAAGTTAGATCTGCCGAAATTAGAGCCTGGCACAGTTCACGATGGGCTAGTACGAATGAAGTCTCTTTTTAACTTTGCGGTGAATCGTGAATTTACAGATCGAAACATTTTTAACAGTATTACTCTCGTAAAGCCGCCGAGGAAAAAGCGAAAGCCGTTTACAACGGAAGAGTTGCATATTTTGTTTGAACAAAGCAATTTTGAACGCCTCCAGAAAGAAGGATACCCGTCACATTACTTCGCTCCATTGCTGACCGCTTACGGCGGAATGAGACGCGGAGAAGTCTTTTTTCTCACAGCCAACGATGTTTACAATTATCATGATATTTGCTGGGTTTTTGATATCAATGAGGAAATTGGGAAAGATGCTGATGACGACGATAATGACATTGATGACCGGCTTTTTATCAAGAAAGTTAAAAATAACGTTTCTATTAGAATGGTGCCCGTGCACGACGATTTGATTAAATACGGTTTTCTTGAGTTTGTGGCAGAGCGTAGTAAAGACCGGAATGACCCTCGGCTATTCAAAGAATATCCGATAAGAAAAGGACAAGCAGGGCACAAATTCACAGAGGTTTTTGGATCGTGGATTCGAGAATCCGCTGAGCGTCTGGGTACTGAAAAACGTGGCGACATGTTTCCTAAATTTCGTGGAATACATGCGTTTCGCCATTTGTTTATCCGAGAGTCAAGGGAGCGACGGGTTGATGAAAATGCTTCAAGAAGGCTTGCAGGACATTCCATACGAACCGATATACACGACGGTTACGGCGGTGACATCAGCGAAGAGTTGGAACGAGAGTTAATGGCGGAACTTAACGCCGAACTTCAAAAACTTCAGATCGCCAAATATTTTCCTAAAATGCCAGCATATGATGAGACGCTCCAATGGGTAAAAAAGTTGTGACGCACGGGAGGGGGATCACCGCAGCCTAAATTTTTTAGATTGAAACTATCTCAGTTTATTTTCTATCTCATTTTTATGTCTTTTTGGTACCTGTTATCGACAAGACTAATATCTAACGGTTACAAGAACGATGAAATACGTAAGAATAGAATTTCGCTGTGCGCCCCTTGATTACTCTCAGTAATTAACGGAGTCAAAACGGCTTCAAGTTGTAGCGCTCGGATTAGTCTTGTCAACGAATCTTGTATCAAGAGCGCGCAAACAAAAAAGCCGGAAGCCTCAAAACTTCCGGCTTTCTACGTTTCCCAGCAGAAAGAATTTTCAAAACTAGCAACTTTAAGGCAGGAGCTGATATCAGAGCTTGTCCGGCTCGAGTCACAATATCCTGCATACCACCGGTACCACCTCACGATAGCCTCAAAAGATCTGAACCAGGACAAGAGTATTTTCAGAGCCATATTGAGACGGTGGCGGTCTTTCAGCGAGATACAGTATTTCAAGTCCGTTTGCTTCGACGGCGACGGCACCGCGCATCTTCACATCGCTATTCTATCCAAGGAGAAATACCGCCCTGAATTTTATCCAGTTTTCAAAAATCCCTTGTTACACCTCGAAGGCCAAAAATCTCGAGCTGTGGACAAATATTCAATTGTCTGCCTGAAAGCTCACAACAGCGCCAAAAACCTGTTCGCGTACCTGGTTTCAGAAGCCAACCTGAAATTTGACCACCTGAGCAAATCCGGCAGTCATTTCTATGCAACATCACGCGGCTTCGACACGGAGCGCCTCCGGGCAACTTTCCGACGATTTTGCACCACATCCGCAACCGTCCAGAAAATCTCGGAACAATTAGGTACTGAGATCAAAAAACTACAGGCATCAGAAACAAGGGCCGAATCGATGAAAGCGTTTTGGAAAATGTTTTCACCAAATTCCCGCGACGACGGCACGAGGCCGCGTAGTAATGAAACATCTATCCCTCTGCACCGCTCTCGAGTTCCTATCAACCCCCGGCCTCCATACACTGAACGCCGCCGTGCTCACTTTTTATTTACCCGGTTTGAATATCTGCCAGAACCGCCGCATATAATTTCGATTATCAGTTCAAAGTTGTCGTCATATAGCCCCGAATTACAGGCTCGGTTGATACCAAAACTATTGTATGACGATTATTCGAATTTATGGGCGAAAAATCCGGCCATGCCAATGCCACCGCCGCCGCTGGAGGACTTTTATTCTGACGATTTTCTTTGCTTGGCTTCACGTGACCTGTCGGCATTCCTTCCGAACAGACAGCTGTGCTCGAAATCCAAGCGAGGTCTTGATATGCGAAGTGGTGATAAATTTGATAAAACTGACCAGCACCAAGGCGGCATTAAGCCTTTCTCATTTCGATGACGACAATCAACTGATGTATAAATTTTTCTAACTCTAGAGCATCTATAGCTTTCCGCAATTTCAGTCGCTCCTCCGACGGAATGCTTTCGTCACTAATCAAGTTATCGAGATCATCGAGTTCAAAAGTCATTTTTTGACCATTCACCCCATGATAGGTCAGCCGCCGGTCAATAATTTCCATTTTTTTATCAAATTTCCGTACCAACGGCATAAATTTATTCCCCAGAAGTAAAAAAGTTCACCTACAGTCAGTTAGCAATATCAGACTGAAAGTTAACAGACAAGCACCCCAAAAAATACGTCGCGGCTGGCCGCTCAAACATGACGGTTATGCCGCGCCTTACTTGCTGATAGGACAATTTTCTTCCGAAGTACATCTTCCGCATATTCTATTGCTAATTTATCACCATGCACAAGAGCCTCAGTCATCCAAAAAGTAGCATAGTAAGTACGATCAAATTTGAACTTGGAATTTGCAAAGCAAAAAACCGGCTTTATCAAGAACGGATATCGCATGATGCCAAGATTCGTTGATTCGCAATCAGAAGAGAGCATGAATTCAGCAAAACCACGATAGAGACCGCCGTTAATGTCATTGACGCCTTTAAAAGGCACTCCAATTTTCGGAAACAAGGCCAGATGCGTAGCAAACGGTTCAAGAACCGGGAAATCATCGAAACGGAGAACACGCAAGTATTCCATCATATATTCTAAAGCGAGTTCTTTATTGCGGGCACACTCCGTCGCACTACCTGCAACCCCATCAAGGGCGATGTAATCGCGGTGACACAGAAGAGAAGCCGCACGCAATGTTTCAGGGTGACGGCGATGGTTAACATTCGAGTGGAGAATATTTTTAATTTTTTCACGATCAGCCAGTTCGTGATAGAAATTAAAAGCTGTGGTTAATAGCACAGCATACGGATCACCCAGACAAATAGTACGTTCAAGCAACCAATAACAAATTTTGAAATTTTGGCGAATCCTTGAAATTTGATCATTTTGCAATAAACAAGACGATTTTACAGAACAAAACTCATGAAAATCGGTAGAAAGATCCAATGACAGCAGTATACAGGCAAGTGAATTCAGTTCGGCAGAATTTAGTCGCTTAAAATATGTACTGAGATATTCAGGCAACATATGATGAGGCGATACACCCGTAAAAGTCTTTTTGAGATACTCCACCATCTGCAAGAGATAATCTTCAATTGGGCACTCCTTTAGAAATCGATCAGTAAGCACCGGTATTATATCAAAATTAATCAACACCATAGAACGGCAAGCTGCAAAATATTTATGCCTAACAGCAGATGTTCGAAAGCATTTGTACGCTTGATCCATTAAAGCAACTTCATTATCTTGGCTCGGAGCATTCTTCGCCTGCTCCCATATCTTCAACCCTTCCGAATAAGCCTCACGACCAAGAGATGAACGAAGCGTTTTCAATTTAGCCATAACAAACCAAACCTCAGGTTTAGGATTTAATTGACGATCTCATTTACGCCAGCACTGATGAATCAAGAAACCATCGAAACGATGCGAAAAACCAAGTTGTGCAGATTATGAGCACGGGTAGTACGATCCACACACACTACAGGACGAAACGGATATTTCGTTGTGTGTTTTTATAAGCAATCATAACAAAGAACAGATAACTTGCTGATTTTATAGAGTCTAGATCAATACCCGTTAACAAAATGGATTAGCAGCATTATCTACAGCCATCTCACCCCGCCGACCTCAGATCTAAAAAATCATCGGTTTCCTCAAGTATCCTGCCACTGACAACACAACCCCACACCACAAAGCAACGGGCTCACCAGGGCACTGACAACCGTATCGGTCGTCTTCACGACTCCGGAAACAGCCAACGGTGACTCTCGTCAACCATTGGTCGGAAACGGTGACTATCGTCAACCGTTTCTTGTTACCGCTCTTTATCCTATGAATGTGAAAGTTGGGTTCAGAAGAGAGCAATTAAAAAATTGCGAAGAACCTTAGCAACTCGCATTTCGCCTGTCGAGGCATTTGTTCAGCATTTCAGCATGTTATAAACGAAGATCCCTTCCTTCTTGTCTTTCAAAGACTTCTCGCTTTTCCAAAAAAAATACATAAAAAGTACGTTAAAACAGTTAGTTGGTTCATTATTGCCTGTCAATCCGGGCTGTATCCTTTATAGTAGAATTATCAAACGGAAACACAAATAAACAACCAAACTTTAAGGAGATACTTCCATGGAAAACAACACCGAAACAAACAAAATCGAAACAATCACCGAGACATCTGCAACCAATTCAACAGTTGAAAACACCATCGATACAACCCCAGCCATAAAACAACTTACCGCAAGGCTCTACATGAAACCCAGCGCAGAAGCCGTTGAGTACCTCCGCCTGATCGCACCAAAAGAACTTCGCGGACTCATCGAAAAACCGGCCCTTTGGCGGTCACTCAAAACCAGCAACAAGGCAGAAGCTTTAGAATCCGCTGCCCCGGTGGCCGTAGCATTCCACGAATTCATGCAAGAACTCACGAGCGAACACCTCGGCGACAATGCGCCTGAAGTTAATCTCTCCATCGAAATTGAGGCCGAAAATTTCGTCGACCTCATGGAAAAAGCTGATCGCGAATACATCGATGACATAAAAGCCGACCTTCGAAAATCTTTCTATCAAGAACCAAAAACTCCGAAAAAATCAGTCCCTGAAAAACAAAAACTTGAGACCACTGTCATCGACCCGGCCGCCTCCAAAAGGCTGCAATCTTTCAAACGAAAACGAAAAACCCGCCAAAACGGTCGCAACAACGACCGCCGCAACTAACAACGACCAAACAACCAAGAGCCCGCTAATAAAAGCGGGCTCACTCTCAAAACAACCACCACGTGAACAACATGAAAAATGAGAATACCGCCACCGATACAGCCAAGGAACAACGCATCACAAACGCACTCGACTCCGTCGTGCAACTCTTCGAATCTGGCAAGGCACCAGCGCAAATCGCAGTTGCACTCTTCGCCTCCGCGGACAAACCCTGTTCGAAATGGAGCTTTTTGAACCAACTCATCGTCGGCGCACAGAACACCACCGACGCCAGGACCTTTAAACAGTGGCAAGCCGCTGACCGATCCGTGAAAAAAGGCTCCCATGCCTTCTATATCTTTTCGCCGATCATCAAATCCGAAAAAGAGAAAAACGATTCCGGTGAAGAAATTGAAAATAAAAAACTTCGCGGCTACAAACTTCTGCCAGTCTTTGCGGTACAAGACACCGATGGTGAGCCGCTTGCCGGTCCGGAATTCGACGAAAAAAAACTCCCATTCTATGAACGCGCCGCTGAATGGAACATCGAAGTCCGAGCCGAAGGTTTCACCGATTTGACCAGACTTTTGAAAGGGACACAAGCGCTCGGCGTGTTTCGCCACTATACCAACATTGACGAAGACCAATCGCCAAAACCGAACGAAATAATCCTGGCTACGCCGGAAATTTCAGTATTTTTTCACGAGCTTGCTCATGCCGCCCAAAAGCGGCTGGCGAACCGACGCATCGAACGCGAACAGCATGAACTCTACGAGGTCGTCGCAGAATTCTCCGCCGCCGTTATTTGCGAGATGGCTGGTATCTCATCCCGTACCCTCGGCAACTCATACCACTACATCAAACACCACGCTGAACAAGCGAAGCTCGATATCCACAAAACATTGAATCTCGTCTTATCCGATGTGAAAAACGTTCTCGGCCTCATTCTGCATGAAGACGACACACAGAACGAAGAAGAGCTAGCAATCGCAGCTTAAACAACCAACCACCAAAAACACCAAGAGCCCGCTGGCATTGCTAACGGGCTCTTCGCAGCTTGGAATTCGGCTTATACCCACCCCCATTATTTTTCGAGACCGAAAAACGTATCTTTAACTTGCTGATAGATACTCGCAATCTTTACAACTTTAGTATCAGGATCGTCCGTACTTTTGGTGATCTTGAGCGAGAGATTGGACTGTAACTCGCCAGCCCAAAACTTCGGAAACATCAGCATGAATGCATCAATAATCGCACCAAGTAGAGGGACACCGGTTCGAATCCTTTCATACGTTACACTTGGCGGAAACATACAAAGGCCATCGTCACCAACGAACCGCTTGAAAACATCGGCAGCACACGGCTTTTCAAGGATAGAAAATCGCCGAACAATATTTTTGATCAATTCCCTCAGAGCCCAATTCAACAACAGAGACGGGCGAATTTGATCTTTCCTCAGATGGGAAAAAATTTCGAGATCAGAAAAATATGTCGGCGATGCTTTGATTCCCCCGACCGGTTTCACCGACTGCAAGCCCTTGGAAGCGACGAAAATTTCTTCAAAATCCTCAATATCCGGTGCAGAAAATTTACCTTCCCATAAAATGTCAATTCTCAATGCGTTCCCATAGCGCCACAGATCCAGATCAAAACCCTTTTTGGGCGTCGCAAATTCCGATGAGCAAAATTTCCGGATATATTCTTTCTCGGCCTCGACCTCTAATGAAAATCGCACAGCAACGTGGTCCGCATAATATGTCAGCGCCATGTCGGCGAGTTTGTCGCCACGATCTTTCAACAAGGCATAGGAATATGCGTCGATGTCTTGCCCATCATAAGAATCTTGGAAAATTGTCGATGCCAATTCATGCCCATCAAAAAAATCCGCAAAGGGGAGCCGAAATTCCGGCGCAATGTTTCCAATATCTAGGTCGGCTCGACCGTCCCACTCCATGTCATAACGCATGATTAACGCCGCCCCTTTATAATCAGAGTTTTACCTGGTACATCTTTAATAGCTTGAGTAGCGGCAACCTTCAAGGACCCAGTTTTCGAATCAAATCTTGGCACCGACACCTTCACGGACTCACTCTTCACCGTCGTTACGGAAATTTTACCAACTCGAGGCACCAACTCCTCGCCATCCAGTAATGGAAGGTTTGCTGCCTCAATCACCTCAACATCTCGAACTCGTGCCGCTTCCAGCGCCAGTGCACGTCTTTCCGGATCAGGTCGTTTCATTGTAATTTTCAAAACTTTCATTTTCTTAGGGGCATCAACGGCAGTTTCTTCCCGCGTATTTTCTTTCGTAACTTTTAACACCCGCGACATTTTTAGGTTTCGCTCAAGATCACCATTCCACCCCATTTTTGGCGGAGCATTTCGAACAAGCAAATTATGAAGTGCATGCTCGGCCTTGATCCGAGCACCTTCGCGGATCTCGACACTCATGATGTTTTCGCCTTCAAGTTCATTTATTGCGACTTTTTTCAACCACGCCGGACTTTGGAGCCTCTTTGTCTGACCGGCACGTATATCAGTCTCGCCACATCGAATCGTGTCGTGCATAGCAATACGGGGAATCTCCCGAAAATATGTTCGATTCGCTTTGAAATATTGACCGTAAGATCCACGAACCTGAACCTCTTTTTCTTGATAAACCTGGGCAATTACCGAACGTGTATACGACACATGGCTTCTTCGCAAATCGTCCGGCATTGGTTTCATCGTCTCCCGATCCCGCGCCTCTTGAATCCAGTGCATGTGCCAGAACTTTCTGCCGTCTTTCTTTTTTTCATGAATCACAAAAACCGAACGAAATTTTGGCGTTCTTGCAGAAAGCCTCTCTGCAATCTCGTATGCATCATCATAGAGATCCAATCCATGAAACAAATCAATCCGGTACAATCGAGCATCTTCAGTCGCATTCCGATGCATCAGTTTTGCTTTCTTTCCAGCTGCGAAAGCAGCGTTCACATCCTGCAAATCTGCAAAAATATCGTCACCAAATCCAAAATTAAAAACCACCGGGGCGCTACCATCATCCAAATCATGACCTGGCTTCGTAGTGTCGATGAGATACTTGAAATACGCGCCGAGAGACTGCCTAAAATCATGTGCCTTGCAGTTACAATTTACAATTGTCTTCGCGGTCATTGCCTTCATCCATAATCCAACCGCCTACAAAAAACCCGGTTCGTTCATTTTCCAATTCCGAAAGGAACTACCGGCGAGGTGTACTGTTTCATTCCCATTCAACAATCCACGGTGAGATCATGCTCAGTTCCACTTCGCCAGGTGCCGACAGCCTTTGAGGACACCGTGAAGTCTAGCACTTCACTAAAGGCCAAGAGACCGTGTAGCCTACGCAACACCCGACAGCCTTTGGAAGCGGAAAGTGCCACGGTTGATTTCGGTTTCCAAAATCAAATGGCCCCTTCCAGTAAGGAAACTTACTGGGGTGCCGCCAATCCAGTGGCACATACGCTGTATACGCCATCCCGGATTGACTGTTGCTCACTACTTGCAGTAGTTCTCACCTGACGACATGCGCTTAGTTCCCAATGCCCATTGGGCCCATGTAACATCGCCGATAGTTTCACTTGCCGTTGTTACCGACCGGCGGCGCTTTCCGCTCTTTAGCAACAGCCCTGCGTTGCTCTTTTTCTTCTTGCGCCTTCCGCTTAATTTCCTCGGCCTCCCTTTCCAGATCGGTATTATGAAATCGCGTCACGGTACCAGCATCAAAAGCATAGATAATCTCAACACCTTTGCGGTCACGAAATTTATCCTTGGAGGCCGCCTCCAACTTGGTCAATGCCACCGCAATATTTGCTGGTGAATGACCATTCGAAAAACCACGCCTGATCATCTCGCGATATTTCTGACGAATGCGCTCAAACTTGGTTTGTCGCGGCTTCGCATCATTTCCACCCATCTCGCCTTCCAATATCTCAAGCATCAAATCGAAATCTTTATCAGCGGCAGCATGATGCTCATTAACCACAGCGATTAAAGGAACCCGATTTGAATACGCCTTCACCAAAAGCGCACAGACGCGCTCTTGCGGGAGTTTTAGCAGCTTTGTAAGTGCCGCTGCATAGAGTAATTCAACGTTTGTCTCAGGATCAGAAGTGACACTAACCTGCTCATGGGCTTTCTTATCATCAGAGACATGTCCCATTCCGGCAAATTCCTTCAGCTCATCCGGCAACTCGGACAACACCTTATCCTTAATTGAACTTGTCGCGGTAGATGCGCAGCCCGCCGCCATCTTCATAGCGGCAGGGTTATTCACTGAGATAATGGACAGAGACGAGTTTGAGACAGAACCTGAAGAGCTAACTGGTGGCACGCTTGCAGCTTTAATTTCATTTTGCGCTGCTGACTTAGTTGGCGAGGTAGACATTTTCATTTCTCCTTTATTCAAATTTCCTTTCTTCATCTACTTGCCGAAGGTACTGGCAAAATCATCAGCCGACATAACGAGATGATTCTTTTCGCTAAATTACTGATAGAGAAAAGCATATCAAAAAAGAAATACAGATGAACACGTCAGAAAAACTGAAAAAAATGCAGAGACAAGAGGTCGGCGATAGGAAGAGGCAACTGCTCAAAAACACGAGATAAATGCAGGAGCACCTACCGATTGACATGCGACAGTTAAGGAACAAAAAAAAACAGCCGATGCAGCCCTATGACCACTGGCGCTCTTTAAATTTGAATATCTGGAGAAACGATCATGCAACTTGAGCTTCGTAATCGCGACGATAGCGAGAGATCCTTCCAAAAATCGAAATTCGATGAACTGGCCCAAAAAGGACGTCGGCTTTTATTGAGAGATAAACCAATAATTGTAACAACAAAATCTGAAGCCGACTTAAAGCGAGCTCTCAAAAGATTTTTTATGTTCCGTGTTCCGCTGTTGCTGTCGATTTATATCGAAAACACAAGATCAGAAGAAACGTATAACCAGACCAAATTTAGCAAAATTGGACTCATTAGGAAGGAACGCATAGAAGATGATTTGAAATATAAACAGCAGCAAATTGTGAGCTCAGTTGTCGGTTATCTTGAAAGGGAGATGGAGTCCACGATTATGACATTGATTGAAGATCTTACTACACCAGAGTTTTTCCTTAAGTTTTTCAAGCTGATGATTCTTGATGATGATGAGAAACGGCGGAAATTTGTACAATGGTTGTATGATATCGAATGTATGATTCGGAAGGAGATGGAGTTTGATTATGAAGAGTTTGTGCGAAACCGAAGGAGTGAGCAGACTAATATAATGAGGGCGCTCGAAAAATTGACATGCATTTATGGTGTAGCGCCGACGATAGAGTTAGCATCAATTTTCGATGGACAAGGCATGATTCCGGAGGAAATCTCTAATCTGACTTTAGATGATGACGGCGGCGATAAACCAGTATTCGCGACCAGGAAGATTCGCATAAAGTGAAATAGTCGCTTTCTCGACCGCCGAGGTGAGGTACCGAAATTTCCTGATCACCCAACCCCGGAGCAGTCCTCAAAGAATAGAGACCGGTGAAAATTTACCGACCTCTTCCTTTTTTTTCACAAATCCACCAGATACCTCACGGGTTTCTTTTGGGCCTCCGCCCGAGCAATTTCGTTTCGAGTATCATCTCCAAACACACCTTCAGGATTAATCACGAGGATCTCATCGGCCATATCGATTTTCTGGTTATGGACGGCAATAAGCACGGCTTTGACTTCATCGGGTATTCCTTCATCGGTAGTCGAAAAGTACAGCGGCATCAAAACAACGTTGCCAGCAAGAGTTTTGGCGGAAGCGACCGCGAAGAAATCATCTTTGTATTTGACCTGACCGCAGAGGCAGATGATTTTATGTTTTGGTGGATTCATCAAACGCGCGATAGCTTAGAAGAGTGTTTTTTGTACGCATGCCCCTTAACGTTCACATGTTCGTCAAGAGCCTTCGAATAGCCTTCAGCACATGATTTTATGAGTTGCTGAAAGGGCTGAATGTTACATTGAGCAATCTTTAAAGCATGCGGTTTATATCTTGATAGCCCAGCATAGGTTGATGAGGTTCTTTCCAAATAGAGCAAATAGAACGCCACTCCACGCAGGTTCGAGATAAACCCAGGAGGAACGGGTGGGGCAATACTCTTCAAGAAGGCATCAAATGTATACCCTTGAGCATGAGCGCCGGATGCAGTAAATCCATTATAGTTAACTTCAGCAATTAAAGCCTTGACATCATGTAAGAAATTTGCACCTTCAGCAGAAAGTAAACCGGCATTTTTATTTTTCTTGAGGTTTCGATTATGCAGAATTTTTGAGCATACACAATATTGCATCATCAGATCGAATGCTTTGGTATTATCAGCTGAGATCAGACCAAAACCATTTGCATAGCACAATGAGAGTGCGCGGAGTGATTCAGGAAATCCTAGATTGCCATTAAAACCAGAACATCTAGCGGAAGCTTCATAACAAGCAAAGGCCTCTGCATCTTCAGATCTCAGTTGATGTCGCAACCCTTTGAAGAAGAGAGCTTTTTTCTCGCCATGTTCGGCAGCAGTTTCAAGCCAGAAAACAGCATCATTCGTAGCATTCCAAAGACGCCGTGAATAACCATCCTTTACGCGGGCAGGAGGCTGGTTAGCCGGAGGTGCCAATTTCGGCAGTGTTTTCTTAGGCAGGTTAGGCGGAGGTTCCAATTTCGGCACGGGTTTCCTAGGTATTGGCTTGGGTTTCGATGGAAGCATATACAAAGCAACCTCATCGCCTCCCTTGAAATACGCTTCCGGCACTTCCAGATATTCGAAATAACTTGCAGTATCTCTTACGGAAATTGTTCTGTTTCCATCCAGGAACAGTTCACCGAGAGTCAGTTCAGTGACATTGATATTTTGACCATAATTGATAACCGAATGGAGCATCGCACATGCACCTTCTTTTTCGGAGGCAGTGCCATGAATCAAATCGATACAGGCAAGGACCGCTTTCGATACTCCTTCACGCAGATATGAGATGCGCGAAATTTCAGCCAAATCAGCTCGCGCTTCACGAATTAAGTCGAAGTAGACGCTGGACTTATCTTCGAGAATGGTAAGGAAGAATTCAGGGCCGGGGCGGTACGCCTTGAGGCGCTCCACGAACGCAGCTATCATGGATATTTTTTCAGAGCGGTTTGCTGTGTTTGTGGGAGATTTTAGTAGTGAGTAATATTTCTCACGAGCTAGATTGTTGACATCAGCAGTAAAGCCACGTCGCGCTTCCTTTTCAGTAGCTGTCAATTTTGACGCAAAGAGTAGGCAGTCGCGGGCTTTGCCTATGTCTTCCTTACATTGAACACCATAGTAGTACATCAGACCAGCTTGAAAATTGTAATCGCGTCTTAATGTAGGATCAATTCGAGTGTTCGAGATATTTTTGAAAATCTTTTGAATTGTCGTCGCGTCAAGCTTTTGCAGGTAATTTAAGAAGAAATCAAAAATTAAAATAGCACCGCGCGGTGATTCAACGGCTAGCATTTTAGCAATCATTTAGAACAGCACCTCTCAGTATAGGTTAATTGATTAAAATCTACGCATCTCCTCTTTCATTTTTCCCGGCATCTTCTGGTCACAGCAAGTGTATTTCAGCAACCAGTTTGGCGTTTTAATATCCATACACTACGACCTCGCGACGGACGAGGAACATGTTGTGTATTTTATTAGTTGCCAAATCAGTTATCTTGCAATGTGCTGAAATAACTACATGTCAGGTTGCACCTGTTTCTGGTTCGGATATCGACGCATTAACTTGCAGGTTTTGCAGGTTTTATTAGCGACGATACTAAATTAGGCATCTCACAAGACCTAAGGGCAACCCTTAGCAGATCAAAATAACCTCACTCATTTAGGGACCAGGTGGTAAGAAATATCATAGCCTTATCCTGGCTTTTCGCCTCATTGCCCTAATTTCTTCAAGCGAAGGCCCGGGGTCGGAGCCATCATCAGAACCAGGGGCGTTTGCAGCATCAAAAACTTGTTGAATCTCAGACGGTTCGTCTTCAGAAACGTCTGTGGCTAAATAATCTTCCTGAAGCTCATCATAAAGATTGCTGTCGGTCCGTTCAACATTACGAATTAATTTTTCATAATCTTCCACCTTTGAATTTCGCTTCGATAATTTCCGGACCAAGACAAAGTCACTCGTCGAGTATAACGGCTTTGTATCGAACATCGGATGCACGAAATCAGTTCCCGCATAAGAAAATGTTGACGGGACCACCTCACCGATTGGAATACGTTTCATATCAAAAGTATGTGACACAGAAGCTTCGGAGGGCTTTTTCAGTGGTAGCAGATTTTGGCGCTTTTGGGTTTGAGAATCGAATTTCAGCTTGTCAAATCGTTGGAAGCTATATTTGGAGAATTTGGATGCTTTCAGAATATCAATGAACTCTATGACATTTTTGTCAATGGTGTCGTTTTCGTCAATTTCGACATTTGATTGAACCCCCATTTTCGAAAGTTTGACAAATGTTTTTCCTTTGTCATCAACACCATCAAGGATATAACCACGCGTTTTGATGATCAAACTCGATTTTGCAACATAAGCTTCTTCAATAAATCGATACGGTCGTTTCGTTGATTGATCCGTAAGAGTGCCGAGTTTCACCTGGGTCAACCGGCAAATATCACCGATTTCGAGATCTTTTGCTTTTTCTACCGGCGATACAAACCCATCTGTTGTTATAGCTAAACATTCGTTTTTATTCAACAATTCCGCCATCGCCGCACGACAGAAGCTTGTTGCATACGCAGCAAGCGGAAAACAGGTTAGCGCTCCTGGTCGTTTTCGTTGTTCACCAATTCCGGTTGCGGTTTTGATTGTCTTTTTTCGAATAGATTCTGCAAATTTTCCATAACAATAATTTGCGACGCTCTTGTAAATCGCCTTCATCCCGGCTCGCCCTCGGCGCTCCAGGATCGAGTACATTTCCGCCGCAAATTTTGAGGGACCGGGAAGAGTCTGAAAGGTTTCTAGGACGGTGACGGTATAGCTTTTCAGCAAGTTAAGCCGGATTGCTGTATAAAATTCTGGGAACATGACATTAGCGAAACCAGTTTGTGAATACAAAATCATGTCTTGGCCTTCGAATGTCTGGAGCGGTGACACTTCCGATTTGTGAACCCGGACTGGAAAGATGGGCTCGGCATGGTCGTGAAATTCAAACATGATTTCCACACCGGCAATTTGAAATGGACCATCTTCAATCATTGAAAGAGCACAGTTCGCAGCCTCACTACCTCTAAGAATTTGATGCTTTGAAAAATCATAGTCGTGTTCGAGCATCATGAACGCACAAGGATATGCGCTTTTTAAATCGTGATAAGTACAGGGACCACGGCTGCCGATTTTGAAAGCTGCATTCCAACCACCATTGTAGAAGCGTGCGAATTGTTGCATTCGCATTGATGGAACCCAATTTTTATCTTTTTTTGTCCAGCCGAGATAGAGCTTTAGATTTTCCCCAGGATCAACTTCGGCTTTTGGGTTGTCAGTGTACCAATGTTTAAAAAGCTCATATTGCACCTTGGCTCGGAATTTCGAACGAGCTTTTGCTTCGGCGATAAGATCAGCATATACTGTTTGTTTCAGCACCTTTTGAAAGTGTGTTGAACTGTATGCCGTTATCCGAGTTTTGATCGGCAAGTCGAGTTCCATTCGGAAGAGCCGTGCAAACCAGGCAACCGCTTCCGCACAGACGACGGAGTCCCTGATGGCGTAGTGGCAGAACTGATACGGGTCTGAAGCCAACAACTCGTCCATTTTTGAGATCACGCCCTGACCGAGTTTGATTTTTTCAATACCGATCATCTCACCAAGATCGCTAAGACTTGCAGCATGAAGTCCCATTGTATCGACGAAGTGGAGTGATTTCGTTATTAAAAGTAACGGACTGTCTTTACCTTGGCCTTGTCGAGAGGTTTTGCTACCTTTGGCATTTAAATCGAGAAGTGGATGTTGCAGCGATGAGAAACTTACGGAGAGGTGCGGTTTGAGTTGTTCCTTATGCAGTAGGTAAATGAGATGGAAGTATGCGCTTTTGACACCTGCAATTGTGAATTTTCCCTTTGCTGAAAGAGGTGCAAACGAATATTTCTGTAACGCTGGATTATTATCGAAAACAGTTAGAAGTTTTACATGGAGCGTGTTGATTGTATCTAAGCGGTACTTATCAATTTCATCGACGCTTGTTAAGCGCTTTACCCCATGCCACATTTTGTCCCGTTTCGGGATTAGCGGAAGAGTCGGTGCACATAGAATTTTGAAGAATGACTTCGTATATTCTCGAACTTTTATGAGTTCAATTTTTCCGGAGAGTACTTTATTGAGCGCCTCATAGTCATCTTTGCAATCGAGAATATCTTTGATATTTTTTTCCTTAAGCCATGAAAAATCCAAGTTTGACGGTTCAAAAACCGGACTAAAAAAATTATCCTCATCTCTAAATGAGATCTTCGAATTTCTGCCATTTTTACTGAATATTGCTATTATCAATAATTTTACGAGAGCATACTCCGCAATCGCATAATAGCATTGAAACGGATTTTCATTACAGTCATCGAGAAATTTAAGATTTCTAAGGTAAGTTTTCGGAGAGTTAAAGCTTTCCAAGAGCCATCCAGCTTCAGCTAGAGAAAAATGCGCCGCCAAATATACTGAGCTCACTCCCTCGGGCACGGCTCTTGCGATTATTTCAAGGAAGTTTTTCTCTTCGAACCGTTCGTCTGTAAGAACAATGAAGCTTTTTCGTTTGCCATTGGAAGCAAAATAGAATTGGTGCGATAGGAGTGTAGCTTTGAGATGATCTTTTCTATCCGGTTGAACGAATTCAACATCATAGCCAACGAAACAGCGTTTCTCCTCATCTTTAATTCTGGTCTCAATGGTGTCGCGGAGAAGACAAGTCTGTTTTTCGGCGAAATCAATTCCTGAGAACGTTAAACGCTTCAGAGGGTATGGTAACTCTGGAGGTTCAGAAAGTGGTTTCTGGTCTGGAGAAGAGATTGTACGCTCGACATAGCCTTTGCAGTCTGGATCGGGAGATTTCTCAAAGACAACAACTGGGCATCGGCCATAGGGGCCGTACCAGCGAAGCTTGGCAATTTCGGAACCGAGTGCATCAACGTGAGTATTCTTGTTTTCGTTCCCCATCGGAGACCTTCAGGCCAAAGAGAAAGTTGATTTAAACGTGTGCAGACGGGCAAAGGATCAAATCAGCACGCGCGCGGAGGAACGGTACAAATCACAACAGCAGGTCGGCCAAGTCGATGAACCCTAATGCAACCGAAGACAGATCGGTGCAATTACGAGCAACGACGGTTCAGTTCATACACACCACCGCGAGAAGATTAATTTTCTGTGTGTGTATTTTATAAGCAATCACATCAGAATCAAGATAAGTCATTGAAATAATAAACGCTGCTTGAAATCCATTTTAAGAATGGTTAGGTGTCATGAGATTGGGTGCAGCAAAAAAAAACGTCGCCCTTTAACGAAATTTAGATAAAAAGTGCTAGATTCAATTCTCAAACCTGCGACAATAAAGCTATTGGCTTCTTTCTTCAAGAAATTCGTCTACAATAAAGCAGTTACCTGCAAAATGCGGATTTGACCGCTGACACAGCCTATGGCTTAAGGCAGCGAAGGCGGTAGTACATGAATTCAAAAGAAAAATCTTTCTGTGGGCGAACCTCGCCTAGGGTCAGCTGTCTGTTTAAAATTCCAGTTGGGTATACGAGAAGCAGTGGGAAAATATAAAATGTCGTTCACTACAGGGGGATTATTTAGCCGAGAATCGGTGACACTGGCCGATTTGTTTTTAAACTTCGGCGATTGGAGTGCTGTTCGCGACAAGGTTCTTACTGACAATTTGTTGCAGACAAGAACACTTACCACCTCACAGCGTGTATGCCGAGAGGTTATTGCCAGACTAAAAACCCTCAATCCAAACGAGCTTGATTTGCTTGTCCATGGTACTTCTCAGGAACGAGGCTACCTCTTGTGGATCGCGGTCTGTCGTTGCTACAACTTTATTGCCGATTTTGCCGTTGAGATTATCCGGGAACGCTACCTCAGCCTGAAGATCGATCTTCACTACGAAGACTTTGATTCCTTCTTTTACAGAAAATCAGAATGGCATCCGGAACTTGACAATATCCGACCAACAACCAGAAATAAACTCCGGCAGGTGTTGTTCAAAATTATGCGAGAAGCCGAACTCCTGACCGCCAATAACACAATCAATGCTGCCATGCTGAGCCCCCGACTCTTTGAGGCGATACCTTCGGGCAGTCGTCGAGATACTTTGTTTTTCCCAATGCCTGAGTCGGCGTTGGAAGGGTGAAAAGAATGACATCCTCCATTACCAAATCAAATATCAAAGAAAGCTTCGAGCACCTGCTTGCTGTTCTTTCAGGACAAAGGTTTTTACAGAAACAAGGGCTCGGCAATGAAGTCCCCTTCTTTATTTGCCCCTTCGATGCTGAGGCCTCAGTAGATGTGGAGCGGCTTCAACGACAGCTCGTTAATCGACTTGAGCAAACCGGTGTCCGGGTGTTGGAAATAAATCTCTATGATCTCTCCATCGAAATCCTCAAGGACCGGGGAATCTGGGAACAGATCCTTGAAATGGAAAACTCTGTATCCAAGGATCAGCTCAAGGAATTGCTCCAGGGAGTTTTAGATCCAGAGGCGCACTTGGTACCAGCCATCGCCGCCAAGCTTGCAGAAAACAACCTTGACGTTCTTTTTTTGGCAGGTGTTGGCGAAGTCTTTCCTTATATCCGATCTCACAACGTGCTGAATAATCTGCAAAGCACGGCCAAAGAGCAACCAACCGTTTTATTCTTTCCGGGGGCCTACACACACTCCCTCGAATCCGGCGCATCGCTTGATCTTTTCAACAGGTTACAAGACGATAAATACTACCGGGCTTTCAACATCTTTCACTGCGAAGCGTAAAGAGGATATACGATGACTCTCAAGAGCATTTTCAATAAGCCAGTTGATCGCCCGATTGAGGGAGTCATCAAAGCCGACGATGAAGCAAGCCTACGCCTTGAACTTGAGGAGTATGTGCTGACCAACGAGGTCGCCAAACGACTAGAATCCTTTCTTGATGCCTATAACAACTCAGCCACCGCAAATGGCGTCTGGATTTCCGGTTTCTTTGGTTCGGGCAAATCGCATCTTCTGAAGATAATGGCCCTCCTCCTTGAAAATCGGGAGATCGATGGGACTCTGGCCCTTGACCTGTTCCTGCCTAAATGCAGCGACAATGAGATATTACGAGCCGACCTCAAACGAGCCATCGCCATCCCTTCTAAAAGCATCCTGTTCAATATCGATCAGAAAGCCGACGTCATCAGCAAGACACAAATCGATGCGCTTCTCGCGGTTTTCGTAAAAGTGTTCGACGAGATGTGCGGCTACTACGGCAAGCAAGGCCACATTGCCCATTTCGAGCGCGATCTCGACAGCCGAGGCATCTACGATCAATTTAAGATTGCTTACCAGGCCCTTTCTGGACGCGAGTGGTCCAAGGGCAGAGAACAGGCCCTGCTGGAATCGCAAAACATCGCTAAGGCCTACGCCAAGGTGACCAATAGCCCCGAATCGTCGGCACAGGGAATTCTCGACAAATACCGTAACCAATACAAGGTTTCCATCGAGGATTTCGCCGAGCAGGTTATGGCCTATATCGACAGACAATCTCCTTCTTTCCGTCTAAATTTCTTTGTGGACGAAGTCGGGCAATATATTGCCGAGAATGTGAAGCTGATGACCAATCTGCAAACCATTGCCGAAAGCCTGGCCACCAAGTGCCGAGGCCGAGCTTGGGTGATTGTGACTTCGCAAAACGATATGACCACCGTCCTGGGAGAGATGACCACCCAGCAGAGCAACGATTTCTCCAAAATCATGGCCCGCTTTGCTAATAAGATGCTCCTGACAAGTACCAATGTGGCGGAAGTAATCCAGAAGAGGCTCTTGGCCAAGACAGAGGATGGGACTGAGTCGGTTTCCGATCTCTACCACCTCCAGGAAAACAACTTTGGGACACTGTTCAGCTTTACCGATGGCTCCCGCGCCTACAAGGTCTACCGGGACCGGGATGAATTTATCCGCAGTTATCCCTTTGTCCCCTATCAGTTCGAGCTGTTCCAATCGGTCATTGAAAATCTGTCGCGGCACAACGCCTTTGAAGGCAAGCATAGCTCAGTGGGTGAGCGTTCTATGCTGGGTGTGTTCCAGCAGGTTGCCATTCAGATCAGCGATTATAAACTCGGACAGTTGGCGACCTTTGACCTGATGTTTGAAGGGATTCAAACGGCCTTGAAAGCGCAGACCCAAAAAGCCATCCTGGCTGCCGAGCGGCAATTGAGCAACACCTTTGCCATCAAGCTGCTCAAGGCCCTTTTTCTCGCCAAGTATGTCAAAGAATTCAAGCCGACGATCCGCAACCTCTGTGTTCTCATGCTTGAAAGCTTTGGGCAAGATCTGCCGGAGTTGAGAAAAAAAATCGAAGAGGCACTGAATCTTCTCGAACAGCAGACCTTTATCCAGCGTAATGGAGATCTGTTTGAATATCTGACGGATGAGGAAAAAGATGTAGAACAAGAGATCAAGAACACCGAGGTTGAATCAACTGATGTGGCGAGTGAGCTTGAAAAGCTCATTTTCGATTATGTAATCAAAAGCAAAAAAATTCGTTTTGAGGAGAACGGTCAAGACTTTTCCTACTCACGGAAACTCGATGATCGACTCCACGGCCGAGAGCATGAGCTAACAATCCATGCCATCTCCCCTTTCCATGAGTTTGCGGATAATCAAGCATCTCTCCTCATGCATACGTTTGGGCGAGATGAATTATTGGTGGCAATGCCCCCAGACGACCGCCTCATGCGCGATATCCTGATGTACAAGCGGACAGAAAAGTATATCCGTCAGAACATTTCCACAACCCAGCAAGAGGCGGTTAAGCGGATACTGACCGATAAAGGATTTCAGAATAGCGAGCGTTACGCCGACCTGCAACTGCTTATCCATCGTTTATTAGGCAAAGCAAGGCTCTATGTCTCGGGCACCGAAATAGAAATTAGCGGTGACGACCCCCAAAGCCGCATAAATCGTGGTTTCTCCGAACTGGTCATGCGGGTCTATCCCAACCTGCGAATGCTGCAGGGAATCACCTACAAGGAAGACCAGATCAAAATTACCCTCAGCGACCGGCGGGGAACACTTGAAGGTACGGGAGTTACTTCCCTCATGGAGGCCGAGCAGGAGATGCTCGCCTTCATCCAAAGTAATAACCGCGGCGGCGTCCGAACCACCCTGAAGATGTTGCTCGAAAAAATGGAGCGCAAGCCTTACGGCTGGTATTACGCCGCCATCCTCTGCATTCTGGCCAAACTCTGCGCCCGCGGCAAAGTGGAGGTGCGAACAGACGGCAACATCCTTGAAGATGACGATCTTGAACGCGCTTTGCGCAATACTCATGGGCATGGCAACGTCGTCCTCGAACCGCAGGTTGATTTCACCGCCTCACAGGTTCGCAGTCTCAAAGAATTCCATGCGGACTTTTTTGATTCCCCACCCCATGCCAACGAAGCCAAAGCGCTTGGAAAAGAGACAGGATCGGCCCTGCAGGAACTCTTACATCAACTCACACCTCTTGGTGCCCAAGTGACGCAATATCCTTTTTTAATAGCCTTGAACCCGGTGATCGATAAGCTGAAGGAGATCATCGGCAAACCCTACACCTGGTACCTGACCGAGCTGCAGCGCCAGGAGGATGCTCTCCTCGACCTGAAGGAAAAGGTCATTGATCCTATCCGTAAATTCATGGGAGGCCCGTTGAAGGAGATCTTCAATGAGGCCAGGAAATTCATCCAAGTGCAAGAACCCAACTTCTCCTACCTCACAGGAGATGAAAGCGTGCAGGTTATTAACACCTTGACCGATCCGGAGTGCTTCAAGGGCAATCGGATGCAACAGGTAAAGGGCTTGTTGAACATCCTGCAAGAAAAGGTAACAGCACAAATTGAAGCAGAGATTAACAAGGCTAAAAATTCTATCTTGATACTCAAAGATCGTCTTTGCGGCATGGCCGAATTTGCCGCGCTCTCCCCAGAACAGCAGGTACAGATTACTCGACCATTCGGCGAGGTTACTCATTCGATTGAGCTTCAAAAATTGATCGCCGTGATTCGCGACACGCTACGGCGCTTTGAGGAGTCTGAATACCAGCGCCTGCTTTCCCAGATGGCCACTTGGGCGCAACCTAAACCAGAACCAACCCCATCAGGACAAGACGGAAAAGATATACCTCCGAAACCAGAGAAGGGTGTTGAGCGGGATAAATCAAAGTCGCACATAGAATATATTCCTAGTCGGTCGGTTCAAATTTCCTTCGACAAGGCATGGCTAGCCGATGAGTCAGATGTGGAGCTTTATCTAGAATCCATGCGTGAAGCACTATTGGCGGAAATCCACAAAGGGAAAAGGATTCAAATATGAATCAAAATATGATCACTCAACTTGAGCTCAAGAATTTTGCCATATTCAAAGAGTTATCGATTGTTTTTTCACCTAGAATCAACGTCATCATTGGTGAAAATAGTTTCGGTAAAACCCAGCTTCTTAAAGCCGCCTACATTGTAAGTGTTGTGGGTTCTTTGCTAGGTGTAAATCAAAAGACGTCAAAAGCTCAGGTCGAGGATATCCTAACGGATAAGCTGATTAACACTTTCAGACCCTCTGCAAATAAGCTTGGAGGGCTCTACCATCGTGGAGGCGAGGGAAACGCTCATATAAATGCCAAATTTGCTTCAGATAATCAGTTAGGTGTTTTCTTTGCCCCACGCTCCCGTAAAGCCTGGGTTAACGGCAACTACAAAACGCCTATTACAGGAGGTAGCGTTTTTATTCCTACGAAAGAAATTCTGTCATTCCTTGGTGGAATTTTCAATCCAGAAGCAGATCAAGCAACCTTGACCAGCTTGTTTGATGAAACATATTTAGAATTAATGAAAAAACTACTTCAAAAACAAAATGACAAGGTTGAGGAAAAAACTGTTTGGTGTAGTAAAACAATAGCAGACGAACTACATGGAAAATTTGTTTTCAACGACGCAACTGTCGGTTTTATAGAAGGCGAGTACAAGGAATATAAAAACATCCACGCAAGTAAATACTATTTTTCGCGCTTTCAAAACGGAATTTCAGCTACTATGACGGCTGAAGGCTACAGGAAAATTGGAGTACTGCAACGATTACTTGAAAACCAAGTTGTGGGCACGGGTGTCAGCGGACCGCTTTTCTGGGATGAACCCGAATCTAACATGAACCCCAAGCTGATGCGTATGCTAGTGGGTATTCTTCTGGAATTGTCGCGAAAAGAGCAACAGATTATTCTAGCAACTCACGACTACGTCCTGCTCAAGTGGCTAGACCTATTGAAGGGAAAGGAGGACCATGTGCGGTTTCATACCCTGTATCGTGACGTTGAATCGAAGGAAATCAAAGTCGATAGTACAGACGAATACAGTATGATTAATAAAAGTGCCATATCCGACGCTTTTGCTGATCTATATGACGAAGAAGTAAAACGCGCCCTGGGCGCAATAGCATGATCTTTTACAAAGCAGAAAAAGACGCAGACTTGCAGTTTAGCTTTCCTGATGATTTGCAATGGGACGAGTTGGATAAGCAAGGCGTTAAACTACCAGAAAAAATGAAGTTTGTCGATATCGTGATAGAGAGAGAAAATGATACCCTTCTAGTTGAAATTAAGGACCCTTCACATGCCAGAAGTCCCGACACAGAACGTAACAGCTATCTTAAACGGCTAAAGGATAACTCAGTTCTTACTAAGGACTTGACCCCAAAGGTCAGGGATTCATACACATTCTTGCACTTAATGGAACGCGACACTAAACCGTTTAAGTATATTGTATTGGTCGGACTTGATGCTTTTAACAGTGAAACACAAAAAGCATTACTTGGCGGTTTTAAGGACCGACTATTAACAGACATTCGTTGCGAAGCCACTGAACCGTGGAAGCGACAGCATATTGCCGATTGCCTTGTGATGTCTGTTTCAATATGGAATCAGAATTTTCCTGTCTGGCCAATTATACGCATTAGTGCAGCCACTGCCGCAGAAAGAACTTAAGTACTATGGATACGTCGAAACTTAAAAAATTCGCTCAATTTGCCCGCCGTAGCCTCATTGAGCAGGTATCGAACAAACTAAGATTGAGCTTGGACGAGGGGAGCGCAGCCCGGCGCGAAAGTGCTGAGGCGGTCAGGCAGTTAGAGAAACAGAACTCTGAGATAGGCAAAGCCCAGGTGATAGAGAAGGTCGCCTACATCTGGTTCAATCGCTTTTGCGCCCTGCGTTTTATGGATGTTAATCGTTACTCCCGCATTGGTGTAGTGTCGGCAGTTGCGGGACAGTTCCAGCCCGAAATCCTGGCCGAAGCTAAGATGGGGCATATTGATGAAGATATGGTGCCCGAGAAGACTAGGCAGAAGATCTTCGCCCTGCTCGACGGCAAAACTCCCAGCCGCGACCCGCAATCCGAGGCCTACCGCTTGCTGGTGGTCGCCGCTTGTAATGACTTTCACCAAGCCATGCCGTTTCTTTTCCAGCGGATCGACGACTATACCGAACTGCTAATGCCAGACGACCTGTTGTCGGGCAACTCCATCCTCGCCTATACCCGCGAGGCAATGACGCCAGATGCCTGCGAGGATGTCGAGGTGATCGGCTGGCTCTACCAGTTTTACATTTCCGAGAAGAAAGACGAGGTGTTCGACGGCCTGAAGAAGAACAAGAAGATCACGCCCGAAAACATTCCTGCCGCTACCCAGTTGTTCACCCCGCACTGGATTGTCCGTTATCTGGTGGAAAACTCCCTCGGCCGCCTGTGGCTGCTCAATCGCCCTGACTCGAAGCTGGTCCTGCAGATGGACTACTACATCAAGCCCGAACAGGCCGAGACGGACTTCCTGCGCATTGCAAAGCCAGAAGAGATAAAAATCTGCGATCCGGCTTGCGGCTCTGGCCATATGCTCACCTACGCCTTCGACCTGCTCTACGCCATCTACGAAGAGGAAGGTTACGAACCCGCCGAGATCCCGGAAAAGATTCTCACCCACAACCTCTACGGCATCGAGATCGACGAACGTGCCGGTGAGCTGGCTGCCTTTGCCCTAACGGTGAAGGCCCGTGCCAAACAGCGCCGGTTCTTCAACAAGGGCGTCAAGCCGAACATCTGTGTGCTGGAGAATGTCCAGCTCGACGAGGCCGAGCTGAAAAACTACATGGATTTCGTCGGTCGCGATCTGTTCACTTTCCAACTGCAAACTACTCTGCGTCAGTTTGAAGAAGCCGACAACTTCGGCTCCCTGATCCGTCCCGATGTTACCGATGTGGACGGCATGCTCGGGATTCTGGAGTCAAAGAATATTTCCGGGCAAATCTGGCTACATCAACCCCACAAGAAAGTGCTGCAAGCATTGCGGCAGGCCGATTATCTGAGCCCGAGGTACCATGTGGTGATTGCCAATCCGCCGTATATGGGTGGCAGGGGGATGAATGGACGGTTGGGGGCATGGGTAAAGGACAACTATCCGGACAGTAAATCAGACCTGTTTGCCATGTTTATCGAGCGCAATCTTGACCTTGCCAGAAAGCAAGGTACGATCGCCATGATTACTATGCAAAGCTGGATGTTTTTGTCCTCTTTCGAGGCTCTGCGTGCCCGGCTTCTGGGTCAACACACATTGTTATCAATGGCCCACCTCGGTGCGAGAGCGTTCGATAGTATTGGCGGCGAGGTCGTCTCAACCACAGCCTTTGTTTTGAATAATACCAGATGTCCAGATCATAAAGGTAGCTATCTCCGTCTGATCAAAGGCAATTCAGAATCCGAAAAAGAGGCTGCGATCCGTGAGGCCATTAAAATCCCAAATTGCAGTTGGTTGTTCCGCGTCTCTGCTGCCAATTTCAGAAAAATCCCTGGGAGTCCAATTGCATACTGGGTAAGTGATAATTTGTTCAGAGTCTTCGAGGAAGGAGTATTTTTGGGAGACTTTGCTGATGTGAAGCGGGGCATGACAACTTCTGACAACAATACCTTCTTGCGGTTCTGGCCCGAAGTTTCAGAAAAGCGAGCCATGAAAAATTGTGAAAACCATCAGGAAGCACAAGTGTCAGGTGCCAGGTGGTTTCCTTATAGTAAAGGAGGTGGATATAGGAAATGGTATGGCTACTTAGAATACTATATAAACTGGGAAGACGATGGTCGTGATGTAATAAATTTCGCAAAAACAATAAACCAATCATATACAAGGACGATCGTCAACATACCATACTATTTCAAACCATCAGTTGGCTTTTCATATATCACAACTGGGCCTTTTAGCATGAGAGCCATCCCTTCAGGATGCCTATACGATTCAGGTGGCCCAGGTGTGTTTGCCCCGCCATCAAAGAGGGGGTTCATTATTGCATGCATGAATTCCAAGCCTTCCAATGCCGTTCTGAAGTTACTTAATCCAACAGTTAATCTTCAGATTGCTGACGTTGTTCGACTGCCATTGCCTAGCCATAAGTTAGAAATCGACAATGCGTTTTTCGTAGATTTAATACCAGAGATCATCAACCTATCAAAAATCGATTGGGATGCCTACGAAACCTCATGGGACTTTAGAAGTCAGCCACTCTTACAGCCCGACTACCGCCAACTGACCCTGATGACCACTTACCAGAAACTCCGCGCCTATTGGCGGGAGATGACGCTGGAAATGCAGCGGCTGGAGGAAGAAAACAACCGCATCTTCATCGAAGCCTATGGCCTGCAAGATGAGTTGACGCCCGAAGTGCCGCTCAACGAAATCACCCTGACCTGCAACCCGCACTACCGCTACGGTAATGACAAGAACGAGGAAGAACTAGAGACGCTGCTGCTGGCCGACACCATGCGCGAACTGGTCTCCTATGCCGTGGGCTGCATGTTTGGCCGCTATGCGTTGGACAAGCCGGGGCTGATCCTGGCCAACCAGGGCGAGACCATTGAGGACTACCTGAAACGAGTTCCGGAGCCGAGCTTCCCGGCCGACGACGATAATGTCATTCCCATGCTCGACGGCGACTGGTTTAACGACGACATCGCCGAACGTTTCCGCAAATTCCTGCGCGTGGCCTTTGGCGAAGAGCACTACGAGGAAAACATCAGGTTCATCGAAAAGGCGCTGGGCAAGGATATCCCCAAGTATTTCCTCAAGGACTTCTATAACGACCATGTGCGTCGCTACAAAAAGCGGCCCATCTATTGGCTGTTTTCCAGCCCCAAGGGCAACTTCAACGCCCTGATCTACCTGCACCGTTATCGCCCGGATACGGCAAGCGTGGTCTTAAACGGGTATCTGCGGGAATTCCGCACCAAGCTCACTTCCCGCCGGGAGAACCTAGAGCAGGTCAGCATCAGCACCTCGGCCTCCACCGGAGAAAAGATCAAGGCGATCAAAGAAATCGAGCAATTGAAAAAGATTATCGCAGAGCTGGAAGACTACGAGCGCGATGTGCTCTACCCCCTGGCCACCAAACAACTGGCAATCGACCTCGATGACGGCGTGAAGGTCAACTACCCTAAACTCGGCACGGCCTTGAAGAAGATCGTCGGCCTGGATGTCTCGGAAGAGTAGGCGATGATCAAAATCTTAAAAGAGGATGGTCGCCTGCTGCTTAGGTATGAATCTGATCGGTTCGACGCTAACTGGATAGATGAGAAGTTACAACAAAGTGGTCATGTAACGCTACAGCGGACGTTTACTTTTGAATCTGATGATTTTTTTCCAGAGTCAAATCCAGACGATCTGCGCGATGATGTCCGAAGCTTTTTACTCGGAGTCACGGTAGGCGCCTATTACAAAATCAAAAGCGACATTCTTGGCCTCAAGCATGACTTGTTGCTCTCCAAGGAGATGCGGATTAGCCGTCAGACATTTATTGCCTATCGAGATATCTCCATTTTCGGAAAAATTGACGATCTGGTTCATGAACCGATTGTTGTTGGCGGAGATGCCGATGGCTCTATCCCTCATGCTGAATTTGATGACCTCCTCAAAAATTTCCCAACATCAACTGAATTGACGCATTACGCTCGCGCCCGAATTTCACGGGTACTGAAAGATTATCTGGGGACCATGTCGGACGCACAGCGACAGCTGGATGCGTATTTGAGCAAGAAAAGAACGATTCGGCCGACATCCCGAATTCAGTTACTTGAACAATATGAGTACCAAAAATTTGAGTATGTTCGGGACGAACTGCGAGAAATGCTTAAGGAAGCAGAAAGCTACGAAGAAAAAGACTGGCAGAAACTGGTCGTAGGGTTCTTACTTCTCATTTTTCCCAAGTACGTTGCGGTTCTCGAAAATTTACATATCAAAGACTTCTATTCAGACCCAGCAAAGGTAAAGGACCGCTTCATCGATCTGACGCTAGTGGATGCCAACGGGACCCTCGACATTGTCGAGATCAAAAAACCTTTTGCTAACTGCCTCCTTTCCCGAAGGAAGTACAGAGATAATTACACTCCGAGAACCGAACTTTCGGGATCGGTAATGCAAGTTGAAAAATATCTTTTCCACCTAAGCAAATGGGGCCGTGAAGGAGAAAAGGAGATCTTGAAAAAGCGAAAATCTGAATTGCCGGTCGATTTCGAGATTAAGATAACCAATCCCAAGGCAATGATCATCCTTGGTCGGGATAGCGATTTTACCAATGATCAGCAATTCGATTTCGAAATCATTCGGAGAAAATACGCGAATATCATCGATATCATGACCTATGACGACCTATTTCACAGGTTGGACAATATCATTGCTATGATTCACCGGAACTTTACTCAATTGGGAACTAAGGGAGGGCAATCATGAACTGTCGCATAGCCCAAGCCCTGACCAAACTCTTCGACCAGCACCGGATCGTTTTCTGGTATGACGCCAAACAGGAGTTACGTCACGACTTCGAGGCGCTGTCGCTGCCTGGTATTGAGAAGCTGGAGCTCACCAACAACGAGCATGGCATCAAATACAAGCTACTCCGCGAGCAGCCGGAGCAGAAATTCCTGCTCTACCGCGAAGGGCCTCAACCTGCCGATCTGGATAACTGGCTGCTGGATGTACAGCTAGCTAACGGCGAGTTCCGCACCGATCAGGTGGCCATTTGGCTCTCCGAACTGGAGCTCGGACTCGAATTCATGGATGTTGTTCAGGCCCATGTGGAATTCTTCCAGGCGATCAAACGCAAGGACTTCCTCAAGAAGCTTTTGAAAGCCGACGACACCGCCGGACAGATTCGCCTGAAGATACTGGCAGTATGCGCGGGCAGCGAGCCACGCATGGATTCCGTGGTGGAAAATCTGCTGCAGGAAATAGCCGACGGGCGGGATGAGAAGATCAAGCTGATCAGCCGGTGTGATCTGGACGGCTTCCTCTGGGAACAGATGACCCGCTGCTATGGCTACAAGTCCGACGAGCCGAGCATCCGTGATTTTGTAATCGAGCTATTCAAATCGTGCTACGCCATGGGGACCGACGGCCAGGTAAAGCTGACCGGCGATGCACGGGTGTTTCTCAAGCGTTGGAAGGACAGCCGCCAGTTCGAGGGAGGCTTTGAGACCCTCTCGGGAGAATGTGCCGAGGTCATTGGCATTGAGCTGGATTTGGCCAAGCGGGACTTCCGGGAGTTGATCGAATTGGATTACTTCCGACTGATCGACCAGAAGATTATCAGCGATTTGGTGAGCGTAGTCGCGCCGCGCACGGTTTCGAGCGGAGATGTGGCGCTTTGGGTCCGCCAGCGACGGCAAGGCCACTGGTATCGCGAATACCGCCACCTGTACGAGGCGGTCGATTATGCTGCCCAGTTTTTTCAGGCCTTGGATGAAGCTACGCTGACCATGGAATCCATGGCGGACGGAGTCCAGCGTTATTGCCATTTCTGGTTTCGCCTGGATCAAATGTATCGGAAATTCATCTATCACGTCCGCTGTTCCGGCGAGACCTCATTGATGGGGATGCTAACGGATCAGGTCGAGAATCTCTACTCCAACAACTATTTATTGAAGGTCAATAATCACTGGCAGTCTTTTGTGGATGACGTCAGCAAGTGGGACGCAACGCCCATCATGCTGCAGAAGTATTTCTTTGACCGTCAAGTGCGGCCCTTTCTGCAGAAGGATAAAAAGATTTACGTGATCATTTCCGATGCCTTCCGCTACGAGATCGGCGACGAATTTTTGAGTCTCATCCGCCAGGAAGACCGTTACGAGGCGACCCTAGAACCCGCGTTAGCCATGCTGCCAAGTTACACCCAGTTGGGCATGGCTGCATTGCTGCCAAACAAAGAATTGGTACTGCAGGATAATGATTCAGGAACGGTTTTAGTCAATGGCCAGAGTTCTCAGGGTACCGCAAACCGCCGTAAAATTCTCGAACAAGCGATTCTCCAACGAGCAACTGCCATAAAGGCCGAAGAACTGATGGCGTTGAACAAAGAGGACTGCCGAGCATTTTTACGGGATCATGATGTTATCTATATTTACCACAACCGTATCGACTCGACCGGTGACAAACGGGAATCGGAAGAACGAGTTTTTGAAGCGGCAGAGGAAACTCTCCAAGAGCTGATCCGATTGGTGAAGAAGCTCACCAGCGCTAACGCCAACAATCTGCTGGTCACTACGGATCACGGATTTATTTATCAGAACCGCGCTATTGAAGAGAGCGATTTCGCTGGAATAGATGCGGCGGGCGATCAAATCTTGTTCCGCGACCGGCGCTTTGTACTGGGCAAGGGCTTGCAGGAGGTATCGAGTCTGCGGAAATTTCAATCCTCCGAGCTGAGGCTTTCCGGCAAGATGGAGGTACAGATTCCCAAGTCGATCAATCGTCTTCGGCTAAAGGGCTCAGGAAGCCGTTTTGTCCATGGGGGAGCGTCGCTGCAGGAAGTGGTCATTCCCATTATCCATATCAATAAAAAGCGGCAAAGCGACATCTCAGCGGTTGAGGTCGATATCTTACGTGGTTCCAGCATGGTAATCACCTCCGGGCAATTGGCAGTTGCCTTCTATCAAGCTCAACCGGTAACCGATAAGGTCCAACCGAGAAAACTCCGGGCAGGTATTTACACCCAAGCAGGAATGTTGATCTCTGATTGCCATGAATTGTCCTTTGACCTGACCTCGGAGAACCCCAGAGAGCGTGAGTTACAGGTCCGCTTTGTGCTGACCCGAAAGGCGGATGACGCCAATAACCAAGAAGTCATTTTGCTTTTAGATGAGAAGCTGACAGGGACAACCCATTACAAGGAATACAAATCACTCCGGTATCTGATGCGCCGGTCGTTTACCAGCGATTTTGATTTTTAAGGGATTAGAGAGCCATGAACGAACTTGATCAAAAAATCAACGCGCATTTCTCTGGGCTTGTCGTTCGTAAGGATCTGGTCAAGACCGTCAAGGGCAACGCGATTGTTCCTTCCTACGTGCTTGAATATCTTTTGGGGCAATACTGCGCGACCAGCGACGAAGCCACCATTCAAACCGGCATCGAGACTGTCAAAGAGATCCTGCGTCTGCACTATGTACACCGTAACGAAGCAGGCCTGGTACGATCTAACATCAAGGAAAAGGGGCGCTACAAGGTCATCGACAAAATCAGCGTGTCATTGAATGATAAAGACGATGTCTATGAGGCAGAGTTTTCCAACCTCGGAATCAAAAAGGTGTTGGTCGACTCCGGCACGGTCAAGGCCCACCCCAAGCTGCTGGTGAGCGGAGTTTGGTGCATTGCAGATATCGAGTACGAGTTCACCGAGGACAAGAAAGCCTGCCCCTGGATCTTGTCATCTCTAAAACCAATACAGTTATCCCACTTTGATTTTGAAGGCTATGTAGAGGCGAGGAAAAAGTTTACCACCGACGAGTGGATCGACCTGCTGATCCAAAGTATTGGCTTCAATCCGGAGATGTTTGGCAATCGGAGCAAGTTACTGCAACTGGTTCGGCTTATTCCTTACTGCGAGCGAAACTACAACCTGATTGAGCTTGGGCCGAAAGGAACGGGGAAGTCACATATTTATTCCGAGTTTTCGCCCCATGGCATTTTGATTTCCGGCGGAGAAGTCTCCGTTCCTAAACTTTTTGTTAATAATTCTAATGGTAAGATTGGCTTGGTTGGTTACTGGGACGCAGTGGCCTTTGATGAGTTCGCTGGAAAGAACAAGCGGGTTGACAATGCGTTGGTCGACATCATGAAGAACTACATGGCCAACAAATCGTTTTCCCGTGGTGTCGAAACCCTGGGGGCAGAGGCATCGATGGTCTTTGTCGGCAACACCCAGCATACCGTTCCCTATATGCTCAAACACTCAAATCTGTTCGAGGAGCTGCCCGACAAGTTTTACGATTCCGCCTTCCTTGACCGGCTCCATTTCTATATTCCTGGCTGGGAAGTAGATATCATTCGTGGAGAGATGTTCTCCGATGGCTATGGATTCGTGGTGGATTACCTTGCTGAAATCCTTCGCTCAACGCGAAACCACGACTATTCTGATCGCTACAAGGCGCACTTTTCCCTATCCGCCGACATTTCTACCCGAGACAGGGACGGTATCAACAAGACCTTCTCCGGGCTGATGAAGATCCTTTTTCCCCATGATGGAGCTTCAAAAGAAGAGATCGAAGACCTGCTCAAGTTTGCAATTGAAGGTCGCAAACGCGTCAAAGACCAATTGATGCGTATTGATACCACCTACCCAGGGGTACGCTTCACCTACCAGGATGCCTCCGGCAAATCCAAGCAAGTGAGAACACTCGAAGAAGATGAGTATTTTCATTACTATCACAAAACAGTTGCCGACGGCAGCTCCACAGAGGAATCCAAAAGAGATGAAGGGCAACCTGCAGACCCGAGTGCCACACAGGAAGAAATCCCATCTCCAGCACCAGAGCAACCCCTCAAGGAACAGCACCTAACCTTTCAGGAAAACCAGCGCGGTATTGCCTTCGACACCCTGTTTGGCGCTTATCTACGCGGAGCGAGCAAAATCACCATCACCGACCCGTATGTTCGCCTATTTTATCAGATACGAAACTTCATGGAATTCCTTGAAACGGTTGTGAAGCATAAACCAAGAGAAGAAGAAGTGGCGGTACATCTGATAACGACTGAAGATGAATTCAAAGGAGAGCTTCAAAAAAATCATCTCGAAAAAATAAAAGAATCTTCTGGCGCTGTAGGCATAGAATTTACTTGGGAATTCGATGGCACCGGTACCATTCACGCCCGACATATCGTGACCGATAATGGGTGGAAGATCCTTCTGGATCGAGGATTGGATATTTTCCAGCACTATGAAATGAATGACACCTTCACCTTCGCCAATCGCCTGCAGCAGTACAGGCCATGCAAGGCATTTGAGGTAACGTATCTGAAGAATAAGGAGTAGCCTCCGATGACTCATGATCATGATGATGAAGGCAGAGGCCTGATTGATGATGACGATCCGGCTCTCGATTACATTCTTTACGAGGAAATGTCTAAAAATGATCGAAAGCAGAATGGTGGCCAGAGCGGCTGCCTCGGTTTTGTCGTACTGTTTTTATTGCCGGTAGTGAGCACGATGTTTTTCTACTGGAAATGCTAGATATCCCTTGTTGCAGCGCAAGGATAGTCAACCCACACACGCGTGTAACCACTTCCTTCCTTTTTTTTAAACGGCAGATTGCGAGGTCATGAATAAAAAGCCTGCCTGTTTTATAGCGATAATTTTTGAATGACTGCAACATATCGGTATGGACTTGATGTTCATGGTGAGATTCAAGATGTAACCATGCTACACAAGGATACCATTTCAAGTCTTGGACCTTTTTCATGCGTCGGGTGCGGAGCTTCTCTAATTGCTCGGCTTGGTCAAAAGAATATTAAACACTTTGCACATGCATCAGGCGACGGCTGTGGCAAAGAGACCTACTTGCACATACTGGGGAAACGCATCTTTATAGAGACTTATTCGAATTGTCTTAAATCAGATAAACCTTTCATAATAGCACTTGATACAAGCGTCGAATGTACTCAGTTTGAAGAATCCCTAGGCTATCCATGTCGTTCTCGTGAAATTCATGAATTTGACCTAACGGACTATTTTGGCAATATAACTGAAGAAGTCTGGCATGACGGTTACCGTCCAGATGTGCTGTTAACAACGGACAAAACAACCGAAGCTATCTATATAGAAATTACTGTCTTTCATAAATCTTCGGACGATAAAATTAATAGTGGTCGTAAGATCATCGAATATTCAATTGAATCTGAAGACGATATTCCCATTCTTAAAAAGACTCGATTAGAAGTTAAAACAGCAAATGTTGAGCTGTTCAATTTTAATCCAAAGTTAATTCGAGGAAATTTTTGCAATGGAAAATGCAAATGTTATTCCGATTACTTCACCGTTGATAGAAATGGACGAGCCGCTATCTTAAACGCTACGCCAGATATCATTGAGCAAGATATAAAAAGTAAACGCATCTGGTTTTCCTCTCCATGTCAGAACGAAGAGAATAAACGTGCGGAATTTAGAAAATTCTTAAAAGATGCCATTAAAAAAGGAGCCAAAATTAGAAATTGTTTGGTTTGCATGCATTACGAATTAACAGAATTCACCAATTTTCTTGTTTGCCGGAAACACAAAATGAGAGTTTCTTCCTCCGAGGCCTTCAGATGTAGTTATTTTACCATCGATAGGTCCTAATGCCTTCCGCCAGCAACTTAACATCTATATTAGAACCACTTAATCAAGAGCAACGCGCCGTAGTAGTCCACAAAAACGGACACGCTATAGTGTCTGCTGTTGCAGGCTCAGGAAAAACTTTAACTTTGGTGCATCGAATTCTTTTTTTGCTCAACAAGGGGTGCGACCATAATAGAATTATGGTGGTGATGTACAATCGTGACATCAAAGAAATATTCCAAAATCGTCTTGCAATTGCTTGTAAACAATATGGCTTCACGCCTCCAAATGTTTTTACCTACCATGGCTTGGGACGTCGCATTTACAACAAGTTGATTGATGAAAAAAAATTGGGTGCCGCAGTACATTTGGATGGAAGCGACCCCAGATTCCGCCATCTCCTGATGCGTGCTTTAGAGCAAGCTGGAGAAGAAAGCGACGACATGGATATCGCGGCCATTCCAAATGAATTCCTGACAGAATTCAGTGATTTAATTACTCGATGGAAAAGTGATTTACTGCGACCCAGCGAAGTGATCAGTTCAATTGATTTTGAGGGTATTAACAAAGTTTTCAAACTAGCTTATCGGTATTTTGAGGATCTTCGACTCGAAGAAGGGTTCCGAACATTTTCGGATATGATTTACGACCCAGCTATAGCCATTAGAGAAAACGATGATATCGGGTCTTGGGTTGGAAATAGATATGACTACGTTCTAATCGATGAATACCAGGATATAAATTTAGCGCAGCAGGAAATTATCCAAAGCGTCGCAGGCACGAGAGCTATAGTGATGGCCGTTGGTGACGAAGACCAATGTATATACGAATGGCGTGGTTCGCGACCAGACTATATGTCAGGACTATTCGAACAATTTTTCAACGGCGGCAAACGCTACGTTCTTTCAAATACCTATCGGTTTGGCCACACACTTTCCTGCGTAGCCAACATGGTGATGTACCACAATAAAAAAAGGACCAAAAAACTTTGCTTATCCTGTAACGATACTCCACAAACAAAAATAAGAATCCACCTGCAACCGGAAGGCATTAGCAATGGGCTAATATCAACTCTTGTCCAGCAGTGGGTAAATCAAGGAAGGCAGCTCAGCGAGGTTGTCATTCTTGTTCGCAGCTGGGCGATGGTTATCGAATCAGAAATGGAACTGATAGCAGCCGGGATTCATTATGTTTTAGGGGATAAAAGCAAGTCGTATAAATCTCGTCCAGAAATTCTGGCGCTTATCGGGTTTATGGCCCTGGGCCTACCCAACGGTCTGGACTCAATTGACAGCCCAGACGAACGAAAGCGCATACTTCTCGCAATGTTTAAATATTCCGACCTTTACCTTAAAAAAGCTCAGCGGGATGTTCTGGCATTTCAGGTATCTAATAACCCGAAAAGTTTTCAGATAATTCTGAAAGAGACCGCCGCAGACGGTAAATTATCGGCAAAAATACAAAGCCAGTTGTTATCTATTTCCGAGCAGTGGAAGGAATTGGAAAACTGTCTGCACCGTGACCAGCATGGTCACGAAGCGGTATCGCTAATCGATAGAGTCACAAACTTCAACGAGCGTCTAACCAAAAGCTATATTCAGCAACAGTCTGCAAATGATTCAGTGCGAACTGTTTCGGCTTTAATGGAACAATCAAAAAAACGTAAGCTGAATTTGCTTCAACTGTTCGAGGAGCTTACCAAGCATGATTCTGTAGAGAATAAACAGGGAGGCGCAGTTCTTATCACCTCGGTACACAAAGCCAAGGGAGGGGAATGGCCGATGGTCATCATCCCACAGTTAACAGATGGCCGTTTTCCTCATTTCGGAGAGAAAGAGCCTGATGATGCCAGTATTGAACAAGAGCGTAGGCTCTTCTATGTCGCGATTACAAGGGCTGTGGAACACTTGAATTTAATAGCACCGGAAGACGATTATCTATTGGACTGGCTGGAAAATCACCGTTTCGGTTCTCCAAAAAAACGTGGAATTACAGCTAGTCGCTTCCTTTACGAGACGGGACTTTTTCGTACGAAACAAATATGTTCTGAGCTCAACCGAGAAATTCCACCTAACAAAATCACGCTTGGAGAAAAAGAATTTCTCTACAAAGAGTATCTCAGAAAAATTCAGCAATAAATCAGACCATCCGCACCCACAGGTCAGTTCTCCCCACCCTATTCACAACACCCACCAAAACGAAGTTCCAATTTACGCGGTTATCATAACTTCTCTTAAGATCTCAAGAGCTCATCTTTCGCATACCACAACGTGGCCTGGCGGCTCCGTGCACATTTTTTTAATTATTTCAATAAATTGACGATTGAGTCGTTGAGAGGTATGATCTAATCAGCTCAAGCTCATAGCGACGACGTGTAGCTTATGAAACAGGTATTATTGTCGTTACGGTCGGTACATGTACCCGTAGTCAACAGTTAGACCCTGTCGCAGAGGGAAAGTCTCTGTAAGGTAATTTATGAAGAAAATTCACAACGAGGCTTTTAAGCACACTTTGTAAATACCGAGTTGATCACTCGGATCCTATTGCATTTTAATTGGAGAACCTTTAGATGAGTCGTAAAAATTTAGGAGTTTAGATGAATATCATTAAAGGTTTATTTCTTGTAATAGTAGGCGCTTGCATCTTGGCCGGTGGTTTCTCTATAGGTATAGCATGGCTAGGAATTTGCTTTGGCACAGTTATAATAGGAATTCTCGTATTGGTATTTTGTCCAACGGTTTTGTTTTTGCCTTTCTCGGTGTCATTTACTTTCGGTGTAGGACTAGTCACAGCAGGGATTTTATGTATGAAGGATTGATTGAAAATAAGTAATATTGGCGAGACTCCTGCGGTATTAAAATATTGACAAGCTAATATGCTGTAATATCAAAAAATATATATTTAAAGCTGTGCAACCTCACATTGAAGGACTGTTGCAAGAGTCTAAATCAGGGCCGGATACCTACGGTGAATAGAACTTTCCTTCGACCTAGTTCTATATGTAGTTGTAGCGATCAAGCCGAGAATCCTTTTCCCCAACAACCCGTAGGGAGTATATCTTATGAGTTTTTTTGATATTTTTAGAAGAAAAAAAACGAAATCAGTTTGGGATGCGATGATGGATATTCCTGAGCTTAAAGCCCAAAAAGTGCTTTATGATGTGATGTCTAAATTGAATGCAGGTGGTTGCACTACTGATGAAATGCCTAACGGCATTGGCGAGTTTGGACTTGAGCCGACAAATCCCATCCCTGTTAATACGGTTCAAGGAAGTATTCTCTACTTAGGCGGACTTAGGGCATCGGACGGCACCAGGGTAAATAATGAAAGGACAGGATGTTTGAAAGTCGAAAACATAGAAAAACCGATAGATGAGTACTACATCACGCATGAAAACGGTGAGAAGCTCGCTTTTATTTATATTTCTCCCTATCAAGCTATCAACTCAAAAAAGGCGCCTAAAGGTTTTGAGCAAGTTTCACCTTTATTGTAAAAAATGAAAGGGAATTAGTTTTTGTGTAATGACAATAGCCATGTGAACTTTCTCTTTAAGAAAAATCAATGAGGATTGCATAAAATATATGCCTACTTTTATAGGAATAATATTTACATGTGTGGCGGTTTTGGTGATTGTCAAAATCTTAAACACGGCAATAATCAAATTTAATTTGAGAAACGCTGTCGGTTATGCTTCCGGTCGCGGCGTGCCGAACGAATTCTCTGAAGAGATTATAAAGGATCGCAATCTTATGCTTTATGCTCATGATATAATGACAACTTATCATAAGAACACGCCTTTTTTTAAATCTCGTCCTATAATTGAGCAATACGGACAAGTTATTGTAAGGATGTATGAAGGCGTTGCGTCCGAAAAAAAACAGAAACAGATATCGAAAGTCATATCTCATGTCTGGTCTTGGGATCTTTCCGCCGAAGCCGAAGAAAGAAGAAAAAATGCGGAGCTGATAACAGGACGTATAGTTAACCAGTGGGATAACTGGCGCCTGCTACACTTCCAAGACCATAACTACGAACTGAACAAGCTTGTCGAAAACGAATGGCTTATTGATCGCCCCTTCTCAGCGGTCGATGACGATGACGCCACTAAGAAGGCCAAGGAGCTGATATCCGCTGTAATTATTGACTCCTGAAAGCCACACAAGATACTCAACTTAATTTCTTAGAGGTAGTTGTTCAGAGACGGATTATTGATTCAGGAACTGAAACAGTCAATTTACGGAGAAGCTGATCCAGAGATTTGTATCGGTATAGATTCCACACAACTTTGACGGCTCGATGAATGAGTGAGGCGTTTTTGTTGTGTGTTTTTATAAGCAACCACAACAATGCAAGCTTAACCATCCGAAATTATTAAATTGATATTAATACCCGTTTCAATAACGGATTTGAGCACAGCTCCGAGAACCATAACCAATTCACACAAAGTTCCATAAATTCCAATGCGACAGCTTCATCTGCACGCCTTCTTGTACCTTACGGTATCGAAAAATATAAGAGAGGTGACGTTGTGGCTGAATTTGAACCGAGTACAAAGAAAGCTGAAGTATTCCTTGATGCTTACAAAAAAATCCAAAAAATGAACACTGAGCTCGACGCACAGGAAAGAAAGTTGAATGCAGTGCGATTCGAGTTTATCAAACTCAGTGAGATCTGTGAATGTGGCATTGAATATTTTAAGAGTAAAAACAATATTGAGCCAAAAGATCCGGATAATCTTCTAAAGAACGGAGCAAAATTTCTAAAATATTTGCAAGAGCTCCAAGCTGAAAAACAGTTCAATAGTGAGATGGCGGCGAGGTTTCCAAATCCGGCTGACGGATTCAAAAAGAAACAAGAGGACATCGAGAAGGAAATTGCCCTCCTGGCCTCAATTGAAGATTATGTCGTTATAAAATACCGATCGGCAGAGAAAACGCTCGAACAGACCACGTTGACGAAAGCAGTGAATCCGCCGACCGAAGAGCAATCGATGAAGGCGCAAAATATTGATACAATGCCGACGACGAATGATATGCTCAATCGAGCACGAGAGGCAGCAGTAAATTCTCGAGGAGCCCAGCAGGCAGCGAAAGGAGTCTTTCGCTTTTGAAACCGTGATACAGATACGCCGCGCGCGGTGATTATTAAGAGGTCAGGATAAATCCTGGCCTCTTTTTTTTTTGAACAAACCATAAAGTCGGTCATCAACCGACCACAAAATCAGAGATCACAGAGCCAATTCCACCCCCTACAGTGGGTGCCGCGAATGCTGGCCTTTTCCGATCGGAACGATGGCTGGATTGAACCGGACTACGCGCCACCAGCCCAAGCCACGATGAGCCTCAAAAGAGACGCCTCTTTCCATTTCACGGCATTATTTTTCTCATGATCAGCTGAATAAACTGACTTCAGCTTACGGATGAGGACGCCAAGCGGAAAGAGAACCTGAGATTTATTGAAGCGGCGGAGGACGGTGCCGTACACTTCATTACTAAACACAATCTCGGCGTGGATGACATGCGAACACCTGCCGGAGATCGCCACAACGCTTATATACAAGAACAGATTGAGGCACAAAAAGCCGCACGTGAGGCAATACCGATTTTGGAGAAACGGCACCGCGAAATTGAGAAGCATCCAGAGCAGTGGGTGCAGGAGCATCAAGCCGAAGTATTAGCGTCGCCAGCAGTGCAGAGAGCTGAAGAATTCGAGCGGCAAAGACTCGAAAGACTCGGCGTTTTAAAAAAGCCCATACTTCCAGATGAGGTATTCAAGGGACTCGGATTCGGAAAGCGAACGTTGCAAATCGAGAACTGGAGGGCGGCTGAAGTGATGCGTCCGGAATTGTCGACCGAGATTGAGAATTTGAAACGAGATATTGATTATCGGCAAGAGCGGCTTGAGCTGTTGGAGCTCGCTGAGGCTTATGCTGAAATGAAGCATCCGAAAAAGGCGGTCGTCGACGAGGTGAGTCAGCCGTTGACTCAAATCGAGCTTGATATTAACCGCCAGCAAGAGACCAGCGGCGAGTTGACCGAAGAGAAGCTAGCGCGAGCGCTGGCAGCGGCGAAAGCAACGAAGACACCGGCATACCCGGCAATTGGGTTTAATGCTTCAAAAGCAAAACATAATTCAATTTGAATCCACAGTGACGGCAGCTTCATCAAAAATTAGCAAAAAAGCCTGTCCACTTGTTTGAGCATTGCTCAGGAGACCTGCCCGCCAGGGAGTGTTCAGAGTTCTGTGTCAGGGTTTGTGATTCTCGATCTGCCGTCCAAGAGAGCGGAAGCCACCTGAATGACCATGGAGAATCTCTTGAGCCAAGTCATTCAATTTTCTTAAACGGACTTTGTTGGAAAGCTTTTTCCGCCGGAATTGCGGCTGGATTCAATCCGGAAAACACATCCCGTTTGGTACCAATTCGACCACTTTAGCTCCGGCTTCATGCTTGACATGCGGCTTGACCTTTTCACCGGACATTGATCGATCTTTAGGGCCTGGAGCGTGTTCGTTTTTCGGTAATGTGCTAACTGCTAGAAGTTTTCAACCAAGCTAAGCCTGATGCCTTCTTTTTGTCGGCATCTTTCATCAAAAATGAATATTTATGCAGGGCGAATATTTTAGAATAATTTCCCTTGCACCATTATATCAGAATCTTTCAACCTGTATGAATCTTTCATGATTGCGCTAAATTCTTCTTGCGAACTTAGCGCTATGTCTAAATAATTGTTTTTATATAATGATACGTACAATGCGGCTGCGTAGGCTTGACAGTTTATAGATTTTTTAGGATTGAATTCTATGTCAGAAAAACCAGCATATCCAAGAAGTTCATGTGCCAATAGATCATTTTGATTCAAGGCATTGATGTAAATCCAGTCATAAAATAATGTTCGAGGTTTAATGTCAAATTTTTGTCCTAAAAAATCAAATCCAATTAGGTCTCCAGAATTCCTAATTCTTGGATCTTTTTTCGCTGAAACAGAAGAAGCACCCAAGAGATCAGTGAAAGGGCCTCCTTTTTCGAAAATTTTACTAGCTTGGAATGCAACTTCGACTGAAATTATTAGCTTCAGTTTTGTTGACTCAATTTTCAGATTGAAGGCACTTAACTTAACTCCTAATTCATCGGAAGATTTACTTGAAATTTCAAGAATTGGATAAGCTCCAAGTATCTTTGCATTTTCATGCAGTGAACGTATAGATTTTTGTTTTTGCTGAAATGACATTCCTGGAGACCAGTGAAAGTCTACCTGTTGAGTCTCAACACCTACTTTCAATAAAGAAGGCTTGTATATTGGTCTTGTTGCCATTGTTTAATTTATTACTAATCTTAGCATTGTTTTATTGAACAAGAAAAATTTTCATTTAATGATAAATAGTTGCATCGCTTCTTTGTTGAAACATCTCCCTGTTCACTGAAGAATTTAAGTGTGGATGCCTTTCGTCAAATATTGATTTTGCCGTTGTACTTTCAAATGCAAAAGTCAATATTTTTTCTAATGGTATTTTTTCGAAACACAAAATTTCAGCTTGCGGATCTGTGGTCAAATTGTCATCTAAGCATGTTCTTGATTCGTCTTCATAAAACATTGATTGAAAACTACTAAAGCTCATTAATTTTGATAAAGACTTAGATCTAACAGTAGATCCTGCGGCATTTTTATGACAAAATGCGCACTCGTTTTCCCATAAAACACTAGGATCAATTAACAATACCACCCAATCAACTGACTTGTCTTGCATCCGATATTTATAGAACATTTTATTGTTTGGGAAGCTTACAGATAAACAGCTCGAAGTTGGAAATTTATCTAATCTTATCGAATCATTAAACAAATATTTGTAAAACTTACTATCTAAATAATTTCTACCACGCAAACCGTTGCTGACAATTCCATCAATATTCTCAATTTTTGTAAAATGAACCAAATGTTTTATGCCTCTTTCAAGTGCGAATTCTTTAATTTGCTGCTTAGTCTTATAAGAAATACGCGTATGGTCATAGCAATTCGGAATAGATTTTTGTAAAAATTTTTCAGCCTGGCTATCGTCAATCGAACCGTCTTTTAGTAAATAATCTACTGTTGCTCTCCACGTATCATCTGACGATTCAAGACATGTATCGATATCTTGAACAACATTAACTAAATATTTTTCTGCTTTAGCATGACCTGCTTCAGCTGCTTCGCGTAGCCAATGTATCGCATCTTTATAACCTTCTGGAAATACAGAACTTCCTAAACCTAGGTTGAATTGGGCTTCTGCATGGCCTTGGTCAGCCGACTTTTTCCACCAGATATCAGCCATTTCAAAGCGCGCACTATTACATTTGTTAAAATCCTCACTCCTTTGCGAGCTATCATCTCCCCAGTAAGTGACTCCTTTACCTGGTATATATTTTAATCCCAGAGTGGACAAACATGTATCAGCTTTTTTATCATCTACACTGCTGTACCATTCTTGAGGGATGCCTTTACCGTGAATGAACATGCAGCCAAGGCTATTTTGCGCACCTGCATGACCTTGGTCAGCAGCTATTGAATATTGCTCAAATGCTTTCGAAAAATCCTGTTGTACATTATTTTTACCAAGCTCATACATCTTCCCGAGAGCATACTGTGCCTCGGCATCACCTTCCTTCGATGCGTTGTTTGAATAATGAACAGCTTTTGGTGCATTTTTTTCAATACTATCAGCGTTAGAGCTCGTTCTCGACAATTTAAAACCATCTTCTACGGCACCGGTACAGTGCTTGCTGCTGGCATTTGAACGAATACAACGAAGCCATAAACTACCATTAGGCGCATAGTTACCAGTAGCAGGCTTTTGAAAATCTACAACTTTTATTGACGGTATATAGGCAGTATCTTTCCACCAAGAATGAGGTCTAGAATCTCTTGAGCTGTATCCGTTGATATCAAAAAACGTTGGACTGTCTGTCCAATATGCTGGCAAGGTATTTTTTTGTAATGGTTTTTTGATGAAGTAGTTGGCCCCCTCAAGATCAATTAGTGATTCCAACTCTTCTACTGTAGGTATCCTCCAGTCACAGAATCCAGCATACATATTTTCATTCAATCTCTCTACGTAGCTTGTAGCATCCTTTATTTCTATTTCATACGGTATGTATTTATCAGAGTCAGGGCCTTCACTAATGGGGGCGTCCTCAATATACTTTGTATGCCAAACATACATAAAGGGGCAGTTATCTCTATTTTTTACCTCCCACATTAAATTTGTACTTTCATCAATCCAGGCTAACACATTGGCATCAAATTCGATTATAGTGTGTTGATCGGATTGAATCTTTGCAAAGTGTGTTCTCGACGATTTAATATCATTATCTTCTCGACCTTGTTTAGCAATTGTCGAATACGGTGTAACTAATTCTTCTAGCTCATCAGCCTTCTGTGGGGCGATTTCACGTAATTTCTCTACCACATCCAAAGCCGCTTTTTGGTTTCCAGATTGGCCATGATCGATTGCAAGGGCTGCATATGTGAGCTCAAGTCCCTTCCTTGATGTCTCATTAGGATTGATCCGCAGTGCTTCTTGAAAGGGGGTAACCGCATCAACATATCGTTCGAGTTGAAGGTAAACGGTTCCGAGGCGGCGCCAAGCTGTGTCATTGTCTGGTTCGATTTTCAGCGCCTGCAGATAAGTATCAACAGCCTCATCATAGCGCTGGAGTTCACCATATATATTTCCGAGGTTAATCCAGGCTGAAGCATTTTCCGGTTTGGCCTTCAGAGCCTGCTGGTAAGCTTCGATGGCTTTTTCGTATTGTTTAAGTTCATCGTAAATGATTCCGAGGTTGTACCAGGCTAAAGCTAGATCAGGTTCGATCTTTAGAGCCTGTTGTAAAGCATCGATTGCACCTTCTTTGCGCTGGAGTTCATGATATGAATATCCGAGATTGATCCAAGATGAAACATAGTCTGGTTTAATCTTTAGCGCCTGCTGACAAGCGTCGACGGCATCATCGTAGCGGTGAAGTTCCAGGTAAGCTACTCCCAGATTGAACCAGGCAATAGCATCATTCGGATTACCCTCCACCCACTTCAGAGACAAATCAAGCAGCCCTTCCCAATCCTTAGACGCTTTTAATACCGCAGACCGGTTAAGCCACTCGGCTTCACCATTAATGGGTTCCGCCGTTCTATTGCCTTTTACGGTTTTACTTATCCACCTTACAGCGGAAGCAATCAACCTTGATACTGGGGTCATCTAAAACAGCCTCCTCGCAACTTATTAATTTCATATAACAACCATCTATTCGACAACCTCCTCTATTACAACTTCATTTACAGCATATAGGCGTAATGTGAATAAGTAACGCGCGACGAGTCAAAAGGAAACGAGGCAACCTTCGGTTTTGAGAACTTGCCCAAGGGAAAAGGCGGGCAGGGCGTGCGGTTAGAGATTGGAGCCGGGATGTGTTCCACACAACATTGACGCCGCTGAGAGTGGCGGGGGGTTATTTCGGTTGTGTGTTTTTATAAGCAATGATTACAGAAAAAATGCAACTATTTGAATTTATAGAGATGAAATCGAGACCCGTTTTATTAACGGATCGGAAGAGTGGTTCACTGAACCTGGTTAACTAATTGGATGGTGTCAAAATGCTGTTGGATGATTATGATCTTCAGGCGCTACCACATTGGCAAAGGCAGCTTTCTCCATCAGTAACCTCAACATTTGATTAAAAATCATAATGTGCGGCCGCTTCGCTTTTTTCGGCAATGGTTCCTTCGGTTATGAATCTCTCCATTTGTCGGAACCACCCGCCTTTGAGAACTACAACATCTCTCCTTCGCTAGATATCCTCTCAATCCGCACCTCGCCAGAAAATGGACAACCCGAATATGCTATGCTCCACTGGGGATTGGTGCCGTCCTGGTCAAAAGAAGCCAAAACCAAATTTCCTCTAATCAACGCAAGGGCAGAAGGAATTGAGGGAAAGCCCTCCTTTCGAGGCCCGTTCAAACGCAAACGTTGTATCATCCCGGCCAGTGGGTTTTATGAATGGTTGCTGGTTGAGAAGCGCAAGCAACCTTATTTTATTCGTCCTCTCAATGGTCAATATTTTGCTATGGCAGGGATTTGGGATCATTGGCAAGGAAAAGACGGAAAAATAATCAACTCTTGCGCGATCATTACCACTACGGCAAATGCCCTGATGAGCAAAATCCACGACCGGATGCCAGTTATCCTTGAAAATAGGAACATGTCGGCTTGGCTTAATCCAGCGTCAGGACAGACAGACTTATTGGCAATGCTTGAACCGTTTCCAGATTCGTTGATAGAGATCTATCCAGTGAGCAGCAAGGTCAATATTCCAAAAAATAATGGACCGGAATGTGTTGCCAGGTCAATGCCGAATTCTTCCAGCCGATGAAAGAGCTGACCTCTATACCCACCTTCCTTTTCTGATAACTCGGTATCGTTGACTGTATCTTTGGGATAGAGTAAAAATTTGCCCTCTGCCACTAACTTTATGGAGCCATTATGAACCACCGCATATCTAATGTTGAATTCGTCGGATATCCGGGCGAGTTCATTTTTCAACCTATCCCTTTAGTACAGGCTGGTGTTTCTGCAGGTTTTCCATCTCCGGCTGATGATTACATTGACCGTGCTTTAGACCTAAACGAATTACTGGTCACGAACCCGCCTGCCACTTTTTTTGTGCGCGTGGACGGAGACTCGATGATTGAATTGGGAATCCATCACGGTGACATATTGTCCGTTGATCGCTCCGAAGAGGCTTTTGAAGGTTCCATTGTCATTGCGATGGTCAACGGTGAAATGACCGTAAAAGAGTTATCGTTCTATCCCAACTTGCGCCTCATTGCTCACAATGAAAAATACCCGCCCATTGAACTGAAAGAGTATGATGATTTTGAAATATTTGGCAGGGTGAAAGGATTAGTCAGGGTATTCAAGTAATGTTTGCCCTGGTTGACTGCAACAACTTTTACGCCACCTGCGAGACCCTTTTCCGGCCATCGTTACGAGGCAAGCCGGTTGTTGTGCTTTCCAATAACGACGGCTGCGTGGTTGCCAGATCCGCTGAAGCCAAGGCCCTTGGACTTAAAATGGGCGCCCCGGCCTTTCAAATCAAAGATCAAATCGACCGGCACGGCATAGAAGTTTTCTCTTCCAACTACACACTCTATGCCGATATGTCACACCGGGTAATGAGTATTCTTGAAACACTTGCCCCATCAATTGAAATCTATTCCATCGATGAAGCGTTTATTGATGTGCGTGGCATTCGTGACTTACACGCCTTTGGTCTTTCCATTCGCAAAACGATCAAGCAATGGACCGGTATCACTGTAGCTGTCGGCATCGCACCGACAAAAACTCTCGCCAAACTGGCCAATAACGGGGCAAAGAAATATTCAGGCACCGGCGGAGTCGTTGTTCTGACGGATGTAGAACGGCAACTCAAACTGATGAGTCTTACGCCGGTTGATAAGGTTTGGGGTGTTGGTAGGAAGTTGACTCGTAAGCTGAACGGATTGGGCATCCAAACCGCACTTGATCTTTGTCAAAGTGACATTCAGGATATTCGACGCCGGTTTAGCATAGTGCTGGCAAGGACTGTATCGGAACTGCAAGGCTCGTCCTGCCTTGAGCTTGAGCAGGTGCCCGCACCCAAAAAACAGATTGTCACCTCTCGTTCGTTCGGACAGCGAATAACCGCGATTGAGGATATGCGGCAGGCAATCAGCGAGTTTACGGAACGGGCGTGTAGCAAGTTGCGAAGAGAACGACAATACGCACGGGCGATCAGCGTCTTCATCCAGACAAGTCCTTTCACACAGCATCGGCCTGGATATGCCAATTGCGCCCATGGAAACCTGCCAGATCATACTAACGATAGTTTTCAGTTTTGCCGCCTCGCCAAACGCCTTTTGGAACAGATATGGCGTGAAGGTTACGAATACAATAAAGCCGGTGTTATGCTCGGCGATTTTTCTAAATCCACCCGTAGACAAATCTCTCTATTCGAAAAGCCCGTCAGAGACAACAGCCAGATTATGGCAGCCATTGACCGGATCAACAGCACTGTAGGCACAATCAAACTGGCGACGACGGGAGTAACTCAGCAATGGGCGATGAAACGGGATCGGCTTTCACCAGCATACACGACGCGCTGGCAGGATATTCCGTTGGTTAGGTGATTGACCACATAGGTTAAGAGTGGTCGGCGGCGCATAGCAACCATCACAAACGATTTTACTAATGAAACGACCTGATATGCTTAAAGCTCTTTTCGCATTTTTGACTCTCACTATTCTTGTTCCGTCAATCTGTTTAGCATGGTCCGGCAAGGTCGTGTCGGTTACAGACGGTGATACAATCAAGGTCATGCATAACGGCAAAGAGGAGAAAATCCGCTTATATGGAATAGATACTCCCGAAAAGGGGCAAGATTTTGGACAAAAAGCCCAGGATCTTACAAGTTCATTGATTGCCGGAAGGATCGTTGAGGTTGAGCAGAAGGATGTTGACCGGTACGGGCGGGTGGTCGGACTGGTGAAAGTTGACGGTCAGAGCCTGAATGAGTTGATTATCCAGAACGGTTACGCATGGGTCTATCGTCAATATTGCAAAGAACGGTTCTGCTCCGATTGGATCAAGGCAGAAGAAACCGCCAAGCAAGCCAAGAAAGGGATGTGGTCCAGTCCGGTCGTCATTCCACCGTGGGAATGGCGAGCAGCGCAAAGGGAAAATAAGCAAGGCGCACCTCAACCAGAGTCCACGCCTCCAGTAATCATAATAGGGGAGAAACCGAATATAGGTTCCGATGAATCTTTATTGTCGAAATTAGGGAAAGCGCTAACTCCGAGCAACACATCTGGCGGCGAGAGTACTATAAATAAGGCGCCGTATAGATGTGACGGAAGAACCCATTGTTCGCAAATGACTTCATGCGAGGAGGCTAAGTTTTTTCTAAGGAACTGCCCCGGCACGAAGATGGATGGGGATAACGATGGGGTGCCTTGTGAAAAGCAATGGTGCCATTGAATCAGAAAAAGAGCTCAAGTAGTCATTTTTTGGAAGTAGTTTGACTCATCAACTATGATGGTGGGGAGATTAGTGGTTTCTGGTTATCGTCTGCATCAAGAACAATCCGGCCGAAAATACTGAATGATACCCAGAAACAGATTAATAACTTGTTAGGATCGGATGGAATTTCAATGAGCTTAGATAAACTAAAAAAAAAGTATAGTTCTTATAAAAGGCTGCTTGAAGCAGACACGCTAGGTTCTTTTGATTTTTTTACTTGTATCGTTTGTTTGGATAGTGTCGAAAGTTCAGGGTTCGAAGCATTTAAAAAGGCTCTCACATCAAAGAACTATCCTATTCTATCAAAAATACTTCCTTTAGTTATTCATGAATTTACACATTTTATAGATTCTACCTCTACCGTTTGGGGTATGAATCATTTAAAAAAAATGAATGAGGCGTATTGCTCCAATGATATAAAAGGCGGCACCGAGTCTGAATTCTATAAAGCAAAGTATTTTCTTGATCATGCAAGATCATTACGACTTCCTAAATACTACACTGTTATTGATAGCAACAAAAAATCAACTAGACCTTGGAAGTATAGAATTACTATCGGAAAACATTTTGGTCTAGACGGAAAACTCTCAGATAATCCGATTTTATTTTCGCATTTTTTAAATCTCAATGGAGAAATGCTGGTTCGTTCTCCAGTTTCAACTGTATCCATTCTTGAAGCGTCAGCGATGTCAAATGAGATAGTTATGAGGAAGGCGCTGATAAATGAATTAGATGAAAGTGAACGGGTTGTTGAAAATAATATGTACCAGCAAGAAGTATTTAAATATATCTACGACCAAAATATCACAGAATATTCTGTCTGTGTTCATATTGTAGCTAACCATCTACTATGTCAAAACATTTTTGACGCTTTCCAAATATGCTCAATTATTACACGATTAGTTCTTAATTTTCCTAGATCACTACTTGACACGGTATTAGAGGTTAATATTTGCAACGCCTTAAAAATACCTGAAGATAAAGAATTTGAAAGTATAATGAAAAATGGAATAAAAAATCATAATCTTGGCATATTGTTTTACTTAATTTGCAAAGCGCTACCCAAGGATACGGCTGAGAGCCAAGCTAAAATGGTTGCCGGAATAGGCATAGCATTGAGTAAAATTGGTCTATCTTTGGATTTAATTAATAAGGAATCCACCAAAGAGATTGAAGTAATAGCCGGTGAATTAAATAAAAGTAAGCTGAAAGCAATCCAAATTTTATCGAAATCAGGGGTTGACAACTTTACCAAGATACCACTGACCTCAATGTATCTTAACCCGTCAGAACTATCACTTCCCAGTGTTTACCTAGGTGACGGAAAGAAGGTTAGTATTCCTATGAATGAGAACAGCCTATTTAAAACTGTGGACATCGAAGAAATTTTTAATGAGTTGTACGAAGGACAGGAATGGGTAGAAAGATTTTCTGAAGCATGCACAGTATAAAAATCGCATTAATCAGGATACTCGTAAAATAGTACCTATTACAATGGCGTTAGGAGTCAAGGCATCTCCAGTCGATGTGAATTGACTCATCAGGAAGAGAGATGTTTTTCAGAGCAACCAATATTAAAAAGGAGAAAATATGAACAAAGGCGAGTTGGTTGAAAAAGTGGCCATAGAATGCGCATTAGGAAAAGCAGCTGCCGAGCAGGTGCTGGCTAGTATCTTCGGCGCAATCTCGGACGCAATGGCAGCCGGTGACAAAGTTACACTGATCGGATTTGGCACTTTCTCGGTATCAGAACGAGCAGCTCGTGAGGGACGCAATCCTCAGTCCGGCAAAACCATCAGCATCCCCGCAAAAAAAGTCGTTAAATTTAAGCCCGGTACCAAGTTAACAGATTTGGTGAAGTAGCCTGCCATTAGCCCCGCACCATCCATTCGATACGATCAATGGATTTGTTTAGAGGCTACTCAATCAAAGAGAGATGACTACCTTGACGTCCACCGCTAGCAGGGGGGCGTGCGATTGGAGATTCGGGGCACCAGAGGTTTGGAGCCGGGATATGTTCCACACAACGTTGACGGCGCGGAGAGCGGATGGAAGATGAAGATTTGAGGTGCTTATTCACGGATAAGGAAACGAGCTCGAAAGAGCATGTAGTACCACAGTGGCTTCAGCATAGGTTCAAACTACAAGATCAGAAAGTCTATCTCCCAAATGGTACCCGAGTCAAATATAAACATTTGTGTGTCCCGGCTGAATCTTTAGCAAACTCAAAGTTTGGAGAGATCGAAAATCGAATATCGTGTGGCCAACTAAATCGGGATGAGCTTTATCTTTGGGCGCTAAAGTTGCACATTGGATTCATATATCGTGACAGCTCCCTCCGATTTGATATCAAAAATCCCCAATCGCAGTTTATCTTGGACGTCAACGACTTCGAACAGGAGGTGAGGCTTTTTCGCGAGCTATACAGCAACTGGGCTGGCGGGGGGACGACGGCTCCCTCCCCGTTCGGAAGCGTTTTTGTGGTCGATTCACTAAATCCCACACCGCAGTTTGACTTCATGCACTGCCTTATCACCGGCACAGTCGGTATTAACATAGGAAATAAGTTCGTCCTGGTTTTCCTGTGGGATCAAGGCGAAGCTGCTAATCGCGCAAAATACCTTGATCATTGGGCTGTTTTTTGCCAGAGGGTTAAGGCGATGTGCGGAACCGAGGATTTCGCGAGCCACTGCTACATGGCGACGCACGTGTGGGCTTGCGAAGCGGCGTACTGGGCCTATCGACACCGTAGATCATTCTCTGTGCTAAAGACCTCGAACAAGATAGCGGCTATTCCACCTATCGAACAAGTGACAACCCGGCCATCTCAAAAACAGGAGTATGGACGGGTTTGTCGCAGTTTCGGCCTAGATCTAGTTCATTACGCAGGGGAAGTGAATAATGTTTACCGGCCATTTACACCCTAACTCCGCGTGAAACGGACAAGCGCTAAGCGTCATTACGTGAGCAAAGAGAGATGACTGACAAGGGCGGGCGACTAGAGATTGGTGTTGGAATAGGTTCCACACAACTTTAACGTCGCGAAGAGCGATTGTGGCATTTCGGTTGTGTGTTTTTATAAGCAACCATGACAAAACGAAAGCAACCTTTTGAATTTACTGCTTCTATAAAAAGGATCGTTTCAATAACGGATTAACGAAAAGAGAACGTACACAACCTAATAGGATCTTCTTGGACAATTTACTTCTCGGCGTTTTCGCGATTCTATTGTTACTGCACGCGTTCTCAAAGATAAGCGGCTTCAAATTGTTGAGCGCCATTTTGATAGTTCCAACGGGGATCACCTTTCTGGTTTTGCTGATTCTATTCGGTATGCGCTTTCGGTCATGACACAAGTTGGATCAGGCAGAGGTAACTGAGAATGCTCGATGAATGGTTAGTGCCACAAATAGCATCAAGGAATTTTAGTGTCATCTATGATCATGTTGTCAAAGACGATTCACTCAGCATGTTTTGTGGCACGATAGCGAAGGCTATTTATAAAGAGATTGATGATCCTGAAGGAGACCGTAAATTTTGTCTGAGTGTCCTACAGGCCATGCTAGATAGAAAATGGCGATGGAGCAATGTGAGAGCAGATATTCATGGGGTGTTACCTTTGCACCGTCAATTGGAGATGTTGAATGTACCAGGTGCTGAAAGGAATCAATTTTATGGTTCAGCTATTTGTGTTTCGGCACCGAGCACTTTGGGCATTGACATGACATTGAATGAATTACATGCGTTGCTAAAGAGAGATCGCAAATCATCATTTCCGGGCGTTTTGTAGTCAATTTAATTCCCATATCAGGAATGCAATTCAGGAACAATTCATCGCAAGAATACGTGTACCAGAGACACTAAATCGATTATTCTCGGCTTATGGTGGAGTACCCCACAATTGCTACACACGGTACCCCATAAGTACCCCACATAAACCAGCTGGAATTGAACTTGATTGAAGCGGAAAGAACAAAAGATCAGCAACATAAGAACGAGAACGGTTACAGGGATTACATCCCTGCATCGCCACCATAATTTCCATATAACCCGTTGATATTGTTACAGTATTAACGGGTATTTTTTTGCCTTTTTTACCGTTGATACGCTTGACGTACGTGGTTGACGTACGAAACTTTATCAACGGATTTCAAAAATGCGCCTTCCCTCCTATTTACAAAAGAGCAAATTCGGAATTTACTATTTTAGAATTTGTTTTACTCCGGCAATCAGGTCACATATAAATAAATGGGAATTTAAACGGTCATTGCGAACAAGAGACAAGAATGTAGCCATTGCCTACTCCAAAGCGATATCGGTTAAGGTTAGTTTGCTTCTAAATATACAGATGGTGTTGAAAATGGATTGGCTGGCGACTAAACAGAGACTCAATGAGCTTGTTGATGAAGTCCTCATCAAGTTTAGAGGGGAAGTAATGGAACACGGCACCTATGGTGACCATGTTTCAAATTACCCTGAATTGCTAGTAGAGCAGGAAGCTGTGAGATTTATTGATCTTAAATCGAAAAAGCTAGCTGTGGATATCGGTTCTTTCCCGCTTCTTAAGCAGTATGCCGAAGATATCATTGAGAACGTCAAACTAAACAATGATCCTAGTAAACTTGAAAGAAACGTTATTCAGGTTGCGGAGATGCTTCTAAAGCTTAGGAATAAGCGTCTAGTGCTAGTGGAATCGATGTATGAGTCTGCTCCGTTCCTGTTTGAAGAGTATAAAAAGCAAATTTATGGGAATGCTACAGTAGAAGATGGTCGATTCGTTTCATATGAAATTGATAACTTGCGGGAGGAAAGTCACTCAAACAAACAAAACAATAATATCGACAATGGACTAACTTTAAAGGAACTGATTGATAAATTTATAGAATATAAAAAATCAAAAAAGGCTTGGGGAAGCCCAAAAACAATTGAACTTAACACACAAAAATTAAACTATATATTCGAATTTTTTACATCTATTAGAAAAACTAATAAGATTATTGTGAAAAGTTTCGAAGCCTCCGATGCTATACAGTTTGAAAAGTATTTTCAGATTTTACCCAAAAACAGAACCAAAAAGTATCCTAAAGCTACCATAGGTGAATTAATCGAAAAGTCTCAATCTGGAGATATACCTATTTCAGAGAGAATATCATCGGTAACTTATAACAGTTATGTCGATTTATTAAATGGTTTGTTTAACTATGCCTCTCAACCAAAACAGGGTTTTATAGATAAGAATATATTTATAGATTTAAAAGTTAAAACACGTGCTCCTTCTAAAAGATTACCATTTGATGATAATGATATTAAATTATTTTTCTCTACTGAATTGTATCAAAACAAAAAGTTTGACGCAAAGTACTCGTGGAGATACTGGATACCTATTATAATGGCGTATTCAGCACTTAGACTTGAAGAAGCATCTCAACTTCTTTTGGATAATATTTTAGAAATTGATGGAATATACTGCTTCAATGTAAAGGAAATAATCGATAATAATACTGGTATATTTATTACAAGATTAAAAAATGAAAGCAGTGAAAGGGTTATACCTATTCATCCGCAACTCATTAAAATTGGTTTTGTTAAATATGTAGATTACCTTACGCAACAAAATGAATCTAAACTTTTTCCTGATCTATCAAACTCTTCTGGAGCGGTTCAGTATAAGAAAGCAGGAGCAAAGGTTTCTCGTTTTTTTAATGAAGACGATCCGGGGCATTATAAGAAATCATATTTGACAAGTTGCGGAATTAACAGTGATTCTAAACCTAGAAAGGTTTTATATGCGTTTCGACATTCTGTACAAGCAATCTTAAATAATCATACTGCTGATATTGAAAATGACAAAATTGATAAACTTTTCGGTCATGCTACAAAATCAATTGGTAGAAAATTCTATGGTGGATACTCTCCAGAAACAATACTTAAAGTTGTGAAATTGATTCAATATCCAAATTCTCAATTACCTTGGATCGATAATAAACATTATAATAAAATCCCGTTCCCTTGGGACAAGTGAAAACAATACCAATCATATCAACCATCCCTGCCACAAAGCAAACCCACCGGCCACCAATTATTTTATCATATGTTAACCAAAAAATTATTTTACCATTACGATTTTGGTTTTGATTTTCAGGGAGGGCCACCCATACCAAATACTAAATATAAAGGTATTGAAAAGCCTGTCAGTGAAGTCGATTTTTTTATACAGCGGAATCGTTCACAAGATAGGGAAAATCAATGGCTGAAATATGCGGAATAATTTTATTTTTTTGTGAAAAGGGTCTTCACTGGAACCGCCAACCGTTGGTTTAGTCTTCAGTTCCACGAGTAACTTTTGTGTACACCTTAGTATCAATTTCTTCCCTAATGATCAATCCGCATTGACTCGTGTCCGTAATAGACCAGATGGTTTAAACGTAATCACTCTTCTAGCGTCAAGAGTCAGCGCATGTCCCGTTTGTGGATTTCTACCTCGTCGGGGTTTCTTATCCTTGACGTTGAACTTGCCGAAGCCACTAAGAAGTAAATCATTACCGGTTATTAGGGTAGATTTAGACAGCGATAGAAAAGTTTCTACAGCTTCGGTGGCTTGTGATTTAGTCAAGTTCGAGTGAGTTTCATATATTTTCTGTACTAAATCTGCCTTGGTTAGAGTCATTTATCGTAATCTCGCTTTTTTATATTGGATTATTATATGACGCCACATTGGAAGCAGGACATCGCTTTCCATCGATACCCTGCAAGTTCAAGCGTCCTTCTGCACATCACAACCGAAATACACCGGGACCATTTTCGCTTGAGGATGATTAAGGAGAAATAACTTATGTGTGGCGAAGTTATTCAAAATCGCATTTAGCCACGGGCGGCACGTAGAGAATGATTCGACCATCGCATACATCTTCTCTTCAATTGCATGGAATGAATATTTTCTACATATGACATGAATGGGGTCGATTTCTCCGTGAAGTGTTAGGAGGATATCTATTTCTAGCAAAACGCGATCAATTTTAAGCGTTTGGATTATTCCGTAGCTCTCAATACGTGCATTAATGATTTTTCGTGCGATGTTGTCCGCAAGATCAGCGGTAGTCTGTTTGATCGCCTTGATTATGCTCATTAAACTCTCTGTAGGTATGAAATTGACTAGTAAGCAACATATAGCCCTCTCCTGAAGAATCACCAAGAAGAGGGCATTTTAGGCATTATTTTACTTTGGCCTTCTTGGTTCGTGCATCTATGGCCTTACGTAAATTGTCTGGCAAGCCGCGTTCCTTTCCACTTTGTGACCTTTTCTCCGAAAGTGCTTTGGCGCACAATGGTTGACGGGCAGAGAACCCATACTTTTTTCGGTATTCTTTAGAATCTAGACCATGGGACTTTAAATGTTTTGGGGACAGCATTTTGAACTCTTGACCACACTCAAGACATACTACCTTGTTCTTCTGGATTGATTTCTTAGGATCGATTACTGGATTAACTTCTTCTGCACCAGCCTCAACTACACCACAAGATTCAGAGCCTTGTAGTGCTTTTAAGGTCTGGAATGTTTCAGTCAGAGCCGCTTTAATTTCTTCAGTGGTCATCTGTTTACTGCTTATCTGAGATTGTATTATCTCTGCGGTCATTTCTGTTAAGGATTTAGCCATATTTCCCTCGTTAGAATAAATTATTGTTAATATGAGTTACCAGCTAACTTGATAACTATCGTATTCCATGTCTTTAAGTATATAGCATGAAAATAATTGTCAATATATCTATTAAAATAATTTGTTTATATCGGAGTGTAGTCAAAGCTTTTCAAAATCAGGAACATGTTTTTAAATTGTGATGTAGTTTTTTGTTAGCCGCGAAAAACACCAGCATAGTTTTGACATCTTTTAATTTTAAAAGTTTTATTTTTCTTAAATAGTTTATAATATTGCAAAAATCACGAACATCTAACGCCGCCAATTTGTTTGAGAATTCTACTAAAGACAACGGATCATCTATAATGAAATTGTTTGCGGTTGGAATGTCGTAAAAGCATAGGGCGTGTAGCATCATTAAATATTCGTTGTATGTCGCTCCGTCAATTTGATTAGCTGGACCAAGTGCATCATTAAACAAATTATCAACGATAACATCCACGTACTTCTCTTGTAAAATCGTTACTGGTGCCGTGAAATATATCCCCATGAGCTTGCTTTCAGTCTCGATAAAATAGAAAATGTTATTTTTGTTAATTTTAGGAATATAGGAGAAACGGATCGGACCAATTGCGTTACTTAACGAGGTAATGTGAACATGTAAATATTCAATATTGTTTTTATTTTTTAACTCAAACAAATAAAAATGCAATTCTCGCAACATCTTGTCTAGGATTGGCTTGTCCTTGATATCGTGTATCAATATAGACAAACACATATCATCAACATGATCTGCATTCGAAACTACACCAATTGGCCGCCATGTATCGGCTGGTTTTTCGCTATAAGTCAGTAAAAAATGCGGTTGGCTTACGTCAACACGCCCAAATGTTATGCTCTTCTCCTTCATTGTTTCCACCCGATTATAGCCCATAATTAGGCCCTACCTACTCTCTTCTCATCTCGTACTAAAATCATTCCCCCGCCCCTAGTTTTTCTGTTTTGTAAGCACGAATGCATTACCCAAACGATACTAAGAAACGGGGGGTGTTAATTAAGCTCTACAAAACATTCTATCGTGAAGAAATATCGACCTAAACTTATCCCATAAGCGGCATAGGCAAAGTTGTAATCCTCGTTTTTTTTCTGGAAGTGTCTCCGTTGCCAAGTTAGACGTTGGGGGTTCATTGTAGGAAATTCCTATATGATATCTTCCTAACATCTCGTTAACTTTACCAGTTAAATGAAATTTCTCGTTCGCATCCATGCATCTATGTATTCTATTTTTTACAAAACCATACAATTCGAGTGTAAATTTATCATCAGGATTAGATGGTAAAATTCTTAATTTATCATCAATATTTTTATTACTATATATTGTAAATATATATTTATGATGAATTATCGAAAGAGCAATTGCTACAGCTAAATAATTTTCAAATTTAATAGATTTGTATTCAACAAATTTTATACCTCCTAATACTTTATATGATAATGTATATAGTGCATATAAATACTTATCATTATAATTGTCTAAATTTTCAATAAAATTACAATTCGATAACGCCGTTTTAAAATTTGAAAACGAAAAAATTCGTTTCCCGAAATACAATCTTTTCTTCATGTTTACCACTCCTAAATTAGTTGTTTGTAATTTGCTCAACGGCTATTCCGTTAGCGTTGTCAAGATTATAATCAACATAATTTCTAAGTCAACAATAAAAATGCAATCGACAATCTCTAACTTACTGTAAAAATGTAATAATTTTCATATTAGGTATGGCTAATAATCGGGGCAAAGTATAGTAAAAGATTGAATTTTAAAGACAAAATGTTGACAAGGATACTGTTTCTGTTACATATTGCATTTTTTTGGTAATTTTGTGGTACTTTTGGTAGGTGATTTTTTTTTGCGAGTGGTCAAAAAATGATATTCAAAAGGTGCTATTGAGATTGATTCTCAGGGAATGGGTGCGGATTTCGAGTTGTGGCAGGATGGAAATGCTCTTTGGGTGATACTGGCGTCAACCTGACAAGGTGCAAGAAGGTTCTGCTCTGTCTTGTCGAAGTTAGTTTTGCTGGTGGGCGGAAAAGCGATTCTTATTTAGTAGCACGACTCGAAGCGAGATGAAGCACTCCGGCGAGTGCCTCTATTCGACCACTGGTTGCATTTTTAACTGACGATCCACACCAAGGCATGGGTTCGTCAATAAGTTGAGCAGAGGGGGGGGCATATTGGCACGAGTAAGCTCCGGGATCGAGATGATCCATTTTTCAAAAAACATGATATATAAAGATAATAATATATTTTATATATTATTATAGAAAAAGCGTACCGCTACGCTATAAGGTCCACTAAGTACATTATTACTTTGCAAGAAAGTTGCCATTTAATAAAAAAAAGAAAAAATAACATTAATAATAAAATTATTATATAATATACGTACATATAATAAATGACACACGTCATTTATTATAAAGAAAAAAGAGTACACTTAAGATTAGCTAGATATATATAGTTTTATAATAATACTGAGTTCTCACTCAATATTATTATAAAACGTATTCTATTGTATACAAAATATATGCCAACTTTAACTTTTAAAAGTTGCACGTAATGTATTAAATATACTTAAAATCATTTTTGTAATTAAGAAATGACCTCCATAAAGATTTAGATATAAATTATTTTTTATCATTAACGATTTTACATTGACTATGGTAACGGTTGCGAAGAAATTAACACTAAGTCAAGAAGTTGAATTATTATAATTACTACGAGTAAGTTTTAAATAGCTAGCAGTTCCCATGTTAACAATCTGATCCCGCCAATGCGGTCTTGATTACTTTCACTATCTGTATCGCTTCATCAACTGAATATTGATTTGCATTTATAAGCAGTTGAACTCCGGGAGATATTTTTAAAGTATACGAAACTGGTAAGTCGCTAGTTAATTTATTCGCGGTAGAAGTTGTCAACTTATCGGGCTTAGTGAATGTTATTATTGGTAAATCGCTTAACGATAGCGATTCGGATATTATTAAGTACTTTAGATTCTCATCTGTCATGTCGGGAATTGACACCTTGAGATCACTAAGCTTGACTCCCACCAATAAAAATCTCTGAACTAGAAGATACCTAATCAGGTTAGTCCCTGATAATATCAGCTTTGCTCCATGCTTGTCTGTCGGACCTAATAAACCCTTCTGCCGGTAACTTCTAATTGCATTGCCGAATGTGTCATATGGGCTTGAAATTGCCTGTAGGTTAGTTTGTAATTGAAATTCGAGGTCACCGTACACTTCCATTAAAAAATTGAAACTAGAGCGGATATCTCCCTTGAATTTATATATTTTATCAAGGGTTTTCTTGTTCATATAAGTTCATCATCCTTCGATGCTAGCTTGCGAGACACTGGTGGTATTATGATAAGAAATAGTATTATAATTTCAGATTATTAATGTTCACAATGCGTACATCGTCAGCATTCTTTACCGGTTTATCTAGATCAATGATAACGATGTGCATCCCACATTGTTTTATATAGTGCCAGTTGGTCTGGATAGTAACGCATCTATTGTCATACATTTTTAGCGGTGCAAACGGGTTATGCCCTTTTATAAGTAGGTTGGTTCCGAATGCGGCCATGCTTTTATTAAAATCATTCACAAAACGAGGTGGCCTTGATGAGTATCTGGCTTCTTTTTTGTCTTGGTGATAATCGGCCCATAAAACGTCTTTCCATTTTTTCTTAGTCAAATCGAAACGAGTGAAATCACCGTCGGGTGGTAGTGTCGCATGACATAATGCAACCCCATTAGCAGTAGTCATTACAATGGGCATCGAGCTTAGAATGTCGCTATAAAAATCATGTTCGTCTTCCGATAAACCATCCCAAAACTCGCTATGAAACTTACCATACAATCGACTGGACAACTCGTGGTTGCCAGTAGCCATAAAAAAACGGTTGGGGTTTTGCTTTTTCAAAGTAAGTAGCTTTCTGATAACCGCGTCTTTTCGATCAATATATGAAACAGGCTCCCTATCGACGTAGTCCCCTATAGAAATCCAAAAATATTATCTTCGCAGTGAAAGAAACGCTCCAGTAACAAGTCTAGAACCTTGCCATCTCCATGGATATCTGAAGAGACAATAAGCTTACCTTTAGTGGCCGGTATCTTTAACCAGCGACCCTCTCGTTTAAATATCTCCTTAACTCCCGCCAACTCAACAAACCTTCCTTCGTTATTCTCACCCATAGAACTCCATGTTTAATCTGAATTAAATTCATATATAACACATTGGGGCATATAAATCCACTGAAACATTACCACCTATGTTCTGCAAATTATATCGGTTGTAGTCCAGCCTACTCTTCGGAAATATTAAGTTAAGATGATGAATATAGACATTAAATTTACGAGAACAGTGCTTGGAACGACATAGGGAATATATGATATATGTTCTGCACAAGTATAAGTTTGGTGCTGGTATGGCCGGAGATAAAAGCGTTGGTGAAATGTTATGTGAAATTATTTTAAAAAAATATTTATCAATTATTGCCAATACTTACACAGATTTAATTCTACTTTATGCCACATATGGCAAGTTTTACGATTTTTTTAAGATATATATTCGACAGTAGCAAAAAAAACATAAATGGTCGGATGGCCAAAGGGAAAAGGAAACGGATATGGGATTTATGACAAAGGATGAAATTAATAAATTAAGGCAGAAGACCGGTGCTGTTGATTCTGGAATAACTAAAAGAACTTGTATCACCTGTTCTCTTAGATATGAGTGCAGAGATGTAATTCTTGCACTGCATAAAAGTGAGACAAAGGGATGTATTCACTGGCATCCCGGTAAAATAACGTGCGGAGTTTGCAAGCATTCAGTGCATGAATATCAAGGGGGGTACAAATACACTTTGGTTTGTACACGTAAAAACCCATCTGTGAAGAAGGTAGTCGAATACGATGACCTAGAATGTACTGATGGATGGGAATTGTCACCAGAGTTGGAAAGATTGGGTTGAAAATGGATCGTCAAGTCACATTACGAATTGAAAGTTGGCGGGGTGATCGGTTGTCGATTGTCCCGCCAGTACCAACAGAAATAAAAAACACGATACATATAAAATATAAATGTCAATTAGGCCGGAAACGGAAAAGGAGTTAACAAAATGAACAATTATAAAAACATGCCAAACGGCAACAAATCAAATCATATCAACAAAGCTTCGGATGAAGAATTTAAACAGTTTGACGAAATGTCATTCTCAGAATTGTTTGAGATGGCTTTATATGATTCGGAGGATTTTGATTTTAATTTTGGTGATGACCATGAAGAGTGTGCCGGTGACGAGCAAACCGAACCTACCGAACATTGTGAGCATGAATCGCAGTGTGGCGATTACGATTTGGATTTTGAAAAAAATGATTGGGGTGATGAATATAGAAATGCTCCCGGTTTTAGAATCCTGCGTGGCGTATTTCTCAATAACAAGGAGGGTGCCGAACAGTTTAACGCCATATCGAATCTAGCCAAAGATGACATTATCCAAGTGATGCGTTTTTTGATGGGTGATGATGATGTTTCTATCGATAAGGAACTGGTCGGTGAAAAGTTGGCTCTTTTAACGGAAAAACAGCAAGAAATCGTGGTTAAAAAAGCCCAAAAAACCAGCGTTTATTTAAATAAGAAAACAAAGAAGAATCGAAAAAGTAATGAATATAAATTTACAGATATGATCAAACAGGTCTGTCTAAATCTAGTTTACGGTACAGAAAAGAGTGGCCCGATTCGCTACTCTCGGGATGGAACTGATTATGCCGGTGATGGACTCTATTCTAAGATGCATCTGTCTTACGATCCTTTTATATTTATAACTGACGCAATGTATCTGTTGGGATTAGCAGAGAATGATATAGGCCATTATGACCAAGAATTTCAATCTGGTACGCAGTCGAGAATGTGGGCTACCGATACATAGCGTGAACTCTTTAAACCGTTCATCGGTACAACGTTATTCGATGAGAAACTAGAACACGACCTTATCATAAAGACGAAGATAGTAGAGAGGATGGGCAAGAACGGTAAGATGAAAAAGTACAAAGAAATTGTACCTTATACAGATTCCATGGATATTAGAAAAAAGAAAATATTCATTAAGAAAGTTAATAAGAAACTTTATGAACAAGTTTTAGATGTAATTGCTAGTGATGTAAGAATTGATATAAACTATGATAAAGACAAAAAACATAAAAATATTATTAAAACATTTTTGCATGACTTGTTTCATTATCAACTTAATAATTAGATAACAATTGAAACCATTGATTGTAAAGTAATTACCAATAATACTATTATATATAATAATACCCTAAAGCTCTCTAGAGAATTACTAGCAGTAGTTAATTGTATTACTAGAGAGAGAATGGAAGAGAAAGATAGAGAAGTGGTAGATAGTGCTGGTGAGGTACGGTTACTAATGGGAATTAGTGATAAGGGTAATAATAATAGCAAGATAGAGGTTCATCTAGAAGAAGATACTACTAGCGGCGGAAATTACATCATGTTTAATAAGATTCATTTTCGAATCAACAAAAAGAATCTGTTTCGGGTGTATTCTCGTGATAGCTGGAAGAAGCATGGGCGATTTTACGGGGGATTGTAGATAAATTTACCAAAGGTTCTTCGCAAGCATATCTATGTAAACGGTAGCTCCAGCCCTATGGGTTCTCTGGACTTTAGTGCCATGCACCCACGGTTAGCCTACCATCTGAAAATGATACCATACAGTGGTGATCCTTACATTATTGATGGGTATGAATATGGCGATGCATATTCAACCGCAAAGGAGTGGAGGGGGTATTTTAAAACGATATGCTTGGTCAGTTTAAATGCAGACAGCAAGGAGAAAGCCGCAAGAGCTATCTTGGATAAATTCAGAGCAAAAGGAATTGCGAGGTTCGAACTCAACGATATAAAGCGATTGATCGATATCTTTGTATCCCAACATGATGTTATCGAAGAATATATCTGTAATGATTTCGGCATGGGAAAAGCTATGTTTATGGATGCCCGTATAATGGCAGATTGCATGAATGAACTGATGATTAAAAAGGGAATTATTGTCCTGCCGGAACATGATGAGCAGCTTTATGGCCCCGACACCACTGAAGTGGCCGAAATAGTAGAAAAGCAAATGGTTGAATCGTACCGTAAGATACTGAGACTTGCGTTGATTGAGAATGGTAAATTGAATAAAGACGAACACTTGCCGGAGAATTTAGTGCCGGTTATCCATTAAGGTTTGAGCGGCCCCGATGGCCCCGCTCTAGCTGATTTGATAGTTAGGGCGGGGCTTGGTATGCACTAAGCCAAGAGTCCATTAGGGTCGGAATTAGGGCCGTTCTGGTTGTGGGCTTGTTTAGAACTTATGATAACATTCTAAACATTTATACCGATTAGCCAAGTTATCAATTTTTAGAACTGAATTATATATACTGTAAAATCCCATCGCTTCTTGTTGGTCGTCGGTTGTGATTGCTTCGATATGATCGGAATGGCAGGACGGGCAACATATTGGTGGATCGTCGGTGTCGTCGGATGGGTCGTTCATTGGGTTGGCTCCGTTGCGTAGTTGCTTTTTAACTTTTGAATCGCCCAAACCTATTACGGTGGAAGGGTAATCGATAATTATGCTTTTCCCTTCGATATGTATTGTATCTGTGGTATAAAAAGTATTGTTGAAATAGTAAGTTGAAACGGTTTGTCTCGCCAGTGGACTTGGTGATAATTTTTATTGAAAAAAATGAGTTACGATGAAGGAACTATCAGGATTTACTAGAGAAATTGCAACATTAACTGGACTCAGTAAGATTAAATATAGCTTATGGCTAGATAATGATGGAAAGCTTTATGTTAAAATTACTGATAATTTGAATAGTGGCACTTATTCTGATATTTTATTTTCAGTATTGAAGTATGCTTCATTAAGAAAATCCGATGAAAAACTTGGACATCTAGAAGGGTTTGATCTTTGCAGTAATAAAATTATTATACGTAAAGATAATAACAACGGTGCTTTCTTGAAAGCGATATTATGCGATCTACTGCCAGATGAACTTGAACCGTAATGGAGGAGTTATGAAATTTAAAGCAGCAATTGCTGTTATATTTTTACTGATAACAGTATCACCGGTCTTTGCAGAAAAAACACTTAGTTCTGGCAGGACACTCGGTGAAGGTTGCCCCCTTTACGCAAAAGCAATTTATGCAATAGCAGAAGCACGTGACAATTTAGATGAGCCATCGTGGAATCAACTTCTCGAATTACACCCAATCCTAAAGGAGATTGAAGAAACCAAAGGTAGCGGATTTTTGTATGCCAAAATGATTAATCTCAAGGTGATTAACAAAGATGTAAGTCCGATGCAGCTTCGGAATGATGCTTATGAAAGGTGCAAGACTCCAAAGGATGAGGATAATTATGGGCCATGTATACTTTGGGGTAAGTTTTGTAAGGATAAAAAGTGAGAAGCAAATTTTTAAAAATAATATGTGATTTATATTTATATATCGAAACAAAATGTTGCGTATAATAATTTGCTTTGTTCTTTTTATATAAACATGACGTTATTGTCAAATTGAGGTAGGCGGATGTTGAACAAACTTATTGTTACATTATTTCTTGTTTTGTGCTTTTCTAATGCATTGGCCGGTGCCGATTATGACGCTAAAAATAATATGGTTATCATATCAACTCCATTATTGAGTAATGGTACAGATATGGGAAGGATATTTATTTATAATGAAAGATTTATTAAAATATTTGGAGATTCAATCGACAAGAGCGATGGGAAGATGATTGGTACGTGTGGAAAAAATCCTTCTTTAAGTTTATTGTTTTTAAATGGTAAGCTAAATATTGATAGAAAAATCCCTAAGATTACAGAGGCTGAATTTTCTATAAATGAAGCAGATAAAGTACACGTGGGGGCCGGTTGGGCAAATTCATTAGTTTTAAAAGGAGAAGACGCTATTGATTTAATGGATTTACTATATCAATACGAGAAGGTTGGTTTCATTATTGTAGGAAAAGGATGCGAAGAAACATCAATTATAAAATCTGGTAAGCTAACACTGGAGTTTGATACAGTCGGACTAAAAAGAGCCATGCAAAGAATAAAATAATATTACACCCATCCCATCCACCCAACCCATTAACAAGCCCACAACCCTAGTCTAGCCCCTTAAAACGTGGCACTTATTGTAAATATATTGGCCCTGACTACCCATAATTTTCCCTATTTCTATATGAACCCCACCATCTTAAAGGATCAGTACCTTCCTTGATATCGGCTAAATGGAAGAGGGGTTGTAGCTAATATCAACTCTCCCTACAAAAAGCTATCGAACACCTAAACCATTGTTTCAATGATTAAATATTGACGTGTTCTTGGTGTATATACATGGTCCTCCACCTCTTTAACAATCATCAAGAGCTAAAATAACACCACAAGCGAACATATAAGTGTGTCTTCACATATAAACAGTATTCCATTTTAAATAAACGCAGTCGATAGCTAAAATGGTATGGCCCATTGCATAATTATTAAAATTATTAATATTATAATTGATATGTTTATGCACAAGTCAACTATGCATATACAATGCCAGTAATTTTTATTTGACATTGTATTAGATTAATTGTTTTGATCGACCATAGATTCAAGCCACTCTTTCACTTGGTCAGGATCAAATAAAACTTTATTCCCGACTTTAATTTTTTTCTTAGGGAAGCTGAGACGTTCATCCATCCTAATGGTGTACAATGCACTCACGCTGATTTGTAAATATGAGGCAACGTCCTCGATTGTCTATAAATCTTTATTAAATATCATGTATATATACCTGTGATTTCGTTAAGTTACGTTTAGTAAATTAATTATGAGTTTGTACAATGGGAGATGGCCCAATCCCGGTTTGGCAAGTTATCGAATAGCGGCATAAAGTGTCTGCCGACTAACTCCATATTCTTCAGCTAGCGTTTTCTTAAGTTCACCGCTGGCAATCCTATCTTTTATCTTGGCTATCTGGTCATCACTCAACGCTTTAGTCCTACCAAATTTAGTCCCCTTCTTTTGGGCAATGCGTATACCTTCCAACTGGCGTTCTTTGATGATGTTTCTCTCAAATTCCGCAAAGGCACCCATTAACTGAAGTGTCAATTTAGACATAGGGTTATCATCACCGGTAAAGATAAGATTCTCTTTATGGAATCTTACATTGACACCCTTGTTACTTAATTTAGAGACGATGCTTTGAAGGTCCATAAGATTACGAGCTAGGCGGTCAATCGAATGAATGTGAAGCGTGTCACCTTCACGTAGATATTCCATGCACTCTAACAAAACTGGTCTTTTTGCATCTTTGGCCGATGCTTTTTCGGTGAATACCTTATCTAGATCGATACCATCCAACTGCCGATCCAAGTTCTGGCCCACTGAACTAACTCTTACATATCCGACGTTATGCCCATTCCCATTTGCCATTTCAACCTCCTAGTTGATGTTAATAAACATAATAGACTATTATTAACATTATGTCAAGAAATATAAATGGACTTAGTTGGACACGTAAAATGGAGGTTTGGTTGAGGTGGGTTTAAGGTCAATTGAGGTTAATCATATTACACGATGATGGACGGCAGGAAGTGTAATCGAAAAATAGAATATGGTGGCGGATTTTCATGATCATCGTAACCCATAAGGGTACGCTGATTGGTATCTTGAAAAGATTATATTTTGAGGTCAAACCCAATGTAATTTTAATATATCCTTAATAGTGGCGATGTATATTTATATTATAGATATATAAAAATACTGATCCGTAAATAATGGACGTGTCCATTGTTGGATTATAAAAATTACTTCATGGTGTCTAAAATGGGAAGCATTTGCAATCATCACGTTAGCGTACAAAGCAACAGGATGGTGTTCAACAGAGAATACGAACAGGATTTTAACGAACGAGATGCAGATTCAATTTTTTGCTGGACTGATTATTTCAAAACAGGCAACATATTACTTGTTGATGGGGATGGTGAATGGGTAGGTCCTGAAGATGACGAAGGCGATGACCAATGGGACGATGATGACAAAATGGAAGATGACGAATGGTAATGCGTCTATGATGTGAGCAAATGTGTCAAGATATAACGTTTGATAATTATTAGCTATTAGCGATATGACTGGCTAGTTTCTCTAGTGGTGGCAAGGATTTGGAGATGTTAAGTCTCCTTATCTTTGATATTTCAACAAATTTATCATCGTATGATAATGCATCTAATCTAGTCAATTCGATTCTCAAAGCCTCAAGCATTAAATTTAAAGGTGAGGTTGACGTCGCATTATCATTTATTTCGCCTACTTGTATTTTAAAATTTTCTTGATGTCGGCTGATATCTTTTAGCAAAATCTCAACAGAATCCAGAGATTTCATTAAAAGTTTTTTCTTATTTTTATCGCTTTTGCTTAATTTTATTCCATCGTTATTAGTTTTTAATTCAGATAATTCATCAATTATGAAATTGAACAACTTAATTGCCATTTCGTAATCATAACTCATACTATATATTGTATTTTCAGCCTGTTTCATCATGATGTCAACTCAATATATTGATGATGATGTTTCAAGTGCACCTGCTAGCCGTATCCCACGGCGTGGTATTGTCACTGACAATTCAAATTAAATATAGCCGATATTTTTTAGGATGATGTTTATATATCGTTAATAATGTGTTAATTTAGGAGAAATTATCTGAACAATTATTAAAAAGCCTTTCAATATGAGTAATTTTTAGGTCAGTCAAATGAATCAAATTACTCAAGAACACCTTCATTTGCCAAGTACACGCTTGGATGAATCTCTTAAATGGGATCACCAAGAAGAAACACTTGAGCACTCAAGCCGGACCAGTTTCAAATTTCTATTTTTATTGCTTTCGGGGCTATATGTCCCGGTGATTCTTCTCTGGTCTGGAGTCATCCCGCTTGAATACCGCTTTAACGTTTTACCCATAGTAATAATAAGTTTTTTATTATTTGCCTTTCTAAGACGATACCGGTTCCGTGAGTTAGGATACAGGTTTGATAATATTGCGAGTTCATTGTGTTGGAATTTTATCTTCTGTGTGACGGGTTCGCTCTGTCTGTATTATGCCTTAAAATATGGACTGCTTTATCCAGTAGAAAAATATGATATTCCATATATTTATTTGTTTTATATAGCAGTCCTTGCTCCGGTTCAGGAGTTGCTTTTCAGAGGTATTCTTTTTGCAGAGATGCGTAGAATCGGCAAGATAAACTTCAAAATAATGCTATTAGTGTCAACGTTCTCTTTTTGTTTTCTTCACATAATCTATAACCGCCCCCCACTACTGATTATATCACTTATAAGTGGCCTGATTTGGAGCATTATTTTTATTAGGTGGCCTAACATTTGGGGTGTAACATTTTCTCATGCTTTTCTTGGGGCTATCGCCATATTGCTTGGCGCAATATAAAGGATACGCATGGTATTCATTACCTGCTGATTTAGTTTAGGTTTCCTAGAAAGTCTCTAATAGCAGAAGTAACACAATTCTGCGTACAACATTTCGTACCCAATAAAATAACTCGGAGATAATGATGAGCAAAAAAGACAAGAAAGCATCCTCTTTAGCTGAAGATACCCAAGCAGTTATAGCAATGCTACCTACGCTGGAAGGGGTATTGAAAACCTACATTGAAATTTCAAAAGGATATCGAGTGTACCGTGAAAACGGTGGAGATATGATTTCTGGTATCGAAGAACATTTGGGTGTCAAGACTCTTGAGGTCACCGAACAACCTAAAAAAACAAAGAAGGCACCTCAAGTTGAAGTAACAGAAGAAAACATAAAAGCGAAAAAGGATAAAAAGAAAGTCAAGCATACGCAAAAATAAAAATAGTATCACGGGTTGTAATGGATGTTTGTCCGTTGCAACCCTCTTATTACTTCAAATATAATTGGGTATGAAGATTGAAATTAAAGAAATAAAAAATCGCAGAAAAGGGGCACTTTGTCCTTATTGCAAGTCTCACCTTACCTATAACTTGGAATGGACTGGTGCTATGTGGCCAGATTTTCTTCCTGCTCACCAAAATAGCGTTATTCCTTGTTCAGAATGCAGTGAGTGTAAAATCTTTTTTATCTCTCCTAAAGACGTGCCTAATGGAGCCGAGGCTATTACGCATACAACGCTTAGCGGGGATAACAACCAAGCTAAAACTCACTCTTCAAGGGGCTTAACCCGATTCCCCGATATGGAATCGAAATCGTGAGCATAGTGTGAGATATCAAAAAGCCACTATCTTGCATGAATAACAAGCCAAGCAAACCTGTAGGGCTAATCTCCTTTGCCCTTGGTATCATAAGCATTTTCTACATGTCACCCATTTTCGTGCCGCTGGCCGTAATCACCGGGATTGTTGCGATGTTTAAGAAACAATTTCTTTGGGGGATTTTAGGGATTATATGTGCCTTTATTGGGTTTATAACCTCACCCATATTACTGGCCGCTTTAGGTTTAACGGCTCTCGCACTCCAGCCACATTCATTTAATTTTTATTACAGCTATCCAAAACAACAGATTCAAAAACAGGCACCGGAGCCAAAGCGTAATCTAATAGAAATAAGATACATCCAAGTACCACGGCTCGAAGGAAATACTTGGGTTTGAAAGGGAGTGAAGTGTCGGTTCAGAACTTGAATTGGATTCCGTGTTCGGGACTTTAATTGATGGAGTTTCATTTAATATTCTGACGGTTTTGTTGTGTATTTAATATGTTTTCTTGGTATACTTATTTAATCCTAAGTTCTCATTGAAACAAGTACGAGAAGGTAGTACGAAGTACCTTGAATCCCGGAACGGGATTTTTGTAAATCAGTTTAATATCAGCGTGTTAGTTAGTGCGTGGTGGTTGCTCCCTGCATCGCCACCACTAAACGCCCGTTTTTTTTTGTAAGAAACGGATTCATATAGAGCGGTTTTGGTAAAGTCGAGTTAACTCGATGAGTTACCAGGGCCGCTTTTTTTTGTATAAGTGTCTCCCTTTGTCAGACTCATTTAGTTCTAAAGGGTCGGCACGATTTTGAGACTACAGTGTTCAGTGCGGTCCGCATATTGTGCAAAGATATGCACATTATCAGGGAAGATGAATATTTGATAAGGATCCGAGATTGATAAATCCTTTCCAGGTTTTTCACTCAGGCGCCCCTCGTTTGTTATCTTTAGCGGGTCCAATGATTATTATTATGCTCACTTTACTCTAAGCAATGCTCAGCTAGCGCTGAGCTTATCTGTCGCTATCACTATAGGTGTGCAACAACCGTTAATAATGGAAAATAATATTTTGTGTCATTCAACCAGCGAGTCATGTGGTGACTCCGTAACGCCAGAACAAATCAGTAAGGAAGATATTAATTCCTTGCCGATTGGTAGATGGGAAGGGCCGTGCCACCTGATACGAACTATCGACGAAGTGAGGGGAGCGGTGAAGAGTTTGTCGCAGGTTTCGTTGTTAGGATTTGACACAGAAACTCGACCTGCCTTTAGGAAAGGGCAAAAATTTCCTCCAAGCCTTTTGCAACTGGCGACCGGCGATGAGGTTTTTTTGTTTCAGTTGAAACACACTGGCTTGCCGGAATCGCTTGTTACCATTCTTTGCAATCCGGCTATCATCAAAGCTGGCGTTGCACTCGATTTCGATCTACTCAGCTTGCAAGCTCTGCAAACCTTTCAACCGAGGGGGTTTTCTGATTTGGCCAAGATCGCTCGGCATAAAGGTATAAAAAATCAAGGCCTCAGGGGACTTGCCGCCGTAGTCTGTGGCATTCGTATCTCCAAATCAGCGAGAACGACCAACTGGGCGAACAACGATCTTACCCTTCAGCAAATTCAATATGCCGCTACCGATGCCTGGGTTGGACGTGAGATTTATCGTCGGCTGGAGACCCGAAAAATTCCGCCCATTCCCTGAATGATTCATTTTTAGTCGAAAGTATTGGCTGAGTTTCGTAGCGTCGACTTATTCGTATATTACTCGTCAGTCGGGGGGCTTGTTCCTGCGGATTGCCATGGTTCCATAGGCCGCCGCACCGAGGAGGGCTGTGTGAGGATTAAGGATGATATGGATTGGGATTTGGGACAAAAGATCTTGGTAAACTCCTCGGGCAAAGATTGGCATAAACCGTTCTGGAGTGAAGAATGGTAGTAGTCGTGGTGCGAGTCCGCCTCCTAGGAAGAGGCCGCCGAGCGCCAGAGTTTTGAGGGCGAGGTTGGCCGCTTCATCGGCAAGGATATCAGTGAAGAGTGTAAGGGTCTGAGCAGCAATGTCGCTCGGGCATTCTCCTCGTATTGCCCGCAATGCAGCCTGTATAATAACTGGGGTCAGGTCGGTGGCTGACGCCAGTTCGGCCAAGAGTCTGTTCGGCGTAGCCTGTTTGGAGGTTATGAAGGCGAACAGATCCGGGATTGCTAGTCCCGAACAGACGCGTTCTACCGAGACGTGCGCATATCGCTTAAGCATAAAGACCAGCAGCTCAATCTGTTCCGCATTTCTGGGGGCGAAGCTGGCATGCCCTCCCTCCGAGGAACAAGGTAGGTACACTCCGTTGTGCTCGACCAGAAAAGCCTCGCCTAAACCACTGCCCGGAGCGAGCACCGCTATTACGGCACTTGCAGTGGCGACTCCGCGATTGAGGGGATGCAGGTCAGACTCGTTCAGGCGCAATGCCCCCGTGGCAGTGGCAACCAGGTCGTTTATCAGGAAAACTTGAGAGAAGCTGTGGCGCGCTTTTAAGGCATCTGCATCAATGGACCAGTTGAGATTGGTCATTTTGACGGCTTTTGCTGTTACGGGTCCGGCAATGCCGAAACAGGCATCTGTTGCGCTACAGGAACTGTGGGTAAGGTATTCGTGGAGAAGGTCGTCGAAGGTTGGATACAGGGCATTCTGGAAGGTGCGTTGGTTGCATGGATGCTTCGGGTCAACCGTAGCGTCAAAAAGAGCTAATGTTGTTTTGGTAGCTCCAATGTCACCAGCTAACAAAAGGCGGCTGTCGGATTTCATGGCTTGTTATCAATATCCCAGAATATTTTTGACCAGATGTTGAATGTCTGCCGCGACAGAGGGCCTTGTTACCCTTCCTTGAGGAGCCGGATATCCAGGGCTTCAGAGCGGTTGTTGTTGGCTGGATTTTCAACTACCCGAAATTCAAATATCCGGTGGGGTTCCTGAAAGCAATGATCGGAGGCCAGTGTTGATTTTGACAAGTGGAAAAAAACCGTCTCCGATTGCAGGACATTATCCTGCAATCGATAGTAGCGAAAAAAACCAAAGCCTCGGTCTTGATTGAAATTGGCTACCGTGCCACGCTGCCACTGGTCGCTGTTGTCGCCGGAATTGCTGCCAGCAATCGGTAGCAGGCCTGGCACGAGGAAGCCGGATATGTAGGAATCGGCCACCTCGCGTAACTCTTTGCTGACATTGTGGAAACCGATGACCTCCACTCGGCAGCCCATATTCTGCAGGGCTATGATCAGGCGGAGGAAGTCGCCATCTCCGGTGAGCAGGATGATACGGTCGAGATTGCGCGCCTGTAACAGGGCATCAATCGCCAGATCCATGTCGGCGTTGGCCTTGGTGGTGATGTTGCCGTCCTCATCCTTGAAGCGGCGGACATACTTCTTAATGATTTTGAAGCCGCATTGCCGCAGGATGTTGTGGTACGAGTAGACCTTTTGCCGGTAATCAGGATCCCGCTGGGTCCGTTCAAGGTCCTCGGCCAGATAGCAGTTCGCCCTAAGCATGACCGAGTTAGGATTGTTGGCTAAGCCGACGAGCACATCGTAGCGCATGCCGTAGCCACCGCTCATCTTTATGTTTTCCGCATCTACATAGATCGCTGTTTTCAACATGGAAAAATTATTATGTTGATATGATCCCGAAGCGTCATCCCGCATCTCGCTGCCATCACTCCCATTCGATAGTTGAAGGCGGTTTAGAGGAGATATCGTACACCACTCGGTTAACACCGCGGACCTCGTTGATGATTCGATTGGAGATGCTGCCAAGGATCTCATAGGGCAAGCGGGACCAATCTGCGGTCATGGCATCCTTGCTGTCAACCGCCCGTAGAGCAATGACGTGTTCGTAGGTGCGACCGTCACCCATAACCCCGACAGTCTGTATCGGCAGCAACACCGCAAACGATTGCCAGACCTTGCGGTACCAGCCGCTATCCTTCATTTCCTCGAGGACAATGACATCGGCCTGCCGGAGGATGCGGAGCCGTTCGGCCGTGACCTCGCCCATGATCCGAATACCGAGACCGGGGCCGGGGAAAGGTTGGCGGAAGATGGCCTCTTCAGGCAGCCCCAATTCCAGGCCGAGTTCGCGGACTTCGTCTTTGAACAGCTCGCGCAGGGGCTCTATCAGATCGAGTTGCATCCGTTCTGGAAGGCCGCCGACATTGTGGTGGGATTTGATTGGAGCTTTGCCGCGAAAGACTACCGATTCGATAACATCAGGGTAGAGCGTCCCTTGGGCGAGATACCTGACAGTGCCGAGTTTGCGGGCCTCCTCCTCAAAGATTTCGATAAAACCATAACCGATACGTTTTCGCTTTTCTTCTGGATCTTTGATGCCGTCTAGTGCTTTTAGGAAAAATTCTTCAGCATTGACATCGATGACCTTGAGATGTGTTTTTTCCCTGAAAAAACATAATACACTCTCCGATTCTCCGGTGCGCATCAACCCATTATTAACATAGATGCAGGTCAATTGATCGCCGATGGCTCGGTGTACCAGAGCCGCGACCACCGAGGAATCAACTCCGCCCGAAAGAGCGCAAATCACCTTGTCTGTTCCGACCTTGGCGCGAATATCAGCCACGGTGGTATCGATGAAGGAATGCATCGTCCAGTCTGGGCGGCAGTCGCAGAGGCCGAAGATGAAATTGCGGAGGATATCGGTGCCTATCAGGGTATGAGCAACCTCTGGATGGAACTGGACGGCGACAAAAGGTTTCACCGTATGGCGCAGGGCGGCAAAGGGGGAGTGGCCGCTGGTGGCGGTGACCTCGAACCCAGGGGCCAGTTCCTCGACTCGGTCGCCGTGGCTCATCCAGACCTGGTAGTGGGAAGGGGAAGGCTCCATGCCGGCAAACAGGCCGCCGGTGTATTCGATGTGGAGTTGAGCCTGGCCGAATTCCCGTTTTTCTGCCTTTTCAACGTGTCCGCCTAGCTGTACCATCATGAGTTGGGCACCATAGCAGATACCGAGGATAGGGATGCCGAGATCAAAAATGCCGGGATCGCTGATCGGCGCATCTGTATCGTAAACACTTGCTGGACCACCGGAAAGAACGATGCCTGTGGGATGCATGGCTTTGAGCTGGTCGAGGCCAAGGGTGTAGGGATGGATTTCGCTGTACACCTTCTGTTCGCGAATACGGCGGGCGATGAGTTGGGTGGTTTGTGAGCCGAAATCAAGAATGATTATTTTTTGGGTATGGATGGACATGGCGGCCTATAAATACGTAGTTAATAAATCGAGGTGTTATTAGATACTTTCGGTCCGGTAATTAGGGGCTTCGCGGGTGATGATGACATCGTGCACATGGGACTCGCGGAGGCCGGCTGTGGAGATCTGGACAAATCGGGCTTTTTGATGGAGTTCCTCGATGGTGGCTGCGCCGGTATAGCCCATGCCCGAGCGGAGGCCGCCGAGCAATTGGTAGATCATCTCAGAGATAGGGCCGCGGTAGGGTACCTTGCCCTCAATGCCTTCTGGGACCAGTTTGCTGGCTTCATTGTCTTGAAAATAGCGGTCGCTTGAGCCTTGTTTCATGGCACCGATAGAACCCATACCGCGATAGCCTTTGTATTTTCGGCCTTGGTAGAGAAAGGTGTCGCCTGGGGTCTCATCCGTGCCGGCAAACAGCGAGCCGATCATCACTGAATGGGCGCCGATGCCGATGGCCTTGCAGATATCGCCGGAGAATTTGATGCCGCCATCGGCGATCACCGGAACACCTCTTTTGGAAGCCGCCTCGATGCAGTTTTTCAGGGCGGTGAGTTGGGGTACACCGACTCCGGCGACAATTCGGGTCGTACAGATCGATCCGGGGCCGACCCCGACCTTGACCGCATTGGCACCCGCTTTGATCAGAGCCTCGGCGGCCTCTCCAGTGGCGATGTTGCCAGCAATTACCTGTAACCCTGGGAAATGAGCCTTGATTTCCGCGACCGCTCGGAGAATGCCGGCAGAATGGCCATGGGCGGAATCGAGCACTACCACATCGACCTTGGCCTTGACCAGTGCCTCGGTTCGTTCCAACATGTCCGGACCGACACCTATGGCTGCACCTGCCAGCAACCGGCCCATTCCATCCTTGGCTGCATACGGATACTGCTTGATTTTTTCAATATCCTTAATGGTAATCAGGCCTTTGAGCCGGCCTTTATCATCTACCACCAGAAGTTTCTCGATCCGATGTTCATGAAGCAGGGCCTTAGAGTGCGGCAGATCGATACCGACTGGGGCAGTGACCAGGTTCTTGCTCGTCATGACATCGTTCACTCGCAGGCCATCGTCAGAAACAAAGCGGAGGTCACGGTTGGTGACTATCCCTACAAGTTTATCCCCGTCAAGAACGGGCAGCCCTGAAATCCGGTAATTGCGCATGATCGCCTGCACTTCGGCCACACTTTGGTTGCGCGAAACAGTGATCGGGTCGACAATCATGCCGGATTCGGATTTCTTGACCCTTTCCACCTCTTTGGCCTGGCTCTCGATACTCATATTTTTATGAATGATACCGATGCCGCCTTCCCGTGCCATGGCGATAGCTGTTTGGTGTTCAGTAACTGTATCCATGGCAGCACTGAGCAGCGGTGCTTGCAGCTCGATGGTCTCGGTGAGACGGGTTTTTAACGATACTTCCGAGGGCAAAATCTCGGAAGGGCCCGGTACCAGAAGAACATCATCAAAGGTGAGGGCCATGGGTATATTTTGCTGAAACATAATGTCTCCTCGTCTGCTGGAGGGCGTACAGGAATGCAAGGTTCCCGTACTCCCTCCAGTTGTATAAATCTTATTGTCTTCGATTGGGAAAAAAGGCTTGATTGCCCGAAAAATAATATTACGGAAATTTTCCGACTTTATAGTGTTTATTCCGAAACGGAGGTTTTGCTTTGACGAAGAACTTGGGGTGGCTGGTTATTTGCCAAAGCGAAACAGGCCAACCTCAGTCCGGTTATTGAACAATAGAGCCAGATCGAAGCCCGACCTGTTGTCTGTATTCTATGAATTATGGAATTGGGCTTGGTTTATTGTAATTCTTAATAGTTTAGCATGGTTTCGAGTAAAAAGAAATATGTGACCGTGAAAAAAGGGCCGCAAGTTGCCATTGCTAGGCAATGCTGGGAATCTAAGTGTCCGAGATATTGTCGCGCTCATCGTCATCTTTTGCTGGTATTGTGAGTATGGATGAAACCAGCTACAAGAGGCTGGCAACAAACAACATCGATTGGTGTCAGTTGAAAACTCTGGCTATTCTCCGTAATTCCTGCTTAAGTACTAGATTTTCCTGCTGCTTCCAGATTGGGATACGTATGGCGCAGGCAGTGCAAGAGCAAACTACTTGTACTCCTGTTATAATTTAAGATTATGCAACAATCAGCTTTCATATGGCAAAAATTTTGGAGATAAATCCATCTAATCCGCAACCGCGATTGATCTCACAAGTTGTTGAGGTTCTGCAGCAGGGAGGGGTAATTTGTTACCCGACCGATACCATGTATGGCATTGGTTGCGATATTTTTAACCAGAAAGCAGTGAAACGGGTGTATCAGATAAAACGACGGCCAAAGGATAAGCCGTTCAGTTTCATGTGCGCGTCCTTGACCAACATCAGCAGTTACGGCCATGTCGGTAACACCGCCTATCGACTGATGCGAAAAAATTTGCCCGGCCCGTATACCTTTGTCCTTTCAGGAACGAAGGTGGTGCCAAAGATCATGCTGACCAAGCAGAAAACCGTGGGTATCAGGGTTCCCGATTATCCTATCTGTCTAGCAATCATAGAGGCCCTCGGGAATCCCGTGCTTAACACCAGCGCCATGCTTGAAGAGGATGAGCAACCAGTTTGCAGTTGCTTCGATGTTGAACGGCTTTTTGGCAAACAAGTGGACCTGATCATCGACGGCGGTGAAATTGTTCCTCAGCCTTCAAGCGTCATTTCCCTCATTACCGATCAACCGGAAATTCTTAGGGAAGGTAAGGGTGATATCAGTGCTTTTTTATCGTGCTGATACCAACGCTTGTTGCAACATCTCTAACTCGTGACATCACAGCACTCCAGGGCGAACAGTAATTAAAAAAAGACCGAACCTGTAAAGGTTCGGTCTTTTTTTACTACAGTAAAAAAGTTGTGGTTATTCTACTTCATCGATCAGCACTTCTTTCAACGATTTGCTCATCGTAAAGTGAAGAGTTTTGCGGGCGGGAATATTCATCATCTTCCCTGTTTTAGGATTTTTTGTTGTGCGCGGTTTGCGTGTCCGCACTGAAAAACTACCAAATCCACGTATCTCTACCCTTCTCTCTTCTGCAAGTGCTTGTGAAACTTCTTCGAGAATGATTTCTACAGCCTGCGCTATATCTTGTTTATAGTAATCACCAAGCTGTTCGGAAACTTGATTGACCAATTCACGCTTGAGCATGATAATTATCCTTTTTGACCGACCGCATCTGTATCAAGGGCCTGAAACCTCTTGGTGCGGGTATAATAGAAAGGGTATTCCACTTTTTTCTGAGTTGATTTTCCGGCCAGTGGAATACCCGTTTGGTTTGTTAATAACAAATAACAAGTCAGCTCTACTTGTTTGTGTCTTCCCCTGCTGCAGCTTTCAGTAAATCGCCGAAGGTGGATGGACCACTGCTTTGAACTTTTGGTACATATTCTTCTGGAATTGCACCGTTATTGTCTTCCTTTTCTTGCATCGCTTTCACGGAAAGACCAATCTTTCGATCATCGGCAGAAACATTAATAACCATGGCTTTCAAAATGTCATTGATGTTAAACATGCCAACAGGTGTTTTCACCTTTTCCTTTGAGATTTCGGAAACATGCACTAAGCCTTCGATGCCTTCCTCCAGTTGGACAAAGACGCCAAAGTCGGTCACGTTGGTGATGGTTCCCTCAACGGTAGAGCCAATCGGGTAATTGCTGGCTGCGGCCTGCCAAGGATCGGGTTCCAACTGTTTGACACCCAAGGAAAACCGCTCGTTTTCCTTGTCGATTTTGAGAACTACAGCCTGAATGGTCTCTCCCTTGGCATACTTTTCGGAAGGATGTTTGATCCGCTCCGTCCAGGAAAGATCAGAAACATGGATGAGGCCGTCAATACCTTCTTCAATGCCGATAAAGATGCCGAAGTCTGTTATATTTTTAATTTTTCCTTCAATAACCGATCCAACCGGATAGCTCTCTTCCACAACATCCCAAGGATTCGGTTGCATCTGCTTCATGCCCAGCGAGATACGCTTGGTTTCCGCTTCGACTTTGAGCACCTGAACTTCGATTTCTTCGCCGACCCCGACAATTTTGGAAGGATGGCGAGGTTTTTTCGACCAGCTCATCTCAGAGATATGCACAAGGCCTTCAACGCCCTCTTCAAGTTCGACAAAGACGCCGTAATCGGTGATGGATACGACCTTGCCCGTGACTCTTGAACCCGGGGCATATTGCTCTGGTACGCGTTCCCACGGATCGGTTTTAAGCTGTTTGACGCCCAAAGATACCCGGTCGGAATTTTTGTCATATTTGAGAATTTTGACCTCAATTTCCTCGCCAACCGTGTACAGCTTGGAAGGGTGTGAAACTCGTCCCCAGGAAAGATCGGTGATATGACACAGGCCGTCCATGCCGCCCAGATCGATGAATAGACCATAGTCGGTGATATTGGTGATGGCACCGCGGATGGTCTGACCTTCTTCAAGCGAGGTGCGCATCTGCTCACGCAAGGCTGTGCGCTGGTCTTCCAGGATCGCTCGCCGTGAAATGACCACATTGTTGCGTTTTCGGTTAAACTTGAGAATCTTAAATTCAAAGGTCTGGCCGATGAGTCCATCCAGATCCTTGACAGGGCGGAGGTCGATCTGGGAGTAGGGCAGAAACGCCGGTACTCCAATGTCAACGGACATGCCGCCTTTAACACGGTTATCAATACGGCCCTCAATGGTCCCGTCTTCTTCTTGAATCGAAGCAATCAGTTCCCAGACTTTAATGGCAATGGCTTTTTCGCGTGAAAGCAGCAGGCCGCCTTCATCTTTTCTCTTTTCGATGAAGACGTCGAACTGGTCGCCAATCTTGATTTCCCGATTTGGGTCTTCAGCACGAAATTCGGAGAGTGGAATATAACTCTCTGCTTTGTCGCCGACATCGATCAATGCGGCGTCAGAGCTCAGGCCAACGACCGTGCCGAGCGCAACTTCGCCGACTGTAATGACGGTATTATTTTCGTCCTGTTCAAACAGTTCAGCAAAGCTCAGTTCTTCAAAGCTGTTGTCATCTGCCGCAAATGCGGGTTGAGTTCCGTTTTTTGTCATGGATTGTTCCTGTAGTGACCGTTGTCAGGTCTTTGATAAGTGGTTGATGTTGAGCAGCAGTATTATTTGCTCCACCCAGTTTAGTAAGCGATGATATTTACCAGAGTTGTTTTTGAAAAACAACTGTTTCATCTTGAAAAAAGGCATTTTTTTGCCTGCGGCGTGAGTTCTGCTATCTCCCGTGCCACCATTCTGTCTATGGTGGCGTGACGCAGTTACCTGCTGCTTATCTATCTATAGTGCAAGCGGGCTCAGCGGGACTGCGGCATCGTCAGGGGGCTCGCGCTGATGATGGTGTGTCAGGGCTGTGCGTTGATTAGCGTTTTCCGTAGGCGTTGAGTTCTTCCAGGAAGGGGCCGAACAGCTCTTCGTAGGCTGGGATCGATTTGCGCAGTACGATGTCGAGGTGGCGCAGATCAGAGGAATTGACGGTAAGGTTGGCACTGCAGGCTAATGCTTCTAGGTCGTAGAGAGTATGAAAATTGTCACCGATGAGGATATAAAAGATATAGCGCCTGCGCTCCATCGGCAAATTGCGCATGTAGATGTGAAAGGTGGATTGCTCAAGCGTCTCTTCCAGATTTGCTTGCAGAGCAACACAGGAAAAATTGACAAAACGCATGCGTTCCATCGCGTCGACGACCGTATCGGCCATGAACACCTGATAACCTACAGTCTCCAAGGCTTCGCCGATGTGTTTACGCTGTTCGTCCGGTTGATGGAGAACGAGCGCCATGGGGACATCTTCGACCTTATCTTCTCCCTGGTAGATGCCTGATTTGAGCCAGTCAAGACTCGGCGGTGGTGGTGGAAGCACCTGGTTGGCAGGACTTTGTGGCGGGAATCCGGTTTTGTCCAGAGTGATCGCACTGCGGCAGAGAGGACATTTCATCGTCAGTATCTTGCCGGGTAGTAATTGAGACAGAGCCTGTTCCAGCCGGGAATTCTGTTCATTGGTGAGTTCAAGAGACTTCTGGCAAAAGGGGCAATGGGTCAGCATGGTTATTCCTTGTGCTTCAATATCGGTATATTAGGTAGGTGTTCAATGATTTCAAAAACAAAGGGTCTTGACGCTACCCGGAATGGACCGGGATGTGTTGTCGCCGGTGGTATTACATTATCCTGATTAAACAGCACTCATGACCAACGCTTATAAGGATCTTCTTCTTCCTGCTCCATTTTGAGATCGTCGATTGATGAGGTGCGTTCACCGCGGGAAGATTTGATTGTATCCAGACCCCTTTTAATTTCGCTGCGATGGGAAGAATACAAAGTTGCCGACTCTTCGGTGATGAGTCCTGTTTCGAACAGTTCGAGCAGGTGTTGGTCAAAGGTGCGCATGTCGCGGGTTGAGCCGGCTTGGACGACGTTGTAAAAGGTTTTTTCTTCGGTCTCGCCGTTGAGGATCAGGTCCTTGACTCGAAGACTGGAACAGAGAATTTCCAGGGCAGCTATACGACCGCCACCGACTCGTGGCGGCAGGCGCTGGCTGACGATCCATCGGATGGTGTCGGCCAGCCGATTACGGATTTGGGGCTGTTCGTCCTGCTCAAACATGCCGAGGATGCGGTTGATGGTCTGGCCGGTATCGATGGTGTGCAGGGTGGAGAAGACCACATGGCCGGTTTCCGATGCGGTCAAAGCAATCTCCAGAGTTTCCCGGTCACGAATCTCGCCGACGAGGATGACTTTGGGGGCTTGGCGGAGGGCTGCGCGGAGGCCGTTGGCAAAGGTATCGAAATCATCGCCCATCTCCCGTTGGTTGAATGTCGCTTTCTTATGGGGATGGACATACTCGATAGGATCTTCCAGGGTGACAATATGAACCTGTCGTTCTTCGTTGATTCGGTTGAGGATCGCCGCCATGGAGGTGGTCTTGCCTGTACCAGTGGCTCCGGTGAAGAGGATCAGGCCATTGCCCTCTCGGGCAATTTTTTCAAAGGCCTCGGGGAATTGGAAGCCATCGATCGTGGGGATTTTTGTTTCGAGCTTGCGCAGCACCGAGGTGTAAAATCCTTTTTGCGAAAATATATTAACCCGGAACCGGACCTTGTCGCCAAGGGCATAGGAGAGATCGCAGGACCCCTTGGTTATTAGATCTCGCAGAAGGCGGTGATTGCCGCCAATCAGGTTTAAAGCGAACACTTCAGTTTGGAAAGGGGTCAGTTGAGTAACCGGAGGTGAGACATCCACTGGCACCAGCAAGCCATCGCTTTCTACCTGTAGGGTTTTGCCCACGGTGATATTAAGATCGGAAACCCGTTCGTGCTTTTGCAGCATGGCGGTAATCCAGTAGTTAATCTCCTGTTGTTTCATAGTGCGTACCAGTATAGAATTGACAATAAGTATCTAGTTAGGTTCTATCGTTAAGCAGCGCCAAAAGACAAGAGAAAAATAACTAAGTGAGTTGAGGAGAGAAAAATGGCTATTCCACTGCGGAGTGCAGCAACAACGGAAGGCAGAAGAATGGCGGGAGCTCGTGCATTGTGGCGGGCCAACGGTATGCGTGAGGAACAGATTGGCAGGCCCGTGATAGCTGTGGTTAATTCGTTCACCCAGTTTGTTCCCGGCCATGTTCATCTGCATGAGATTGGGCAGCGGGTCAAACAGAAAATTGAGAGCTTGGGGTGCTTCGCCGCCGAATTTAATACTATCGCCATTGACGATGGCATTGCCATGGGCCATGACGGCATGCTCTACTCTCTTCCCTCCCGGGAGCTGATTGCTGATTCGGTCGAATACATGTGTAATGCCCACAAGGCAGATGCCATGGTCTGCATTTCCAATTGCGACAAGATTACCCCTGGTATGCTGATGGCGGCGATGCGGCTCAACATACCGGCGATTTTTGTTTCCGGCGGGCCAATGGAGGCGGGTCGGCTTGGTGATAAAGCCCTGGATCTGGTGGATGCCATGGTCATGGCCGGGGACGCCTCGGTCAGCGACGATGAAATTGCTGCCGTTGAGCGTTCCGCCTGCCCAACCTGTGGATCATGTTCCGGTATGTTCACCGCCAACTCGATGAACTGCCTGAATGAAGCTCTCGGCTTGGCACTGCCGGGCAACGGCACCGTGGTTGCCACCCACCGTGCCCGGCTGGCCCTCTTCGATCAGGCGGCGGTACAGATCGTCGCCATGTGCGAGGCCTGGTATGATCGAGGCGATGTAACGGTCTTGCCTCGTTCGATTGCCACTAGTGCGGCCTTCTGTAATGCCATGGCTCTGGATATAGCCATGGGCGGATCGACTAATACTGTGCTTCATATCCTGGCTATTGCTCATGAGGCCGGGGTCGATTTCACCATGAAGGACATCGACGCCTTGTCCCGCAAGGTTCCCAACCTTTGCAAAGTCGCACCTAGCTCATCCTATCATGTCGAAGATGTCAACCGGGCGGGCGGTATTATCGCCATTTTGGCCGAATTGGACCGGGCTGGCCTGCTTGACGGTACAGTGCATCGGGTCGATGGTCTCACCCTTAACCAGGCACTGGCGCAGTACGACATCATGACCTCCAGTGTTTTGGAGGAGGCTAAGGTCCTGTACCGCAGCGCCCCGGCTGGGGTTCGTAACTTGGTCATGGGGTCACAGGACACCCTGTATGCGGAATTGGATACCGACCGTAAAGCCGGCTGTATCCGCGATCTTGAACACGCCTATTCCCGCGATGGTGGTTTGGCTGTCCTTTACGGCAATATTGCTGAAAAAGGCTGTATCGTTAAAACTGCCGGAGTGGATACATCCATTCTCCATTTTATCGGCACTGCACGGGTCTATCATTCCCAGGATGCGGCTTGTGAGGCGATTCTCGCCGGGGCTGTGCATGCCGGTGATGTGGTTTTCATCCTCTATGAGGGGCCTAAGGGCGGGCCGGGTATGCAGGAAATGCTCTATCCCACATCCTATCTCAAGTCTCAGCATCTGGGAACTGCTTGTGCTCTGGTAACTGACGGTCGTTTTTCCGGCGGGACCTCTGGGCTCTCCATAGGGCATGTTTCGCCTGAAGCGGCGAGTGGCGGAGCGATCGCTTTGGTTGAGGACGGCGACCGCATCGACATCAATATTCCGCAGCGGACCATTTCACTTTTGGTCAGCAACGAGGAGTTGGCTGCGCGCCACAGGCGGGAAATGACGAAAGGTGTGCTTGCCTTTTCCCCAACACGGGATCGTGAGGTATCAAAAGCCTTGCAGGTCTATGCGCGATTTGCCGCTTCCGCCGATCAAGGCGCGGTTCGGCTTCTTGATTAGTAATTTCCTGAATCGGTTCCCCTTGCTTGGCAATGTTGGATTTCGACCAGGCAAGGTTTTTTTTCTATCGTGTGCTTGAGGGCTAGCAGGTCATCTAATCACGAAATTTTGCAGGCAGGATGTTTTGTGTTGGGTGCAGGTTGTTCGTGAAAAAGTGGGGGTTGGTTGATCAAGGTAACGGCGCTTGCCTGTTTGTGGCAGCGCAGGGAAGGACTTTTTTCTATCGGCACCGAGGCCAGCCAGATATAACGTGCAAACCTCTTCTGCGGTAGTGAAGGAGAGATCGTCGGTTTAGCCACAATAATCTCCAGGAAAAATGTGGAAGAACCACGCACGGCCCACTCGGCTGTCAACCAGGGTGGTTACCGTGCGTGGAGCATTTTTGCCGTCTTACAGTTTGACGACATTTTCAGCAGCCGGACCTTTGGCCCCGCTGACGACGTCAAATTTAACACGTTCGCCTTCTTTAAGAGATTTGAAGCCTTGCCCTTGGATGGCGGAATGATGGACAAAAACATCCTTGCCGCCATCTTGCTGGATAAAGCCGAATCCCTTGGAATCATTAAACCATTTTACCGTTCCTTCTGCCATTTCCGTTCCTCCTTGTGTCATGTGACCTGACAATCTGACCCCTGCGGGATCTTTTTTAAAAGGGGTTAAACTTCAGATACCTTTTCAGTGACCGTTTGTGCGGTGAACTGGAATGTGATCGTTTTGTAAAACCCGAAAAAACAACATTAAATGCGGCCCCTCGGCTGAGTTCAGTACTCTTTCTTGCAAATATCTGCTGTGTTTTCAGCTCCCTCACGAGAGTTCTCGCCTGCGGGCAAGGAAAATTGCAGATGTTTCAGTTTTATTTTTGTACCCATGGTGATTTCAATCCTCTGCTTGGTGCGGTTTTCACTTTTGATGCGATGCGATATGCTTTCGCCAAACCATCCCTGGGCAGTTGCTCTTTTGGGAAGAGATTCAGGGCGGTTGAAAGGATTGAAGTGAAAAGTCCACTGCGTGAATGCGGTGGGAATGTACAAGAAGGGATGATAAAGACAAACATCGTTTGACGTCATTGTAACAATAAAGCACGAGAGCAGGTGATCATGGAACCTCAGGCCTACTGGGGCGGATGGAGACAGGCGGGTGAACAGTGGCAAGGTTATCGGTATGAAACACTGTAGATTTGAGCAGTGTGAGGTGTAAAAGAAGAGAATGCGGTAATAGGGAGCTGCCTGTTTTAGTTCTTATCGCAATGGGGGGAAGGATGGACCGCTGGAATTTTTCACTCAGCGGGAACCCCATGTATAATTGTGGGAGAGACTGCGAAAGAAGAACATTCGGCAGGGGGGTGCAAGCAAGTAACGGAGAATGAATGTGTAGCACAGGTATTCGAACTATTCCGTCTGAACAAGGATGGATTGTGACATTAACTGCAAACAATGCAAATTTGTACTTTAAAACATTTTGGAATGCCAGAAGATTTTTAATCTTTTCAGCTTTTTTGAGGGATTACACCGCTCCCTGCAGGAGAGGGTGTCCCATTGAGGCCCTCTGCTCGACATACCGCTGGGCAACCTGTCGGGCGATGTTACGAATTCTGCCGATATATCGGGTGCGTTCAGCAACACTGATGGCCTTCCTCGCATCCAGTAAATTAAAGGTGTGGGAGCACTTTAGGCAATAGTCATAGGCGGGGAGGATGAGATCTTTGGCAACGAGTTTCAGGGCCTCACGCTCGTAATTATCGAAGGCAACAGTCAGGTCACCGACATTGGCTTCTTCGAAATTGAACGCGGAAAATTCTTTTTCTGCCTGATGGAATATCTGCCCGTAAGATACGTCTTTATTCCAGGCGATGTCATAGACGGAATCGACCTTTTGCAGATACATGGCGATCCGTTCCAGTCCGTAGGTTATTTCCGCGGTTACCGGTTTGAGATCAATGGAACCTGCTTGTTGAAAATAGGTGAACTGGGTGATCTCCATGCCATCGAGCCAGACTTCCCAACCTAGGCCCCAGGCACCCAAGGTTGGCGACTCCCAATCGTCTTCGACAAAACGAATATCGTGTTCCAGCAAGTTGAGGCCGAATTTCTCAAGGCTTTCAAGATACATTGCCTGCACATCCTGCGGTGACGGTTTAATCACAACCTGATATTGATAATAGTGCTGCAGGCGGTTGGGGTTCTCGCCGTACCGGCCATCGGTGGGGCGGCGAGAAGGTTGCACATAGGCCGCCTTCCAGGGCTCTGGTCCCAGTGCGCGGAGCAGGGTGGCGGGGTGAAAGGTGCCTGCCCCAACTTCCATGTCGTAGGGCTGCAAGACGACGCAGCCCGCGGATGCCCAATAGCTGTTCAAGGTGGCGATGATATCTTGAAAATACATAGTGGTATATTTGCTGTATTGATTGTTGACAATTCATGGCTACAATAATGCCTCAATCTACCATAGGCATATGTTATGGTAAATGAAATTTTCTCACTGTCTTTTCAATACTATGTCAAACCATAACTCGATGCTCCTGCCTTCACCGGGTGTGCCGCATACAGCTCTGGATTGTTTTGCTCGACAGGCTGATGCCTGGGAAGAGCTTTAATACGTTCCGTTTAGAGAAAAAATCATGGAACCCCAATACTTGCGCATCCGTGGTGCGCGCATGCATAACTTGAAAAACATCTCCGTTGATTTGCCTCGCAACAAATTAATTGTGTTTACCGGGCTTTCTGGTTCGGGGAAATCAACCCTGGCCTTTGATACTTTGTATGCGGAAGGGCAACGGAGGTATGTGGAATCTCTGTCAACGTATGCCCGGCAGTTTCTTGGGCAGATGGATAAGCCGGATGTCGATTTGCTGGAAGGACTCTCACCGGCTGTTTCCATCGAGCAGAAGACCACCAGCAGAAACCCGCGATCAACCGTCGGCACGGTAACGGAAATCTACGATCACCTCCGGCTGCTTTTTGCCAGAGCCGGGCAACCCTACTGCCCGCAGTGCGACCAACCGATCCGTTCCCAATCCGTGCATGACATGCTCGATTCCCTGCTCAACCGGCAGGATGGTGAAAAAGTTCTGTTGCTGGCGCCGCTGATCAAACAGAAGAAAGGGCAGCATGAACAGGTCTTTTTGCGTCTGCGCAAGGAGGGCTTTGTCCGCGTCCGTGTTGACGGGGAGATACGGCCGCTCAGCGAGGACATCGTCCTGGATAAAAATAAACACCACTATGTCGAGGCGGTGGTGGACCGATTGGTGATCAAACCTTCTGTACGGCGGCGGCTTGACGAATCGATCAGTACCGCTGTGGGGCTTGGTGCCGGAACGATGCTTGCCGTTTTTCCCGGCAGCGGCGAGGAACTCCTCTTCAGCGAATCGGCGGCTTGCCATCAGTGCGGCATCTCCGTGCCTGAACTTTCCACCCAGTTGTTTTCCTTCAACAACCCGCAGGGGGCCTGCCCTTCCTGTAGCGGCCTGGGCGTTAATCAGTTCATCGACGAGAAATTGATTGTCCCTAACGAGTCCCTCAGTCTTTTGGAAGGGGCAATTGCCCCCTGGAGTCGAAGGAGGTTGTCAATGCTGGCCGGCCAGTGGTTTGAGGCCTTCGCCCGTCATTATGGTTTTGACCTGAACACGCCGTTTGCCGACTTACCCGCTAAGGTGAAGAAAGCGCTCTTGCATGGCACGGGCAGGGAAAAAATTGAGTTTGTGCACAGTAAAGGCCGGCGGAAACTGGCCTCGCAGATTGCCTTTGAGGGGATCGTGCCCCGCTTGAACCGGCTCTTCCGGGAGACATCTTCCGCCCGTCTGCGCGAAGATGTGGAAGCCTTCATGAATGAGCAATCCTGCCCGGTTTGCGCGGGGGCGCGCTTGAAACCCGAGGCTCTGGCTGTCCGGATCGGCAAATGGTCGATCATTGACCTCACCCGGCTGGCTATCGAACAATTGGTGCAAGAACTCGAAAACCTGGATTTTGGTGAACGGCAGGCTATCATCGCCCGCCCCATCCTTAAAGAGATTCGCGAGCGGCTTTTTTTCCTGTTGGGAGTCGGGCTTAGTTATCTTTCGCTCGATCGGAAAGCTGGCACTCTTTCCGGCGGCGAAGCCCAGCGCATCCGACTGGCCTCGCAGATCGGCTCCGGTCTGGCCGGGGTGCTGTATATTCTCGATGAACCGAGCATCGGCCTGCATCAGCGTGACAATCACAAGTTAATCAAAACCTTGGTGAACCTGCGTGACCTGGGCAACACGGTGATTGTTGTCGAGCATGATTCTGATACTATTGCCAATGCCGATCATGTTCTCGATATCGGTCCGGGGGCGGGGGTCCATGGCGGTGAAATCCTCTATTCAGGTCCGGTTCCCGGCTTGCTCGACTGTGAACGATCGCAGACGGGCGGCTATCTCTCCGGTCGCCTCAAGATTGAGGTGCCTTCGAGTCGTCGTCCCCTCCGGTCCGGTCCTGCCTATGGCATACAGGTCCATGGCGCCTGCGCCAACAACCTGCAACAGGTTTCAGTTTGTTTTCCTTTGGGGGTGATGACCTGTGTCACCGGAGTCTCCGGGTCCGGCAAAAGTTCTTTGGTCATCGAAACTCTTTTCCATGAGGCGCAGCGGTATTTTTTTGATAGCAAGGGCTACCAGCAAGGGCCGAAACTTCTTTCCGGTTTGGAGAACCTGGACAAAGTGATTGATATCGATCAGAGTCCGATCGGCAGGACGCCCCGGTCCAATCCGGCAACCTATACCGGGGTGATGACGCCGGTACGGGAACTGCTGGCGCGATTGCCCGAATCCAGGGCGCGCGGCTACAAGCCCGGTCGTTTCAGTTTCAATATCAAGGGGGGGCGTTGCGAAACCTGCGAGGGTGATGGTCTTATCAGGATCGCCATGCACTTTTTGCCTGATATCTATGTGACCTGCGAACGATGCCTGGGCAAACGGTATAATGAGGAAACCCTTGATGTCCGCTATAAAGGGAAAAATATCGCCGAAATTCTTAAGATGACCGTCGAGGAGGCCCTGGAGTTTTTCCAGAATGTGCCACCGATAAAAAACAGATTGCAAACGATAGCTGATGTCGGTCTTGGCTATCTCTCGCTAGGGCAATCCTCGGTGACCCTCTCAGGTGGCGAGGCCCAGCGCGTCAAGCTGGCCAAGGAGTTGAGCCGGCGTTCGACCGGCAAGACTCTCTACATTCTCGACGAACCAACCACCGGACTCCATCCATCTGATATCCAGCATCTGTTACGTGTTTTGGGGAGGCTGGTCGATGGGGGGAACACCGTGGTGGTGATCGAGCATAATCTGGATGTCATCAAGACTGCGGACTATGTGATCGACATCGGTCCAGAAGGGGGGAGCGGTGGTGGCCGGATCATCGCCAGCGGTACGCCGGAAGAAATCGCTCTCCATGCCGATTCCTACACAGGCATGTTCTTGAAGCAGTTCCTCAGCGATGACTGAGTCGTTTTTGATTTTCCTGCAAGGGTTTCCTTGTTATGGTACACCTTGTTTCCCAAATCATGCCGGATATCTGTTTACGGGTTTCGGCTTTTATTGACCCATATAGAGAAAGGAAGAAATAATGACTGATCAAACAGCCAACCAGACGGATCTGCCGATTTTTCGTATGCAGAAGATGTACATCAAGGATTATTCCTTTGAAAGCCCCAATGCGCCCAAGGTTTTTTTAGTGAAAAATCAGGATCCGAAGGTTGATTTCAATCTGCAATTGAAGAACAACAAGCTCGATGAAGATCATGCGGAGGTGTCGATCCATATCACTGCCAAGGTGCTTGATAAAAACAACGAAGATTCCGTGATGTTTATCGTCGAGATCGAGCACGCTGCGGTGTTTTTCATGAAAAATATCCCGCAGGAACATCATGATCGTGTCCTGGCGGTTGATTGCCCGTTGATGCTGTTTCCCTTTACCCGGCAGATTGTCTGTCAGGGGGCGGTTGATGGCGGTTTTATGCCGTTTTTGATGGAACCGATAAATTTTATCGCGCTCTATGATAATGCTCAGCGTACCGAAAAAGATTCCTGAGCAGGAAGCTTACTAGGTGGATAGTCTGTAGTGTTGAGCGCTGTTAGCGCTTCTGCCGGTCTTCGGTCGGAAAAGGTGGGGCACCATAGTTTCTTTTTCTAACAGACTACAGCTTTAGCAACCTGAAGAGTCGCAAGAAAGAATGATATGCAGCTTTAAGCTGCACGGTCGGTGCCGTTTTCTCTGGGAGAGTGGCTTAGTGGTTGTTTTTTTGAAAAATCAGACAGGCGTTGGTGCCGCCGAAGCCATAGCTATTGCTCATAACTGTGGTGAGCGGCACCTGCCGGTTTTCCTCGACGATGTTCATGCCAACCGCATCCGGATCCATTTCTTCGATGTTGGCTGAGCCGGTTATGAAGTTGTTGTTTAGCATGAGCAGGCAATAGATCGCCTCATGGACCCCGGCTGCCCCCAAGGAATGGCCTGACAACGACTTGGTCGAGCTGATCGGGGGATGGGTGTCACCAAAGATCTCTCGGATAACTTGCAATTCCACCAGATCGCCGATGGGGGTGGAGGTGCCGTGGGCATTGATGTAGTCGATCGGTGCCTCTGTTGTCGCCAGCGCCAGCCGGATACAGCGGGCCGCCCCTTCCCCGGAAGGGGTGACCATCTCATGACCATCGGCGGTTGCTCCGTATCCGATGATTTCCCCGTATATCCGCGCGCCGCGTTTTTTAGCATGTTCTAATTCTTCAAGGATCACGATGCCTGCGCCGTTAGCAACGACAAAACCGTCCCGGTTGCGGTCGTAGGGTCGGGATGCCCGTTCCGGGGTGTCGTTGAATCGGGTGGAGAGCGCCCCCATGGCATCGAACATGGCAGTTTGGCTCCAGTGTTCTTCGTCAGAGCCGCCGGCAAAGATAAGGTCCTGCTTACCCATCTGAATCTGTTCCAGGGCCGCGCCGATACAGTGCGATCCTGTGGCACAAGCCGAGGAGATCGAATAACAGACGCCTTTGATGCGAAAGGCACTGGTCAGGCAGGCGGAAACCGTACTGCTCATGGTCCGTGGCACCATAAAGGGGCTGAGGCGTTTCAACCCTTTTTCGCGCATGGTGTCGGCGGCTGCAACCACATTTTCAGCCGAGGTGCCGCCTGAACCAATGATTAGTCCGGTTTTGGGATGAGAAACCTCCTCATCGACAAGGCCGGCATCATTGATCGCTTGCTGCATCGCGATTGAGGCGTAGGCGGCGGCATTGCCCATGAAGCGTAGATTTTTTTTGTCGATTTGTTCCTTGAGGTTGACTTGAGTGAAACCGCCGAGATGCGATCGCAGTCCTGCTTCGCGATAGGGCGCATGGTAGCGGATGCCGGAGCGGCTCTCTTGAAGGGAAGAAAGAACCGCTGCCAAAGTATCGCCCAGGGGTGATACAATACCCATTCCTGTAATCACCACTCTTCGCATACAATTCCCTGTCACTCTGCCTGTCTGTGAATGGATAGTGGCCCGCAACTTTGACAGACCGGCATAACCTCAACCGTGTTGATGTTAACATGCGCTGGTACGCTGGTCACCCAATAAACGATTTCGGCGATGTCAGCAGGTCTCAAGGGCTGGGTGCCACGGTAGACAGCATCAGCCTTCTCCCGATCCCCGTGGAAGCGGACAATCGAAAATTCGCTCTCCGCCAGCCCGGGTTCGATGTTGGTAACCCGGATACGGGTCTGGACCAGATCGGTAAGCAGGTTTTTTGAAAACTGTTTGACAAAGGCCTTGGTCGCTCCATAGACATTGCCGCCCGGATAGGGATAAGTGCCTGCAATAGACCCCATATTGACAATATGGCCCTGGTCGCGCTCCACCATGGCCGGCAGGAGGCAGCGGGTCAGGTAGCAGAGTCCCTTGATGTTGGTATCGATCATGATCTCCCAGTCGTTGAGATCGGTCTTGTCTGCTCCCTGCAGGCCCAGGGCCAGGCCGGCGTTGTTGAGCAGGACGTCGATATTGCGGAAATCCTCAGGCAACTGAGCGATCATCGCCTCGATGTTTTTGAGGTCTCGGACATCGAGCTCCACAGCGTGAAGAGGGGTGCCGGGCAGCAATTGTTGCAGTTTCTGCAGGCGGTCCTTCCGGCGGCCGGTAACAATCAGGCGCCAGCCCTCGTTGGCGAAACGCTCGGCACAGGCTTTGCCGAAACCGGAGGTCGCGCCGGTGATCAGTATGGTTTTCTGCATATATTCCTCCTCGGTTGCTTCCTTTGAAGCCGTCACGGAAACAGGTTTGTTGTGAAAAAACAATATTTTTCCAGGAGAGTCTGGAATTCATCGTGGTTGTGGTTATAATGAAATTTGATGTTTCATCTGGAGTAATCACAACAATCTAAACTGCTTTGTTTCAAAGGAGAACACCATGTTGAAGAAAAAGATACAGAAGGCCATAAACGATCAGATCAATGCCGAGATGTTTTCAGCCTATCTTTACCTGTCGATGGAGGCTTATTTTCAGTCGATCAGCCTTAAGGGATTTGCCTCCTGGATGCGGGTGCAGGTGCAGGAGGAGATGATGCATGGCATGAAATTCTATGATTTTGTTAATGAGCGTGGCGGCAAGGTTACTCTTGAGGCTATTGCCAAGCCGGAAACCTCGTGGGCCTCGCCCCTTGCGGCCTTTGAGGCGATCCTCAAACACGAGGAACATGTGACCAGCCTGATCAATGATCTGGTGGATCTGGCTATCAGCGAAAAGGATCACGCCTCGAATAATTTTTTCCAATGGTTTGTGGCTGAGCAGGTTGAAGAAGAGGCCAGTGCTAACGAGATTGTTGAGAAGCTCAAGCTGGTGAAAGATAATCCTTCCGGTCTGTTCATGGTTGATGCGGAACTGGGCAAACGGGTCTTCACCATGCCGGCGACCACTGCTGCGTAAACAGCAGGGAAAGCAATGTGAGCAGTCGGAAGATCAAGCAACAGGTCCTGGCGCTGTTCAACGGTCAGGACCTGTCTTGCGTTATCGAGGCATTGCGGCAATTGCCGACCAAGGACGTGGTGAACGTGTTGTTCTCAGCAATTTGTCGGGAAGATCCCCAGGTTCGGTGGCAGGCGATCAGCTGTATGGGCGATTCGGTTGCCCGTCTGGCCGATGCGGACATGGAAGAGGCTCGGGTGATTATGCGGCGTCTGCTCTGGAGTCTCAACGACGAGTCGGGCGGCATCGGTTGGGGAGCACCCGAATGCCTGGCCGAGATCATGTGCCGACATGCCGGACTGGCTGCTGAGTATGTACATATGCTGCTCTCGTATATGCGGGAAGACGGCGAAGAGATCTGTCAGGACGGCAATTATATCGAACACCCACTCTTGCAGCGGGGGCTCCTCTGGGGCGTTGCCCGCCTGAGCCAGTGCCGTCCCGACCTGCTGCTGCAGAAAGGAGCGGGTAATGATATCCCTCCGTATCTGGGAGTAGCAGAAGCGGAAACCCGCGGCTTGGCAGCTATGGCTGCCGGAGCGCTTCGTCTTGACGGAACGCAGCCAATCGTAGAAAAAATGACGACTGATGCCACCCCCGTGACGGTGTACCAGGACGGCTTTTTCCTGGAGACCACGGTGGGGAGGCTTGCGCAATCCGCCCTGGAGGCCTTGAACGGATGATACCACCACAGCTCTTTCCCGCTGCTGCTTGTGTGCAGTTCCCCATCAGCTTGGGTGAGCCGGACCTGAATATGGAACAGGTGGCGCATCTGGTCGACAAGTACCAGCCCACCCCGGATACCCTGCTGTTGTTGCCGGAAATGTGGGCAACCGGGTTTGCGTACGAGCGCACGGTCGAGCTTGGTCGACGGACCCCGGAAATCCTTGGATTCATGCAGCGGATGGCGGCGCAGCATCAGGTCTACATCGCCGGTACGTTGACGGCGCTGCCCGAGGATGGTGCTCTCCCGTTCAATATGCTCTACCTCGTCGGTCCCGGCGGGGTCATAGGTCGTCTGTCGAAACAGCATCTTTTTTCTTACTGGCAGGAGGATCGCTTTTATCAGGGGGGGGCATCTGCTCCGCTTGTACAGACGTCCTGCGGCCCTTTCGGAGGGCTGGTCTGTTACGACCTCCGTTTTCCTGAAGTGGCGCGCCGGCAGGTGTTTGCCGGTAGCCGTCTCCTCGCCGTTTCTGCGCAGTGGCCTCTGTCCCGTCTCGGTCACTGGCAGACGTTGTTACGGGCTCGGGCTATCGAAAATCAGGTCTATGTGGTGGCAGCGAACGGTTGTGGACGCACCGGCACGATGGAGATGGGCGGCCATTCCATGATTATCGGCCCGGACGGAACGGTTGTGCAGGCCGCAGGTACTGAGGCGACGATCATCGGTTGTCCGCTTGATAATACCTTGCTTGAAGAACAGCGCCGCACCTTTTACCCCGCCGGAAACCGGGCCTGGTTGGCTGCGGATAGCCATAAAATCATGAAGATGGACAGCCTGCTTTCGGAACTGGCACTTATTCGTCGTCAGGGAAGTCGGGTTGCCTTTACCAACGGCTGCTTTGATATTCTTCATGCCGGCCATGTCAGCTATCTGGAAGAGGCCCGTCGGACCGCCGATTGTCTGGTGGTGGGGCTGAATGCCGATTGTTCGGTCCGGGCGCTCAAAGGGCCGAGCCGGCCCGTGAACAGCGAAAATGACCGGGCTCGGGTGTTGGCCGCGCTGGGATGCGTCGATTATGTCGTCCTGTTTGAGGAAGAGACGCCGATTCGGCTCATCACCGCTCTTATGCCGGATGTGCTGGTAAAAGGTGCGGACTGGCCAGAAGAGCAGATCGTTGGTGCTGCCGAAGTCAAGGCTGCCGGAGGCCGGGTGGCCCGGATATCTTTTGAGCATGATCGTTCAACGACAGCTTTGATTGACAAGATCAGGGCAACCGAGCCAACTTGTCCGGTGGGCGGAGTTGCCATCACAACTATTGAAAATGTGGAGAAATAACCATGACAACGACCACTATCCATATTAGCGGCATGAAGTGTCAGCACTGTGCAGCTGCTACCCAAAAAGCCCTGGAAGCTCTAGGCGCTATCGAGGTCCAGATTGATGTAGTTAAGGGCGAGGCCCGTTATAAGGGGTCGATAGATGGCGAGGCGGTGCGGCAGGCCATCGCCGCCAAGGGCTTTACCGTCGTCGATTAGAACAGATTGTTTCTAGACGCCCCCCTCTTTGGATTCAGAGCAGGACAGGTCTTAGGCTGAACGGCAAACAATCTGGCTCCGAGCAATGCGGCCTTCCGGTTGGTGAAATAGCGCATTGTGATGCCATCAAATTTTGCCACCTTTTCAAAAAACATCCATCGGGCGCCATCCTCCAGGTCGAACATGATGGTTACCTGTAGCTCTTTCTGCAGGAGGACAGATTTGAAGACTTCTACCAGGGAGTGAAGTCGGAACGTCGAGGACGACTTTTCAAAAATGACTTTGCGTAAATCCAGAACCACCTCCTGAAAGTCGCCGCCAAACACCTTGACCATCGCCCGCTGAATGATTTTGTGGGCGCTCTCTTCACGGGCATGTCCATAAAACATGATTTTGACAAGCTGCAGCTCATTGTTGATTTGGTGTACGATCTTCACTGCGTTACCTCTCTGGCAGGGATTGGTTTCTCCTTCCTGAAATTGATCGGCCTCCTTGCCAGTTTTTCTACCTCCAGTATAGAACGTCAGGTGACTTGCGTGCAGTGAAGAATTGTTAAGAAACAGCAAAGTTTTGTGGGATTGATGATCCGGAATGCGGGCCTGGCTCCTATGGTTACCTCGCCCCCTTCCGTTCTTATTGAAAGGACATTGACGAGGAATTTTCCTGAGTTGGCGCATCTTATTGACTTCCATGGCCGTGGTGTTATCTTGGCAATATCGCGAATTTGGCGGTTTCGGAGGACGATCTGGGCCGCTTTTCTTTTGTTGTGGGGAGCAGAATGAAAATTAAGTCTATTCTTTTGTGTGTAGCCGGAGTGGTGTTGGTGTTCGGCGTTTTGGCGGGCATCAAGACCCTGCAGATTCGAGCGATGATGAAACAGGGCAAGCAGATGAAGATGCCGCTGGAGGTTGTGACTGCAGCAAAGGCACAGCCCGACTCCTGGGAATCCCTGATTACCGCCATCGGTTCCCTGGAAGCGGTGCAGGGGGTTGTGGTCACCGCCGAGATGACTGGCAAGGTGACCGCCATTGCCTTTGAACCGGGAACACGAGTCAAGGCGGGTGATCTGTTGGTGCAGCAGGACGTTTCTGCCGAGACAGCGCAGTTGCGGGCAGCCGAAGCCGCAGTCGCCTTGGCGAGGATCAACTTTGAGCGTTCAAAAAAGATGCTCGAAACCAAGGTGGTCGCCGAGTCGAGCTATGACAACGCCGAGGCCCAACTCAAACAGGCGCAGGCTCAGGCCGACAATATCCGTGCCGCAATTGCCAAGAAAACCATTAAGGCGCCTTTCAGCGGCCGATTGGGGATCAGGCTGGTCAATATCGGTCAGATCATCAAGGAAGCGGAAGCCATTGTCTCGCTGCAGGCTCTGGATCCGATCTTCGTCAATTTCAGTCTGCCCCAACAGCAGCTGCCCCTGATTCGTCCAGGGCTTGAGGTCAGGATTACCTCGGATGCCCTGCCAGCCGGGCAGGTGGTCGCTGGCAAGATTACCGCCTTGAACCCGAATGTCGAAGCAGCAAGTCGCAATATCAAAGTGCAGGCAACGGTTGCCAACCCCGATGAGCTGCTGCGGCCTGGCATGTTTGCCAATGTGGCTATCGTCCAGCCCATCCAGAATCCGGTGCTGGCTATTCCGGCCACATCTGTTCTCTACGCGCCCTACAGCGATTCGGTATTCATTGTCGAAGATGCCAGGGTGGAAGAGGGCGGTAAAGCCGGCAAGGTGGTGCGGCAGCAGTTCGTACGGCTTGGCGAGAAACGCGGCGATTTTGTGGCGGTGCTCTCTGGAGTCAAAGCCGAAGAGACCGTGGTGAGCACCGGGGTATTCAAGCTGCGCAACGGTCAAGGCGTAGTCGTCGATAATTCGCTGGCACCCGAATTCAAGTTGGCTCCCAAACCCAAGGACAGTTGAACATGAAATTCACTGATATTTTTATCCAGCGGCCTGTGCTGGCCTTGGTGCTCAGTCTGCTGATCATCATTTCTGGTTTGCAGGCCATCGGTTCGCTCAATGTCCGGCAGTATCCGCGCAGCGATAATGCGGCGGTAACGGTCACCACCACCTATGTCGGCGCCAATGCCGATTTGGTCCGCGGCTTTATCACCACCCCCCTAGAGCGCGTTATTGCTGCCGCCGATGGCATCGATTATATCCAGTCTCAAAGCACTCAGGGCCGATCAACCATCACTGCCCGTCTGCGGCTCAACTACGACCCGATCAAGGCACTGTCCGAGATCAGTTCCAAGGTTGATCAGGTGCGCGGCGATCTGCCGCCCGAGGCTGAAATTCCGATTATCAATGTTGAATCAGCGGATAGCCAGTTTGCCTCGGCCTATCTCAGCTTTACCTCTGATGTCCTGCAGCAGAACGAGATTACCGATTACCTGGTTCGCATTGTGCAGCCGCGACTCTCAGCTCTCCAGGGCGTCCAGCGGGCTGAAATCCTGGGGGCGCGGACCTTTGCCATGCGCATCTGGCTCGACCCGGCACGCATGGCCGCTTTCAACGTCAGCCCTGTACAGGTGCGTCAGGCGCTTGCCGCCAACAATTTCCTGGCAGCGGTGGGCAAGACCAAAGGTTCGATGATCCAAGTCAACCTGACGGTCAACACCGATATGCGCTCAATCAATGACTTCAAGCGCCTGGTGATACGCGAACAGAACGGTGCCATTGTCCGTATCGAGGATATCGGCGAGGTGGTGCTGGGTGCCGAGGATTACGAAGCCGAGGTGCGATTCTCCGGGCAGACAGCCGTTTTCATGGGCATCTGGCCACTACCTAACGCCAACTCCCTGGATGTGATCAAGCGGGTCCGGGTTGAGCTGGAGGCCATCAGCAAACAACTGCCCAACGGTTTGACCGGACGTATCGCGTATGACGGCACTGCCTACATCGAAAATGCTATCCAGGAGGTGGTCAAAACTCTGAGCGAGACCTTACTGATCGTAGTTATTATCATCTTTCTTTTTCTGGGGTCCCTCCGCTCCGCCTTCATTCCGGTGGTCACCATCCCCTTGTCGCTCATCGGGGCCATATTTCTCATGCAGGTGTTCGGGTTTACGATCAATCTGCTGACTCTGCTGGCGATCGTCCTTTCCGTGGGACTGGTGGTCGACGATGCCATTGTTGTGGTGGAGAATGTCGAGCGTCATCTCAGCGAGGGAAAGTCGCCCCTCGATGCTGCTTTGCTCAGTGCTCGTGAACTGGTCAGCCCGATTATTTCCATGACCATTACCCTCGCGGCGGTCTATGCGCCCATCGGGCTTCAGGGCGGTTTGACCGGCTCGCTGTTCCGTGAATTCGCTTTTACCCTGGCAGGCGCGGTTACGATCTCTGGTGTGGTCGCCCTGACCTTGTCACCGATGATGTCGTCCCGGATGCTCAAGGCGGGAATGACTGAACATGGGTTTGCCGGTAAGATAGAACGTGATTTCAAACGGCTGCGGGCCGCCTACGGCCGCTGGCTGCAAGCCACTCTCAACTACCGGCCTGCGGTCTACCTGGTGTGGATTGTCCTCGGGTTGCTGACCATTCCCATGTTCAAGATGTCGGCCAGGGAACTGGCACCCACTGAAGATCAGGGGGTTATTTTCGGGATCGTCGATTCGGCCGCCAACTCCACTCTCGATCAGAACACCCATTTTACCGCAGCGGTGAACAAGGCGTTCCTCAGTGTGCCCGAAACCAACTTTGTTTTCCAGCTGACCATGCCTAGCTCAGGCTTTAGCGGCATGGTGGTCAAGCCCTGGCAGGAACGCAAACGGACGATCTTTGAGATCATGCCGGAGGTCGGGCAGAAGTTGCGTGGCATCCCTGGTATTCGCGTCTTTCCGGTGACGCCTCCCGCACTTCCTGGCGGCGGCCAGTTCCCGGTGGAGTTTGTCTTGGCCTCAACGGCTGAGCCGGAGCAGATCCTCCAATTCGCCCAAAAAATTCAGCTGGCGGCCATGCAGAGCCATATGTTCGCCTTTCCACCCATGATTGATGTCAAGATCGATCAACCCCAAGCGGAGATCGTCATTGATCGCGACAAGGTGGCCACCCTCGGCTTGAACCTGCAACAGGTCGGGGCCGATCTGTCGACCATGGTGGGCGGCAATTTTGTTAACCGCTTCAATATCGCTGGCCGCAGTTATAAGGTCGTGCCCCAGGTCATGCGGGTGGACCGTCTCAACCCCGATCAGCTCAAAGATGTGTACGTCACCGGTCCCGCCGGGCAACTAGTGCCGCTCTCCACCATCGCCACCCTGAAGAACAGCACGGTGCCGCGCTCGCTCAACCGGTTTCAGCAGTTGAATGCCGTCATTATCAGCGGGGTCGCCGTTCGGCCTCTGGACGAGGCCCTGCGATTTTTGGAGGATGAGGCGGCTAAGATTCTGCCCCAGGGTTATGTGCTTGATTACACGGGTGAGTCGCGGCAGCTCCGGGTTGAAGGCAATAAGTTTGTCCAGGCCTTTGGCCTAGCGATTCTCCTCATTTTCCTGGTGCTGGCGGCACAGTTCAACAGCTTCCGGGACCCCTTTGTCATCCTGGCCGGATCCGTCCCTTTGGCTATGTTCGGTGCCCTTATTTTCACCTTCCTCAAAATGCCCGACCCCAATGTACCTTTCTGGACCAAGGGATGGACCACAACGCTGAATATTTACTCGCAGGTCGGTCTCGTGACCCTGGTCGGTTTGGTGTCAAAAAACGGTATCTTGGTTGTTGAGTTTGCCAACAAACTGCAAGAGAGTGGATTGGGTAAGCGAGAAGCGGTGCTGGAAGCTGCCATGACCCGGTTGCGGCCTATCCTGATGACCACCGGGGCGACCATTGCCGGCCATTTCCCCCTGACCCTGGTCACCGGTGCCGGTGCCGCAGCTCGAAATTCCATCGGTCTGGTTTTGGTCGGCGGTATGGCGATCGGCACCCTCTTCACCCTGTTCGTCATCCCTTCCATCTATATGCTGGTGGCCAAGGATCACTCCAAGGATAGGGAGCAGGCAGGCGCGGGAGAGAAAGTAATTTGAAATCAACGAATTACCTTGGAGCCTTGCATACGTGGCAACGATGAGTAGAGACATTGCATGGAAATGAACGAAACTAGAGATGCATGGGAGACCAAGGAAAACTCTGACATTACCCTTAAGGTTTGCGAGGCACAGGTACAACAGCTGTATAAGCAAACATGGGGAGGTCTGGTTGGGACCCTTTTTATTGCGATTTCGGCTTGCGTTATCCTCTGGCACGTTATTCCTCAATGGAAACTTTGTCTGTGGGTCGGTGTTTTGTTTCTGTTCACCATTGCAAGAGGGTTCCTGAATGCCGCTTGTCAACAAAAGGCGCCAGTTGGGGCTGATATCTATCGGTGGGCAAAGCTGCAAGTCATTGGTGTGGTCGCGTCTGGTTTGATGTGGGCTTTGCCGCCCTTGATTTTATGGCCGAATAATTCTCCTTTGCATCAGCTGGTCTGGCCAATATGCATCTCGGCCCTAAGTTCAGTTGCGGTTGCCAAGTATTGTATATGGACGCCGTCCTATCTTTCATTTCTCTTGCTGTCCATGGTGCCGTTATCGCTTCGATTGCTTGCAGAAGGAGGGGTGGTGTACACAGTGCTGGGGTTTTTGGGCTTTGTCTTTATCGCCATTCTGGCCCAGACAGGTAAAGTGATGCATACCGCTAGTTTGCGTGCACTTGCCATGGGGCTTCGCAACGAGGCGTTGAGCTCGTTTTCATCTGATGGCAAAGCGAAGGTGGAAGAACTCAATGCACAACTCCAGCAGGAAATAGCAGAACGTACGCGATCACAGCAGGAACTTCGCTTGAGAAATCAGGAGTTAGAACGAGCCTTGATTGATATCAGGCAACTCAGCGGCATGGTGCCTATTTGCGCTTCATGCAAGAAAATACGCAATGACGGCGGTTATTGGGAACAGATTGAGGCGTACATTCAGGAGCATTCAGAGGTTGAGTTTAGTCACGGAATCTGCCCTGATTGTGCGTAAAACTCTATCCCGATTTTTTTGATAAAAGAAATAAGTCTTAAATGAGACCTGTTCCGCTCGATAAGCTGTTAAGCAGGTGGCCTTTATTTGAGTGTGAAGTGAAATCAATGAAAACGAAAATGTTGCTTTTTATAGTGTTGCTGGTGTTCTCGGTGGCGGCCGTCTCGGCGCAGGCCAAAGAAAAGCGGCCCGCTGATGTCACCCTTTTTGGCGAGACGTTGTTGGCGCAGATTAATCAGTATCGGCAGGAAAATGGACTCAACACGCTGCGTTTTGAGCCGGGTCTCGTCCGTTTGGCACAGAAACATAGCTTTGAGATGTTTCAGCAGAAGATGCTCAGTCATCGCAATTTCCAGGAGCGGTTTGACCAGTCCGGGAGCCACCTCTGTGTCGAAAATGTCGGCTGGAATTACACTAACCCGTTGAAGCAGTTTGAGGGGTGGCGGCGATCACCAGATCATAACAAGAACATGCTGGCTGACGGTATCCAGCAGGCGGGTATTGCTGAGATCGGCAACTACGTCACCTTTTTTGCCTGCAAGTAGCAGGGGGAATTCCAGGAGAAGGCTCTCTGGCATCTGACTGTGGATCTGCTGCTTTTACCTCAACGGACTCCGGAAAAGGGTGTGGGGAGTACCTATTCGCATCGCTACGGCCGTTCACATTGTCTCTATCTTTTTCCCCCTGAATTCGATATATAAACTTGCTGTGCGCGCCGATATAGTGTGCCGGTTTTTTTCATCTGGAGGAAACGGGTGTAAGTCCCGTGCTGCCCGCAACTGTGATTCCGCAACAAGCGGAAAAGCCAGACACTCCCCCAGGACGTGGGTCTTCGAGGCATGAGACACCGCTGCCGTTGCAACGGCATACGACTCCTCTTTCGACGAACCACTCTTTTTCTGTAACTATTCAGCATTCTTTTGTGAAAACCATGGGGCGCATTATTCTTATCACCGGCGGAGCGAGAAGCGGCAAGAGCAGCTATGCCGAACAGCTGGCGGCGAATACCGGTGCAGACATAGCCTATATCGCTACGGCCAAGTCCTTGGACCTTGAGATGGAGGACCGTATTGCCCAGCACCGGCAACAGCGGCCGGCTGCCTGGCAGACCTTTGAGACGCCTACCAGCCCCTCGGAGATCATTGCCGACCAGGGCAATCAGTATGCGGGTATCCTCCTTGATTGCCTGACCGTGATGATCACCAACAGAATCTTGACGCACGCTGTTGACTGGGATAATCCCGCCGTTGCGCAGTTGCACACTATCGAGGCGGACGTCATGGCTGAAATTGAGGCCATCATCAAAGCTGCCGGTGAGAGCGGCGCTGAGGTGATAGCCGTTACCAACGAGGTCGGCTTTGGTATCGTGCCGTTGTCGCCTCTCGCCCGTTTTTTCCGCGACTGCGCAGGTCGTGTTAATCAACGGATGGCGGCTGCTGCTGCGCAGGTTTTTTTGGTGGTTTCCGGTATTCCGATGCAGATCAAAGGCCTGTGAGGATGACAGCGTGAAATCGCTTATTCTGATGATCCAGTTTATGACCCGGTATCCGATCCCGGTGACCATAGAGTTTACGGCGGAGCGCTTTGTTCAGGGGATGAAATGGATGCCGCTGGTCGGCCTGCTGGCGGCTCTGCCCGCCACGATTGCCTTTCTCGTGGCTGACCGGCTGCTGGGTGCCGAGCTGGCGACAATAGTAGCGGTGATTGCCTTGATCCTGATTACCGGTGGCCTGCATCTGGACGGGATTGCCGACACCGCTGACGGGCTTTTTTGCTACCGATCGCGCGAGCGGATGCTTGAGATCATGCGGGATTCAACTCTGGGCGCCAATGGGGTGATAGCGATTGTTCTCACCGTTTTTTTGAAATATCTCCTCCTGCATAATATACCAACGAGCGGCGCAGCCCTGGCCGTCCTGGTCACTCCTGTGCTCGGCCGGATGGCCCTGGTCTGGCATTCGGCGGTTGCCCGCTATGCCCGCGAGGAACGGGGTATCGGCGATTATGTCAATCAAACGGGGCTGGCCCAGGCTGCGGCCGCCACCTGTGTTTCACTGGCACTCGTTACCGGGGTGCTGGCCCTCTGGGGGCTGGAACCACGCCTTGTGGCCATGGTGGTTGTTATTCTCCATGTTTCCACGATCCTGCTGGCGGTGCTGTTTGCCTTCTATTTAAATAAGCGGCTCGGCGGCATCACCGGCGACACCATTGGCGCGACTGTCGAGTTGGCTGAAATTAACGCCTTTCTTGTTTTTCTCCTTGTATGGAAATATCTCATATGAATACGACGAAACTTTATCTGATCCGCCACGGTGAAACCGAGCAGAATAAATCCGGCATCCTCATGGGCAGTACCGATACCCCTCTCAACGATCACGGCCGTCTGCAAGCCGCTACGCTTGGGGAGCGGATCAATGCCCTTGAGGTTGATTCCATCTTTTCCAGCCCGCTCTCGCGGGCAGTGGAAACCGCTTCGCTTGTTTTTGGGGCAGATGCCCCCATCATTACCGACAGCAGCCTACAGGAATTCCATTTTGGCGAATGGGAGGGCATGCATTTTTCCGAGATCGCCAAACAATACCCGGATATTTGGCAACTCTGGCTCACGGATTGGGAGTTGACGCAGATCCCAGGCGCCGAGGCCTTTGCCGCCTTCAAGCATCGGGTAATTGATTTTGTGTCCGAGGTTGTCTCTTATAATCCTGGCAAACGAGTGGCCGTGGTTTCTCACGGCGGCTGCATCCGGTCCCTGCTGGCCCATTTCTTCTGCGAATCGGTCTCCACGGGTTACTGGAAGTTTAAGGTCGATAACGCCACCCTGACCGAAATTGAGTTCATGGGTACTTTGCCGATCCTTATTCGTTTTAATTACAGGTAAGAGGAAAGAGAATGCAGCTGCTTCAGCAAACCCTGGACGCCATTGGCCCGACCGATCAGGCGGTGATGGCCGCAGCCCAAAAAGAGATCGATTACTGCCTCAAACCGCCGGGCAGCCTCGGCAAACTTGAAGATATCGCACGGCAGGTAGCCGGAATCACCGGAAAGATTCATAACAGCATCAACAAAAAAGCCATTATCATCATGATGGCCGATAATGGCGTCTACTCCGAGGGGATCGCCATGTATCCCCAGGACATCACCCGCATTGGCGCCGATTTTGTCACCTCCGGGCGGATGGGGGGTAATTTTCTCGCCAACTATGCTGGAGCCGATATTATCGCCGTCGATATCGGCATCCAGGTTGATGTTGATTTGCCTAAGGTGATTAACTGCAAGATTCGCTACGGTACAGCTAATTTCCTCAAAGAACCGGCCATGACCCGGGAGGAGGCGATCCGGGCCATCGAGGTCGGTATCGAGGTCACTAATACCGCTATTGATCAAGGCTACGACCTGATCGGCACCGGAGAAATCGGCATTGGTAACACCACCGCCAGCAGTGCCGTGCTTTATGCCTTTACAGGGGCCCATATTGACCGGGTGGTCGGCAGGGGTGCTGGCTTGACGGATGAGGCCTTTGAACGGAAAAAAGAGGTGGTGAAAAAGGCGGTTCAGTTGCACCGGCCCGATGTCGATGATGCCCTCGACGTGCTCTCGAAAGTGGGTAGCCTCGATATCGCCGGTATGGCTGGAACCTATCTGGCCTGCGCCGCTCGCCGGGTGCCGGTGGTGACCGATGGGCTCATTTCCAACGTCGCCGCATTGGTGGCCATTCGTCTCAAACCCGAGGCAGTCCAGTACATGATTCCTTCGCATATTTCCTTTGAGCCAGGGGCTAAACTGTTGAAAGAAATCACCGGGCTTGAGCCCATGCTTGACATGAACATGCGCCTTGGTGAGGGTACGGGTTGCTCTTTGGTGTTCGGTATTATCGAGGCCTCGCTCAGGATGATCGAGGAGATGGGGACCTTCGCCATTATCGGCAAATCACGGGAGGAAATTGGCGACCAGGCTATGGCGTACCGGGGCGAATTTCCTCGATAGCACTCGTTCTTTTGCTGGCTGGCCCGATTGCTTCCGTCAAGAAGGTGTTTTTGCAGTACATGAAAACAACAAAGAAAGACCTTCCCCTCGTAAGCCTCCTTGCTTCCTTTGATTTACGGTTGTCAGACCGATAATTTCTTGGTAGTGAGCAGGTAACCATTTAATAGTGCTAAAATATCAGAGAGTAACAGTGGGTGGCGTAGATCATTTTGTCGCACCTGATGCCTACTTCGATGATTCCTGCCTTATCTCCGATTCTGTTTGATTCGTTTCAAGATACGACCAGCATAAAAAGAGTGACTTGGCCCGAAAAAGCTGCTTAATTGTCTCGCCCGCAAAAGTTAAGGCCCTCAAGAAGTTGCGTGAGGAGTGCCTGAGCAATGCGCATCGCGACAAAAGCAGAGAAATGAAAAACTGTGAACCGTTTTGGGCTTATGCTGCTCTTTTATCTGGTTCCGCCACAAGGTAATGAAATGGATACTCAATACAAT